>CP073261.1:614166-921250 GCA_019739335.1 Erythrobacter sp.
TGCAGGACGATCACCGTCGCTGCATCCGCCTCGCCTTCTTCCGCGGCTACACCCACAGCGAGCTTTCGGAGAAACTGGAAGTTCCGCTGGGGACGATGAAAAGCTGGATTCGTCGCGGTCTTGCCAGTCTGAGGGGGTGCCTTGGCGATGGCTGACCCGATCGACACCAATCTCTTTGGCCCCGACATCATGGCGGGTGAATATGCGCTGGGCGTGCTCGAAGGCGCGGACCTGGCAATTGCGCAGCGCCGCTACCTGTCGGACCGGGAATTTGCGGCACGGGTGGAATGGTGGCGGCATCGGCTTGGCTGCATGGCCGAAGCGGCAGGCGAATTCGACCCCTCTGAGCAGGTCTGGCCCGCCATCGAACGCCGGTTGTTCAGCGACCGCGAAGGGGGTGGCGCGATGGAAGACCCGCGCGTCCGTCCCTCGACCAGAGGCCTGCCCGGCTGGAGTCTCGGTCTGGGCATGGCGATCTCGGCAGCGGCCGCTGCGGCGCTGACTTTCGTGTTCGTCCAGCCTGCCGGACAGCCTCCGGTGGCTCCGGTCGAAACTGCCGCTCCGGTCGCTGGGGAACGGCTGGTGGCGCAACTGGCGAGCGAGGACGGGGCTCTGACGCTGGCAGGTCTGGTTGACGGGCAGACCGGGCAATTGTCACTCAACATCGGCGGCTTCGCACCAGCGGAAGGGCAGGCGACAGAATTGTGGGTGGTGCCTGAAGGCGGCGCTCCGCAGTCGCTCGGCTTGATACCCGCCAGCGGGACGTTTGCGCGCGATCTGACCGACGCCGAGCGCGCGGCCTTGGTGGCCGGGGCATCGCTCGCGGTAACCTATGAAGATGCAGTCAGCGCTCCCCACGCGGCTCCAACTACGGACATCCTGATTATAGGCGGCCTGACGCAGGTTTGATCCACTTTCCTCGAATTTGGTTCCCGCTACTCACTGAAAAATAATTCTTTATTCCACTGCATCCAAAATTGGGTCCGGTTCGTATGTCTTGTGCCTCCCGCATCGGGAGGTGCCACGCAACCGGGGTTGCCGAGCTTGGGGAAGCATCGCAGGGGGCATTATCCTGCGCTGGATTTCTTCGAATTCCGACGCCTTCGCTTGTCGTGGCCTGGTCCACACATGCGAGAGGAAACAAACATGTCCCATAGAATTGCAAACCGTTTGGCCATCACTTTACTGAGCGGCACTGCCGCCATTGGCCTCGCTACCACTCCCGCAGCGGCGCAGGAAATCCCGTTTGATGGCGGCTACGAATGCGTGCTCAACAACGATCTGCTGCTGGTCGATACCACTGCCAACGCCACGGCGCTGGGCGAAGATGCGTTGGCCTGCGGTGAAGATGCCAATGCCACCGGCCCCTCGACCACAGCGGTCGGTGGCGAGGCCGATGCCACCGGACCTGGCACCACCGCAATCGGCTGGCGTGCGGAAGCGACCGCTGAACGTGCGACGGCGCTGGGCCACCTCGCCACTGCACAGGGCGTCCGCTCGTTGGCAGTGGGCGAGAACGCCGATGCCCAGTCCGACTTCTCCACCGCAATCGGCAATGAATCGATTGCCAACGGCATTGACGCGCTGGCGCTGGGTGACACCGCAATGGCGATGGGGAATTCAACCACTGCGGTTGGTGGCGAAAGTATCGCCACCGGTCCGGGAGCAACAGCGTTTGGCTGGCGTGCCGAAGCCAACTCCGAACGTGCCACCGCACTCGGCCATCTTGCCACGGCGCAAGGCGTTCGCTCGATTGCGGTGGGCGAGAACGCCGACGCGCAGACCGATTTCGCTACCGCGATAGGGAACGAATCTGTCGCCAACGGAGTGGATGCACTCGCGATCGGCGACACTTCTTTTGCAATGGGCAATTCGACTACTGCCGTTGGTGGTGAGAGCGTTGCCATGGGTCCGGGCGCTACGGCATACGGTTGGCGCTCGGTTGCTGATGGTGAACGCGCGACAGCGCTGGGCCATCTCGCAGATGCTGGCGGCGTGCGTTCAGTCGCGGTAGGTGAAGCTGCCAATGCCTCAGGTGCGGGAGCCATCGCGCTGGGCAACCAGTCGGTTGCCTCCGGGGTCAACTCGGTCGCTATCGGCAATGGCGCGGTGGCTGCCAATGACGGGCAGGTGGTGATCGCGGGGCTGGATACCAGCACCGCCTCTCAGGTCGGCCCGGTCTTCGTGCTGACCGCTGACGGCAGCGGCACGCTGGGTCGATCGGCGAGCTTCGCTACCACCGAACAGGTGGCGGCCAACACCTCGTCGATCAATGTCAATTCCGGACTGATTTCTGCCAATACTGCCAATATCGCCGCCAATTCGGCAGCGATCGGGGCATTGCAGGGGCAGACCGCGACCTTGTTCGATCTTGCCAATGCTAATGCCCAAGGGCTGCGTGAGGCAAATGAGGGTGTGGCACTGGCGCTGGCGATGGAATCGCCGGTCCTCATGCCTAGCGACAGCTTCGGCGTGGCGGGCGGTTTCGGTTACTTCAACAACCGGGTCGCCGGTTCGGCCAGCGTCGCCGCTCGCGTGAGCGAAAACGCCTATGTTACCGGCGGGGTCGGAGTGGGCTTTGAAGAAGGCGAGATCGGCGCGCGAGCGGGGTTCCAGGCCGCTTGGTAAACCAAAGCGTCTGACTAAGGGTTCCTCCCGTGGACCGGGAGCGGGGGTCGAAGCCAAAAGCTTCGGCCCCCCAGCGCCCGGTTTCACGCCAACTCGGCGGATGGACAAAATCTTCGAGAATCAGTGGACCTTTACAACTTCCCCTGCGCCAAAATCGTGGTGCAAAGTGAACAGGGTGCGAGGCTGTAGTCTAGCGTTACATCAGTCAAATATCTGAAGCTACATCAGTCGAATGTCTGGACTCGGGTCGGTTGGAGAATTTCCGCTCCTGGCGAAAAGCCCATCGAAGCTGCCAGGCAGGTTCTGGTGCCGCTCACAAGTCCCGCTCATGGCCGGAAAGAGGGTGGGTTGCGGACAGTTCCAACACAAATGTTTGATTTGTGAGATGCTGCGCCTTCGAGTAGCATTTGCTGGCGTATAGGAAGCTCCAATACCGCTCCATTCACAGAATTGTAGCGAAATTCCAAACACTCATCTGGTGATCTATGCAGAAATTGACAACTTTAGTTATTTTTCCGTTCTATATGTTGATTACTTCTTCGTGTATAACCGACGAGGTGCAAGATAGGATGCGCTTTTGCGAACAAATCGCATCTCAAAATATGCTGAGATACGAATTAAATAATCTATTCTTGATATCTAGCTTTCATGGGGCCTTCATTCAGGTTCCCGATTGTAGCAACGTTACGCTAGATTTGAATTTATCACTGCTAGATAATGATATCGAAGTGAATAGAAGATTGAGGGAATTGATAATGATAAGCCAAGTGCAAGACAATTTTCCGATAGAAGTTCATTCTGAGGGATATCTTGAAACTGTTCATGAACTTAACAATTCTAGGCGGACTCTTTTCATCGAAAAAGTTTATGGCTTTAGACGGCTAGATCGGTCGTTTGTTGATCAGGCAGGCGAGTGAAATTAATGATGAGGTCTGAATCGTTTCTCCTTATCTAGCGCTGTGGTATCAACGCGATCCTCTACTGGCTAAGGGGATTTTCCGCTAAGGGTCGTTTGTTGGCAGGCTGCTTTTGTCTGAATCCGGGCGATAGCAACCATGTTCGGTTTCGGGTAATGCTGAGCGGTGCCGCAATGTCTGGAATGAGGGTGGAAAGCGGTCGTTCGATTGCGCTAGGCATTCTTGTGCTGGTAGACTGGTCGAATGTCGCGCAACTTGGCTGTCGCTGTCCTCGCACTCTCGCTGTCTAGTTGCGGCCCGCCTTTGGTTTGGGGCGGCGACGAAGCCACGAAAGGCAGGCTGCTGGAGATTGTTCCTCTCGGTTCTACTGTTGGCGATTTAGAAGCAGAGGCCGAAAATCGCGACTGGCTAATATCAAATCGCGATGATCGATCCTTTCTCAAAGGCGAACCACACCACTTATCCGAAGGGTGCGAACATCAAGGCGGCGTTAGCCGAAAGATCATCGTCGCAGAGTATGGACTGCTCACCACCTCAGTAGAGACCTCGTGGCTGTTCGATGCGAATGGGAAGCTTGGCAGCTTGTGTATCCGCAGGACAACGGACGCGCTCTAGTCGCGATGTCAGCATTGGGTCGTTTGCTGAAAGGCCGCTTTTGTCTCAATCAGGGCGATAGCTGCTGACATGACCCCCTGATTTTCCTCCAGTCTCGATTAGAGTCCGGCCCTGACAGAAGGACGGACGAGATGAAGAGAACGAGGTTTACAGAAGAGCAGATTATCGGGGTGCTGAAGGAGGCGGAGGCGGGCGCGAAGACCGCTGATCTGGCCCGGCGGCTCGGTATATCGGAAGCGACGATCTACAACTGGAAGTCGAAGTATGGCGGACTGGAGGTTTCCGAGGCCCGGCGGCTGAGGGAGCTTGAGAGCGAGAACGCGAAGCTCAAGCGGCTGCTGGCCGACACGATGCTGGACAACGTGGCGTTGAAGGATCTCCTGGCAAAAAAGTTCTGACGCCCGCCGCCATGCGGGAAGCTGTAGCTCATCTCCGTGCCTGCCACGGGATGAGCGAACGGCGGGCGTGCCGTGTCATCGATGCTGATCGCAAGAGCGTGCGCTACCGTTCCACCCGGGACGATGATGCCGGTCTGCGTGAGAAGCTGCGCGAGCTGGCCAACCAGCGTCGCCGGTTCGGCTATCGCCGTCTGCACATCCTGCTGCGCCGGGAGGGCGTGATGATCAACCGCAAGAAGACCCAACGCATCTACCAGGAGGAAGGGCTGGCAGTCAGGCGGCGACGCAGCCGCAGGCGTGCTGTCGGCACGAGGGCACCGGCTCCGGTGCTGGCACTGCCGAACCAGCGCTGGAGCCTCGACTTCGTGCATGACCAGATGGCCTCGGGCCGAAGGTTCCGCGTGCTCAACGTAGTCGATGACGTGACCCGGGAGTGCCTGGCAGCGGTGCCGGACACGTCGATCTCCGGCCGCCGTGTCGTGCGCGAGTTGACCGAGCTGATCGCAAAGCGAGGCAAGCCGGGGATGATCGTCAGCGACAATGGCACCGAGCTTACCAGCAACGCCGTGCTCGCATGGTGCGGCGAGATCGGCGTCGAGTGGCATTACATCGCGCCGGGACGGCCAATGCAGAACGGCTATGTCGAGAGCTTCAATGGCCGCATGCGCGACGAGCTGCTGAACGAGACGCTGTTCATGAGCATGGTCCATGCCCGTGTCGAGATCGCCGCCTGGGTGGATGACTACAACCGGGAGAGACCGCACTCATCCCTTGGATACGCAACCCCGGCGGCGTTCGCCGCTGAACTGGATAAGCAATGGCCTGCTCCGCTACGCCCTACGGGCTCCGCTACGCAGCCCATTGCTTCAACCGCGCTCATGCGCAACAAAGCGGCTCGGCTCTAATCCCAGCTGGAGGAAAGCTGGGGGTCATGTCACGTTACTTCAAACCCCTGCCCGCTAATGAAACGCCTTATGGCCACGACCAAATCGCGCCACCAAGCATGTCTGAGGAGCAAATTCGTGTGTTGGCCGTCGAAGTTGTGCAATCATCTGGTAAAAAATATTTTGTTAGCCATGAAAAATTCGAGCAATGTCGACAAAATATCGAGACACCTTTGACTTTTATAAGAGGACTAATGGTTGCAAAGGAGGCTAAAATTGAGCTCGATATGCTGGAGAAAGCCAAATTACCAAGATTGCTTTCTCAGCCAGAGAATCACAAGCAAGCTTGGGCCATAGAAGAGGAATTCACGACAGATCGAAGGCGCTATGAGATAGACTACTTCATACAGAATACTGGCATGAAATTTGGAGACAAATTTCGATTCATTGACGAGGCTAAACGAAATAACATTCAAAATTACGTGATCAAAGATTCTGAAAAGAGCGTCTGGCCTGATGAAAATATGAAACTTAAATGGATCATTAGAGATGCGCAAATTAGATTAGTTCATGACGAGGTAAAGAAGAGGAAGGAACACCTCCGGCTTATAATCAACCAGAACAAATTATAGATCTAAGATACCCTATAAATGCAGATTCATTGTAACCCATGCCCAAGGCCGCTGGGTGGCATTTGAACCAACTAGCGCCGCCTATCCAGTTCCAGTGGGGGAATGAATGGGGGAAAGATAAGTTTGCGTGTTATCATTTCACCATTTTTATCGTTTTAAGTCATAAGGATAGATGAAAATGGTTCGAATCCTACTCGGAGCCATTTTCTTTCACACATTCCGGTAGCGCGCGCCGCCCTGGGCAGCGCGCGCCGATGTATCGCCTACCAGCCGCTACGCCTGTGCGCCGTGGCAGTGCTTGTACTTGCTGCCCGATCCGCAGGGGCACGGCGCGTTTCGGCTTACGTTCATCCCTGCATAAGGATCGGCAGTCTGCGACCCGCCTGAGCCGGTGGAGGCCACGGGTGAGGCGGCCAGCGTACCGAACAGCGGCGCGCGGGCTGCCGATCCGTCGCCATCGTTCGAATTGTCCTCGCCGGTAAAGGGATCGATGTGTCCGGTAAGGAAATCGGGGAGGTCAGGAAGCGCGCGAGGCGGCGGCGGGGCGGCTGCGCGGAATTCCGCCGTCAGCAGCACCTTGGTAACATCCTCGCGCACGCTTTCCAGCATCGTTTCGAAAAGGCCGAAGGCTTCGCGCTTGTATTCATTGAGCGGCTGCTTCTGGGCATAGGCGCGCAGGAACACCACCTGCCTTAGCGCATCGAGCGTGGCGAGGTGTTCCTTCCAGTGGTAATCCAGCCGTTCGAGCAGAATGCTCTTCTCGACCCGCCGCCAGCTGTCTTCCGGAATATCGGCGGTGCGTGCTGCCATCCGCTGCTCGGAAAGATCCTGCAACCGCTCCTCGATCAGTTCGGGCTCGACCTGCTCTTCCTGCATCCATTCATCGAACGGCACGTCGAGACCGAGCACGCTTGTGGCCTTTTCCCGCAGCGCCTCGATATCCCACTGTTCGGGGTAGGAACCCGGCGGGCAGGCGGCAAACACGATGCCGTTGATCGCATCGCGGCGCATGTCGTCCACCACATCGTCCACGCTCGCGGAATCCATGATTTCGGCGCGCTGCTCGTAGATCACCTTGCGCTGGTCGTTCATCACGTCATCGTACTGGACGACCTGCTTGCGCATTTCGTAATTGCGCGCTTCCACCTTCTTCTGCGCGGTCTCGATGGCCTTGCTCAGCCACTTGGAACCGATCGCCTCGCCATCTTCCAGATTGGCGTTCATCATCTTGGCGAACAGCGTGTCCGGCCCGAAAATGCGCAGCAGATCGTCTTCCAGGCAAAGGTAGAAGCGTGACAGGCCCGGATCGCCCTGACGGCCCGAACGACCGCGCAGCTGGTTGTCGATGCGGCGGCTTTCGTGGCGTTCGGTACCGAGCACGAACAGCCCGCCCGCTGCCAGCACGCGCGCCTTTTCTTCCGCCACTTCGGCCTTGATCTTCTCGATGGCGGCGTCCTTCTCGGGTCCGTCCTCCATCTCGCTCAATTCATCCTCGATGCGGAATTCGACATTGCCGCCAAGCTGGATGTCGGTGCCACGACCGGCCATGTTGGTGGCGATCGTCACCGCACCGATGCGCCCCGCCTGCGCCACGATATGCGCTTCCTGCTCGTGCATCCGGGCGTTGAGCACCGCGTGCTTGACGCCTTCCTGATCGAGGAACTTGCTCAGCAGTTCGCTTTTCTCGATCGAGACCGTACCCACCAGCGTGGGCTGTCCACTTTCGCTCTTTTCGGCGATGGCCTTGGCGATGGCCTGGAATTTGTCGAGCGTGTTCTTGTAGAACTCGTCCTCCTCGTCCACGCGGCTCACCGGCACGTTGGTGGGGATTTCGACGACGTTCAACTTGTAGATATCCCAGAACTCGCTCGCCTCGGTGGCGGCGGTGCCGGTCATGCCGCTAAGCTTGGGATACATGCGGAAGTAGTTCTGGAAAGTGATCGAGGCCATCGTCTGGTTCTCGGGCTCGATTTTCACGCCTTCCTTGGCTTCCACCGCCTGGTGCAGGCCGTTCGACCAGCGGCGGCCATCCATCATGCGGCCGGTGAATTCGTCGATGATGACGACCTTGTCGTCCTTGACGATGTAGTCGGTGTCCTTCTTGAACATCACCACCGCGCGCAGTGCCTGGTCCATGTGGTGGACGACCTGGGTGTTCTCGACATCGTAGAGGTTGTCCGATTGCAGCAGGCCCGCCGCGATCAGGCGTTGTTCCATTTCCTCGGTGCCCTGCTCGGTCAGCGAGACGTTACGGCTCTTCTCATCCTTGGTGAAATAGCCCTCACCCTCGGCCATCGGGCCGCCGTTCTCGCGTTCGAGCGCCTGCTGGTCCTGCACCAGCTGCTTCACCAGATCGTCCAGCGCGACGTAGAGATCGCTCTTGTCTTCGGTGGGGCCGGAAATGATCAGCGGGGTGCGCGCCTCGTCGATCAGGATCGAGTCCACCTCGTCGACAATCGCGAAATTGAAGGGCCGCTGGACCATCTGGGCGCGGTCCTGCTTCATGTTGTCGCGCAGGTAATCGAAGCCCAGTTCGTTGTTGGTCGAATAGGTGATGTCGGCAGCATAGGCGGCGCGACGGGCGGATTCGGGCAGGTTGGGCACGATCACGCCCACGGTGAGGCCAAGAAATCCGTGCAGGCGGCCCATCCACTCGGCATCGCGCCGGGCGAGGTAATCGTTGACGGTGACGACGTGGACACCCTTGCCTTCGATGGCGTTCAAGTAGGTGGCGAGTGTGGCGACCAGTGTCTTGCCCTCGCCCGTCTTCATTTCGGCGATCTCGCCGCGATGGAGCACGATCCCGCCGACCATTTGCACATCGAAGTGCCGCATCCCGAGTACGCGCTTGGAAGCCTCGCGCACCGTGGCAAAGGCTTCGGGCATGATATCGTCGAGCGTCTGCCCTTCGGCCAGCTTGATGCGGAACTTGGCGGTCTGCGCCTTAAGTTCATCATCGGAGAAGTCGGCTAGCTGCTCTTCGAGCGCGTTGATCCGGGCGACGATCTTGTCGAGCGATTTGACGTAACGATCGTTGGACGAGCCGAAAAGCGATTTGGCGATACCTTGCCACATGGCGGGATTCCTGTCGGATATATGGGAAGAATGGCCGCGCGGACTGGGGCGCGGCTGGAGAAAATCGGGCGATATAAGGGGTTTGCGGCGCTATTCGTGCGCGCGGTCTGCCTGGATCTGGACCGGGGGGACGACGACGATGATGGGCCGCCGGGGGCAGGGAATCGCCCGCTGGGCAAGGCTCGCCTGGCGTGCCTGCGCCAGCTGCATCGGCGCGCTGACCACCGGCGGGCACTCCGCCTGCTGGTCCGCCGCCGCCACACTCATCACCGCACCCTGCGCCGCAGCGACAGGTTCCGCCGCGAGCGTGAAGCCCGAAATGACGGCAAGCAGAGTGAGCAATTGGCGAAGCATTGAGGTCAACAGATAGCGATTGTTACCGCGAAGTCTATCCGCAAGGCATGAATGTCCAATGAAATTGCCGCGTTGTCGCCCGCTTTACGGGCCACTATGAGGCAGCGCATGGACATCGCCACCTCGCCCCTCGCCCTGCCCTTCCCCGCCATGCCGCCGATTGCGGGCGTAACGCTGCGCGTCGCGCGGGCCGGGTACAAGCGTTGGGCCAATAACCTCGAACGCGCGGACCTGACCTATGCCGAACTGGCCGAGGGCACCGCACTGGCCGGCGTGTTCACGCGCAATGTCTGCTGTTCGACCGAAGTGGAAATGGGCCGTGAGCAGGTGCTGCTCGGGCGGGCGCGGGCTTTGATCGTCAACGCGGGCAATTCCAACGCCTTTACCGGCTATCGCGGGCGCGAAGCGGTGGAGCAAATCATGGCGCAAGTGGCGCATCACCTCGATTGCGCGCCGTCGGACGTGCTGGTTTCCTCCACCGGGGTGATCGGCGTGCCCTTGCCAAAGGACAAGGCTCAGGCCGGGGTGGCCGCGGTGCTGGAAGCGGAGCCGTGCAGCTGGGAGGAAGCCGCAAACACGATTGGCACCACCGATACCTTTGCCAAGGGGGTGACGGCTGCGGCGGTGGTGGGCGGCATACGCGTGACGCTGAACGGGATCGTCAAGGGCAGCGGCATGATCGCGCCCGACATGGCGACCATGCTCGGCTACGTGTTCACCGATGCCTTGGTGGAACCGGCTTTCCTGCAACAGTGCCTTTCAGCCGCCAGCGATGCGACGTTCAATTGCATCACCGTAGACAGCGACACCTCGACCAGCGACACCGTGCTGGCCTTCGCCACCGGCAAGGCGGGCAATGCGCCGCTGGGAAGCTTTGACGATCCGGGAGCGGATGCCTTCATGGCGGCGCTTCAAGATGTCTGCCGCCAGTTGGCGCATCTGGTGGTGCGTGACGGCGAAGGGGCGAGCAAGTTCATCGCGGTGAGCGTTTCGGGTGCGGAGAGCGACGAGAGCGCGCGCCGCGTCGGCCTCGCCATTGCCAACTCGCCGCTGGTCAAGACCGCGATTGCCGGGGGTGATGCGAACTGGGGCCGGGTGGTGATGGCGGTGGGCAAGGCGGGCGAACCCGCAGACCGCGACAAGCTCTCGATCGCTTTCGGCGGCGTCTGGACCGCGCGCGATGGCCTGCCGGTGGAGGGCTACGACGAGGCTCCGGTCGCCGCGCATCTGGCGGGGCTGGAAATCGACATTGCGGTCGATCTCGGCCTTGGCGAGGGACGCGCCACGGTGTGGACCTGCGACCTGACGCACGGCTACATCAGCATCAACGCGGACTATCGTTCGTGAGCGACATCATGGCCTTCCATCGCGCGGTCGAGAACCTGCTGCGCGAGGTGAGCGAAAGGGCGATCCTGCCCCGCTACCAGCGGCTGCGCGAGGGCGAGGTGGAGGACAAAGGCGGCAACGATCCCGTCACCGTCGCCGACCGCGAAGCCGAAGCCATGCTGCACGACGGGCTCGAGCGGATCGTGCCGGGCCTCGCGTTTGTTGGCGAAGAGAGCGCCCATGCCGATCCTGCCACGCTCGATGGTCTGAAGGGCGATTGCTGGATTGTGGACCCGCTCGACGGGACGCGCAATTTCGCAGCTGGCAAGCCGCCGTTCGGCATTCTGGTGGCAATGGCTTCAGGCGGAGAGGCGCATACCGGGTGGATTTACGATTGCTTGACGCAGCGCCTGTGCGTGGCGCATCGCGGCAAGGGTGCGTTTATCGGTGACGAAAGGGTGATCGCGCAGCCGACCGGCGAGGAACTGCCCGTCGCCGCGATCTCGCTGCTGTTCATGGACCCGGCCAAGCGGGAGGCGGTGAAGGCGCGGATCGCCCCGCACTATCGACTCGCCGACATTCCCTATTGCGCTGCCGAGCAATATCCCCGGCTGGCGCTGGGCGTGAACGACGTGTCGATCTTCGAACGCACGCTGGCGTGGGACCATGCAGCGGGCGTGCTGTGGCTGAACGAAGCCGGCGGCAAGGCCGCGCGGCCCGATGGCTCGCCGTACCGTGTGGATGGCGATGCCCATGGCGGGCTGCTCGGCGCGGCTTCGCCTGCGCTTTGGGATGAGCTGGCGGGGCGGCTGGGCGCGCTTTAACTCCCCTCCCGCTTGCGGGAGGGGCCGGGGGTGGGCCTGTTACGGCGTGGCTCGCTGCGCTCGCCCCCACCCCTGACCCCTCCCGCAAGCGGGAGGGGGAGTCAAAAGCCTAAAGCTGCCCTTCCAGCCAGCCCTTCAGCGCGTTCTTCGGCGCGGCACCCATCTGCTGGGCAACCGGCTGGCCGTTCTTGAACAGCACGAGGAACGGGATCGACTGGACGCCCATCTTGCCCGGCACTTCGGGGTTTTCCATGATGTCCATCTTGGCGATGGTCACCTTGTCGGCCAGTTCGTCCGAAATCTCTTCGAGCGCAGGCGCGATCATCTTGCACGGGCCGCACCAGTCGGCCCAGAAATCGACCAGCACGGGCTTGTCGGAATCGAGCACATCGGCCTGGAAACTGGCATCGGTTACGGTCTTGGTGGCCATGACGAAAATCTCCTGAAATTGCTTGCGCCCTATGTGGGCATGGTTCGTAGACTGGCAATGCGCGAGGCGCGATAGCTTTCCTTTATCCCGTCCCCAGTTGCAGTTTGGGCTGTGGGTGGTGCGCGGCGAGCACGTCGGCGGGAATGGCGATAAGCTGCGGCGTCTGGGTGTAAAGCACCACCGCCTCGATCACCCGCCCCGGATAGATCACCGCCAGCGCGGCGGCATAGGCGCTCATCTGCCGCAGCGTCGATGGTGGGACTTGCTCCAGCGTGGACGGCGGGCGGCGCGCCGTCTTGAAATCGGCGACCAGAACGCGTTCGGCATTAACCAGCAGGCGGTCCGCTGTCCCTGCGATCACCTGCTCGCCCACGGTCGCCGCCAGTGGAACTTCGGCCAGCGCATCGGGCCCGAACAGGTCGCGCCAGCCCGGTTCATCGAGCACCGCCAGCGCGCGGGTGAGCATGTCCTCGCGCTCCTCCGCCGCCAGTTCCGGCCCATGCCGTTCGAGCCAGGCCCGCCCGCCGCTCGCCCGCATTTCGGGCGGCGCATCGGGCAGCCGTTCGAGCAGCGCGTGGATCAGTACCCCGCGCCGCGCGGCCACGGCGGCCAGCGCTGCTGGCAAAGGCGGGTCCGCGCCTTGCTCGTCGGCGCTGGCAGACGGTGCGAGCGGACGCGGAGGGCGCGGCTCCTCGCCAACGGGCCGCGTGGCCCAGCCTGGCAAGGCCGTGAGCATGAACTGGGCCTGCTGCCGTTCGGGAACAGGCTCGGCCCGCTCGCCCAGTTCGGCGCGCGCGCCCCAGAACGGATCTTCCAGCCATTCGCCGCCGAACAACGGCTCCAGCCGCGCATACCAGCTGTCGGGCTTCGGTTCCTTCTCGCGCTTGTTGAGCGCTCCGCCGATGAACAGCGCTTCTTCCGCGCGGGTCATGGCGACATAGAGCAGCCGCCAGTGTTCCTGCCGTTCGGCGGCTTTGGCCTTTTCCTCCGCCGCAGCAATCCGACCGACGCGTTCGGGCTTGGACAGCGGCGGCAGCGGCAGTTTCAGGCCCTTGTCGCTCCCCGGCACCAGCTCCTCAAGATCGAGCCCGGAGGTGCGCGAGGCATCGGGATCGCCGCAGGCATCGGCGAGGATGACGATGGGCGCCTGCAAACCCTTGGAGCCGTGGACGGTCATCACCCGCACCAGATCGCCGCTGCCTTCGTTCTCGCGCTTCAACTCGCCGTCACCGGCATCGAACCAGCGAATGAAGCCCTGCAAACTGGGGGTGTTTACCGCCGCGAATTGCAGCGCCGCGCCGAGCAGTTCGTCGATCGGATCGTTCGCTTCGCGCCCCAGTCGCGCCACCAGCTTGCCGCGCGCCTGCCACGGGCCGACCAGCATCCAGTGCAGCAGCGCCTGCGGCGGTTCGAAATCGGTGCGGGCAAGCAGATCGCGCAGCATATCGGTGGCGACCACGGCGTGCGGATGGCTGCTCCGGCGCAGGTGATCCCACAGTCCGCGCTCTTTGGGGCGAAAACCGTGTTCGAGCAGGTCCTCCTGCGACCAGCCGAATATCGGCGAAACCAGCAGGCACGCGAGCGACAGGTCATCGCGCGGCTGCGCGGCGAAGCGCAGCGCGGCCATCAGGTCCTTCACCGCCAGCGGCGCGCCCAGCCGCAGCCGGTCCACGCCCGCCACTTTCACCCCCGCCGCGTGCAGCCGGGCGACGATCAGCCCGGCCAGTTCGCGACGCTTGCGCACCAGCACCATGATATCGCCTTCGCGGGCATTGCGCCGGGTGCCCTTTTGCAGTGCAAACCCGGTGTCGAGCCAGTGCTTCACCTGCGCGGCAATGGCATCGGCCATCCGCCGTTCGGGTTCGGATATGCGCAGCTCGGGGCCGTCCTCCTCCTCGTCAGCATCGTCGGGCCTGCCGGGGACGGGCTTCCACAGCGTGACAAGACCGGGGCGATTGTCGCCCACGTGCGGATCGGGTGCGCGCTCCAGCCCCAGCGCTTGATGGCCGATGGAATTGATCGCGGCATCGACGAAAGTGAGCACGCTTTGCGCGGTGCGGTACGAGCGGCCCAGCCCAAGATCCTGCAAATCGCGCAGCGACACATTTGAGCGCAGTTGCGTCGCCGCCTCGCGCCGCTCGCGCAACCGCGCCCAGTACTTCTTGAACGCGCGGTTGAAATTCTCCGGGCTGGTGCCCTGGAATCCGAAAATCGCCTGCTTGTAATCGCCGACCACGAAGATCGTCCGCAAGCGATCGTCCTTCTGCCCCATTCCGGCGAAGAAATCGTCGGTCAGCGCGTCGATGATCGCCCACTGTTCGGCATTGGTATCCTGCGCTTCATCCACCAGCACGTGATCGAAGCGGCGATCGAGCTTGTAGCGGATCCACGCCGCCATGTCGGAGCGCTGGAGCAGCAGCGCGGCCTGCCGGATCAGATCGTCGAAATCGACCAGCCCCTCGCGCGCCTTGGCCTCGTCCCACGCCAGCGCGAACTTGCGCCCGACTTCGAGCGCAGGTGTGACCAGCGCTACCAGTTCGAGCAGCATGGCCTGCTCCGCCACACTTTCGAGCCAGCAGCGCGCTTCTTCGGCAAGGGCGGCGAGGCCATCGACCTTCTTTTCGAGGCTGGACTGGTACTTGAGCAGGCCCTTGTCGTTGAACAGTTCGCCCAGCAGCGCGCAGCAGGTGGTGAACCGCTCCTGCGCGCCGCCCAGCAGCCAGTCGCCGATAACGGTGGCGTATTTTTCCGCGCTGGCGGTGCCCCATGTGTGATAGGCCCACATCACTTGCCGGATCAGCCCCACGCCGTAACCGCCATCCTCGCACAGCGCACCGAGCGAGGCGGCGTCGGCATCCGCAGGCAGACCGAGCAGCGCCTTGACGCGGGTCTGCATCGGCGGCTGCCACGCGGCAGCACCGAACCACGCATCGCGCGCCAGCGCACAGCGCATCAGCCAGCCCCTTGCGCCGTCATGCCCCATTCGCAGCGACAGCATTTCGAGCGCCGCCACTGCCGCCGGATCGCCCGCTTCCCATTCCAGCACCAGTTCGCGCAGCACCCCGCCTGCGAGCAGTTCGCGGTCACGGTCCTCCATCGGGCGGGTGCCGGGGACCAGCCCTGCTTCCTCCGGGAAGGCCGCCAGCAGCCACTGCGCGAAGGCGTGGATAGTATCGATCCGCAAGCCCCCGCCGGGGCAATCGAGTACGCTGGCGAACAGCGTGCGGGCGCGGGCCACGGTGGCCTGGTCCATCGCCGCGCCAATGGCATGAAGATCGGCAGCCAGCTCCTCGGGCTTCATCCGCACCCAGTTCGCCAGCACTTCGTTCACCCGCGTCGCCATTTCGGCCGCGCCCGCCTTGGTGAAGGTGAGGCAGAGGATCTGGTCAGGCGTGACGCCTTCGGTCAGCAGCAGCCGCAGCACGCGGGCGGAGAGTACCTGCGTCTTGCCGGTGCCCGCGCTGGCGGAGAGCCAGACGCTGTCGGCAGGCTCCACCGCATCGCGCTGGTTGTCCTGCAGGGGGAAGACCTTGCCGCTCACGCCGCGTCCCCCCGGCTTTGCCATTCCTGCAGGCGCATCAGCTGGTCATAGGTAGAATAGCCGGGCGCATCGGGATTGATCCCCGCCACAAACGGCTCGTTGCCCAGTATCCACTTCGCCAGCGCTTCGTGCAGGTGGCGTTCGGTTTCGGGGAGGAAATTCTCCGGTTCGATGCCCTTCTGCCGTTCGGTCAACTTGAGCGGCGAGACTGCTTCGCCAAAGCCGGTGTCGGATTCCTTGCTCTTGCCCAGCCGCCAGTATTCGAAGCGGCTGGCCGCGCCCGAGAGTCCGTCGAAGGTGCCATAGTGCAGGATCAGGCCGATGGTGCCTAGTTGCAGCGCATAGCCTGCCTCCACCTCGGCCTTGCTCGGCGCGCGCCCGGTCTTGTAGTCGACCACCGCCAGCGTGCCGTCGGGCAGGCGGTCGATCCGGTCCGCCTTGCCGAATATCCGCACGCCATCGACCACGATCTCTCCCCATTCCTCCCACTTCACCGGCACCCGCCCCGGCTGATCCGCCAGCGCGCTTTCCACCCATTGCAAGCCCGCCAGCAGGCGCGGTCGCCACAACGCACGCAGCAGCGGGTGGGCCGAGAGGTCGCGCAAGTGATGGTCGGCAAGCTCTGCCAGAGTGCCCTTCCCCGCGTGCCAGTCTTCGAGGATTGCATGGGCCAGCGTGCCCTGCCACGCGGGGCCGGGATCGGCATCGAGCAGTTCGAGTTCGGGCAGGCGGAGGATCTTGCCCGCGTAGAATTCGTAGGGATCGCTCCGCAACCGGTCGAGCGCAGTCACGCTGATCGCTTTCGGGCGCTGTTCGGCGCTCGGCACCGGGCGCGGTTGCGGATGCGGCGCGGTGTTGTGGCCACGCCCGTCGTCGAGCGCGCGCGCCAGTTCGGGCAGCCCCTTGTCCTCGTGCTTCTCCACGAGATCGCCGCCGAGCAGCGCGCGCACCCGCAAGAGGAAGCGCGAGGCGATGGCGGGGCCGGACATTTCGCGCCTTGCACGGCTCAGCACCACTTCGGGCGCACCCAGCGCCCCGGCGAGATCGTGCGCGGCAAGGCCGATGCGGAAATCCGCCCCCGGCACCCCAAGCGCGCGCAACACGGCGGGGGCGAGCAGCGGGTCGGCGGCGGGCACCGGCGGCCAGGTGCCTTCGTTCAGTCCGGCGCAGATCACCAGATCGGCGCGGGTCATCCGCGCTTCGAGCAGGCCGTAAATCGCCACGCGCGGATGGCCGCCATAGGGCGGGCGTACCGCCACCCGGTCCATCGCATCGCGCAGCGCAGCGGGCAGGTCTGCGGGTTCGAGCGCAATCGGCACATCGCGCGCGTGCAACCGCAATTCCTCGACGAAGGCCGCCAGCGCCCGCCCGTCCTCGCGCGCCCACAGGTCCACGCCGCACAGCGCTTCGCCAGCGGCAGCGAGCAGGTCGAGCCAGTCGCCCAGACCGCGCGATGTGAGGGGCTCCAGCAGCGGAGCGAGCAGTTCCTCGACCCCGGCGAACCATTCCTCAACCTTGGCTTCCGCCGCCACCGGGCGCAGCGGCGCAAGTCCGGGTTCCAGCCTCGGCCCGCGCAGTTCCAGTTCGAACGCCCGCGCCGCGTCGAGCCAGTCCGCCCGCCCTTCGCCCGCCATGACCAGCGGATGTTGCAGCAGCGCCACCAGCGGCACCGGCGCGGCATGTTCCGCTGCTACTTCGGCGAGCAGGAGCAGCACCCGCCCCGCCGCCGTCTGCGGCAAGGGCTTGCCCGCCGAATCGTCGGCCATGACATTCCAGCGTCGCAGATGCTGCGCCACCCGCCCCGCCAGCCCGCGATCGGGCGTGACCACCGCAACGCGCTTCTCGGGCACTTCCAGCGCCTCGCGCACCAGCAGCGCGATGGCCTGCGCCTCCTCCTCGGGATTGGCGGTCTCGACCAGCCGCACTCCGGCCATCCGCCGCTTGCCAGCGGGCAGATCGACCCAGGCCTTGCTCGCCTCGGGCGGGAGGAACAGGCTCGAAATAGCGTGGCTGCGTTCCGGCGGTCCCTTGGCGAGCCCCGCGCGGTGCCACGGCTGCACTTCGCCCCGCGCGACGCCCATGCGGTTGAGCAGCAGCTTCAGGTGATACTGCGGATGGGTGACGGCATCGCTGCGGCCGAACGGGGTTTCGGCTGCAGGATCGCCCGCGCCGCCGAGCTCTTCCCACACCGCATGGTCCATCGACAGGTCGAGATCGGGCAGGACCACTGCGCCCTGCGGCAGTTCCGATACTGTGCGCAGCAGGTGCGCCAGCGCGGGCGCGGCGCTGGTGACCCCGGCAGCGACATAAGGCGTCGCGGGCGGACTGGCGCGCATCCGCTTCGCCGCTTCGTGGAACAGGCGATTGCGGCGCTGGGCGGCGTCGATCTCGCCGCGCCCGGCCAGTTCGTCCTGCCACATCTTCGCGACCGCGTAGAACAGCTTGGTGTTCTCGCGCCAGTGTTCGGCATTGGCTTCGAGCGCGTCGAGCACGCGGTCCTGCCACAGCTCCTCGACGTCGATTTCCTCGACTTGCAAGCGGTCAATGGTGGTGCCAATGTCGCGCGCCAGCCGCAGGCGGGCGTTGGCGGGCATTTCCTTGCGACCGAGCCGTGCGCCCGCCTCGCCGACGAATTGCGCCAGCTTCAGCCAGCGTCGCACCGGATCGGCAGCGGGCGGGATCGCCGCGCCCGCGCCCAGCGAATCGAACAGCGGCCCCAGCGCCTCGTCGAGATCGAGATCGCCCACCATCACCATGCGCGGCATCAGCAGGCCGGGGGTGCCGGTAGCCCCGGCATGGCGTACGAAAGCTTCGGACAGGGTGCGCGCAGCGCGGGCGGAAGGCAGCAGCAGCGTCAGCCGCGCCAGTCCGAAATTGGGTTCGGCATAACGCGGCACCAGCCCCGCCACCAGCGCATCGGCAAAGCCGCGATGCGCGGCGATGGAGTAGACTTGCGGCCTGCCCGCCTCAGACATCCCGCAGCGCTTCTTCAGTCGGCCTGATCGCCTCGGGCGTGCCGACCTCGAACCACTTGCCGGTGAAGGGCACCCCGAACAGCCGCCCTTCCTCGATCGCGCGGCTCCACAGCACGTTGGTGGAGAACGGCCCGTCGGGCGCATCGCGCAGCAGCCGCTTGCTCGCCAGCTGGATGCCGCTGAAAATGAATGGCGCCAGCCGACCCTCCGGGCGCCGAGTCACGCGGCCTGCCGCATCCATGCCGAAATCGCCCAGCCCGCGGAAGTTGAATGCCGACTTGTGCGGAACGAGCAGCAGCAATGCGTCCATCCGTTCGGCATCCCAGAGGGCGGAGAGATCGGCGAAACAGTTCTGCGGGCCGTCGAGCCATATGTTGTCCGAGTTCAGGCAGAAGAAGGGATCGGGCAGGTGCGGCGCGGCTTTCACCAGCCCGCCGCCGGTTTCGAGCAGCAGCTCGCGCTCGTCCGAAATCACTACCTGCGGAGCGGTGCGCTCCTTCAGGTGCGCTTCGAGGTTCTCCGGCATGTAATGCACATTCACCACTGCGCGGGCTATGCCCGCATCGGCCAGCCGGTCCAGCGCATGGTCGATCAGCGGCTTGCCTGCCACCCGCACCATCGGCTTGGGCTGGCTGGCGGTGAGCGGGCGCATCCGTTTGCCCATCCCGGCGGCGAGCACCATCGCGGTGTCGGACGCGAGCTGGTTCACGCGAGCAAGTCCCCACCCTGCGCAGCGCGGACGCTATCGGGCACATTGGCATCGAACCAGCGCGCTACGGGTTCGAGCGCCGGATGCGCCAGATCGCGCTCCATCGCTGCCCACACACGCGGGATCATCGGCAGGTAGCGCGGCTTGCCGTCGCGCTTCCACAGCCGCGCGAAAATGCCGACAATCTTGGCATTGCGCTGCGCGCCAAGGCGGGCGTAATCGGCGGGGAAATAATCGTCCGTATTCGCCTGCGAGCGGTAGAGATCGAGCATCTCGCCTTCCAGCTCCAACGAAACATCGCGCCGTGCGTCCTGCAACAGCGAGACCAGATCGTAACCCGCGTGACCCACCAGCGCGTCCTGGAAATCGATCAGCCCTTGCTTGCCATCCGGCAGCAGCATGATGTTCTCAGCGTGATAATCGCGCAGCACCGTAACACCGGGTTGCTGGCGCAGGAGCAGCGGGCCGAGTGCCTCGCGCCACGCGGCTTCGTACCCGGCCACATCCACCTCCAGTCCCGCCAGCGGGCAGAACCATTCGGGAAACAGTGCCACTTCGCGCAGGTAAACGTCCATCGAATAGGGATCGAACGGCCCCGGCGGGCAATGGTGCAGTTCGACCAGCGCGCCGATGGCGGAGGCATAGGCCTGCCGCTCCCCACCCGGATTGTCGTCGAGCCAGTCGCGCATCCGGTCGTCACCGAAATCCTCGATCAGCACCAGCCCGCGCGCGGCATCCTCGGCGTAGAGCGCGGGTGCGCGCAGACCGTTTGCCGACAGCCACTTGCCGACGTGGAGGAACGGGCGCGGATCTTCGTGCGGGGGCGGCGCGTCCATCAGCATCGCCCGGTCTTCGCCCCGGCGGATGCGGAAATAGCGGCGGAAACTGGCATCGCCGGGGAGCGGTGAGACATCCGCCCCGCCCCAGCCCGCCTGTCCCAGAAACTCATCCAGCCCTGCGGGCAATTCGCTGCTCATGGCATCCGCCCTAGCCAGTCCGCCCCCGCTTCGACAATCGCCAAACGCCCGGCATCCGCAATTTCGAGCCGGATCGTGAGGCATTGCGGCTCCTGCGCGAAACCACCCGCGTTGTCCGGCCATTCCGCGATCAGCGCCGCGCCTTCGCGGTAGTCGTCGAGGCCGAGCTGTTCGACTTCGGAGCGGTGCTCCAAACGGTAGAAATCGGCGTGGACGACTGGCGGGTTTAGCTGCTCGTAGCTCTCGATCAGGGTGAAAGTGGGGGAAGGCACCTCGCCGTCGTGGCCAAGCGCGCGGAGGATGGCACGGGCGAGCGTTGTCTTTCCCGCGCCCAGCCCGCCGTGGAGTGCGATCACGTCTCCGGGGCGGAGCTTTGCGGCGATCCGCTCGCCGAAGCCCTGCATCGCGGAAAGATCCGGCAAGTCGATGCTCAAGGCAGCAGCACCGTGGCCGTGGTCCCCGCGCCCTTTTCCGACTGGATTTCCAGTCGTCCACCGTGCGCTTCGATCAGTTGCCGCGCCAGGGGCAGGCCGAGCCCGCGCTTGCCATCACGACCATTGCTGCCTTCGAGCCGGTAACCGTCCATCGCCCGCGCCAGTTCGCTCGGTTTCATGCCCTCGCCACTGTCCGAAATCACGATCCGGGCGCCGGATTTGCGGCGGTTGAGTGCCACCAGGATCCGCCCGCCTTCGGGCGTGGCAGAAATGGCGTTGTCGAGCAGGTTGCCCATCGCGCGGCCCAGTTGCCGCCGGTCCGCAGAGACGCTCCCCGCGCTCTTGTCGCCGCGCAGGTCGACCGTCAGCTTCTTGCCTTCGATCGCTTCCTCGCGGCTGCGCACCACTTGCGTGGTGAACGCAAGCAGGTCCACTTCTTCGGTCGCAATCGGCAGCAGCCCCGCCTCGCTCTGCGTCAGGTCGAGCACCGATTCGATCTGCGTCGAAAGCCGCTCCACAGAGGATAGGATTGCATCAACATAGTCCTTCCCCTGAGCGGACAGTTCCCCCGCAACGCCAGATTGCAGCAGTTCAGCGAACCCGCCGATCGAGGTGAGCGGGGTGCGGAATTCATAGGACATGTTGGCGAGGAAGCGGGTCTTCATCGCGTCGGCTTCTTCGAGCGCGGATGCGCGTTCGCGCAGGGCTTGCTCCGCCTTGGTCGAATCGGTAACGTCCATCACCGTCAGCAGGCCGTTGCCGTCGGGCAAGGGAACACCGGCGAATTCCAGCGTCCGCCCGTCAGACAGCACCACGCGCCCGCCGCGCTGCTGCCGGTCGAGCGTGGCGGCGCGCACCACTTCACCGATGGCCTTGCGCTGTGCCGGGCGGGCAAGGCGGTTCGAAATCCGGTCGAGCAGGTTATCGACATGCGGATGCGCGTCGAACCATTCTTCGGGCAGGCCCCAGATCGCCGGGAAGCTTCGGTTCCACAATTGCATCCGCCCGTCCGGCGCAAAAACAGCCAGCGATTCGAACAGCGAGTCGAACGTCGCGGTACGGGTGCGCAGCAGGGTGTCGCGGGTCGCGGACAGCGCCAGCTGCTCGGAGCGATCCTCCGCCACCAGCACCAGCCCGCCATCAGGCATCGGCTGGCCGACGATCCGCAGGTGCGTGCTGTCGGGGAGCGTCCAGGCGTCCTCCACCGCGGCACCGGCCTGGAACCACCCCGCCAGCTCGCGCCGCCAGACAGGGAAATCGCGCACTTCGGGCAGCCACGACTTGTCGCGCGCCATATCGAGGAACCGCTCGAACAGCGGCGGATCGACCTGTGCCGAGGCGGGCACCGCGAATATCCGCTGGAACGGCTGGTTGGCGAAGGTGAGGCGCTTTTCCTCGTCGAACAGCGCCACGCCGATCGAAAGCTGATCAAGCATCGACCTTTGCGCCGCGCGGAAGGCGCGCAGGGCGCGGGTCTGCTCTTCCAGTTCCTCGATATCGACCGCGTATCCGCCCACGCCTTCGGTGCCCAGCGGCAGGTCGCTGACCCGCAAGGTTCGGCGCTGGTTACCCACTGTAGCCTGCACAATTCGTTCAATCGGCAGGCTGCGGTCCTGCGCCTGCTTGGCGATCTGTGCGGCGGTGAGTCCGTCCACCGTTTCGATCAGCTCCACCTGCCTTTCGACCACTTCGGCAGCGCTCTTCGCGCCGACGGCTTCGACATAGGCGGAATTGACCAGTTGCAGGGTAGAATCGCTCGCGCGGAACCACATCGGCATCGGTGCGGCTTCGATCAGCCCGACCAGCGCGGCAAAATCGTTGCGGGCGCGCGCGGTTTCGGAGCGCAGTCGCGCCAGTTCGCCCTGACTTTCGGAAAAGTCGAACCACCACACCAGCACCGCGCCGCCGCTGGCAATTGCCGCGTTAGCGAGCTGGCCGCGCACGGCGAGGCTCTTTTCCGAGCCGCGCGGGGTAATCACCATGCGGAACGGGGAAGCGGTTTTCTGCGTTCGCCGCACCGCTTCGTTCAATTGGTCGAAATCGTCGGCGGTCAGCCCCACCTCGCCCCGGTCGAGTTCGCTGAGGAACCCCGGCAGGCGATCCAGCCCCAGCCATGCAGCCAGCCGGTCCGGCCCTTCGATCTTGCCATCGGCGCGCACCAGTAGCGGCACGGCTGGCGAATCGTCGATCATCCGCGAGAGACGACGCATCGCCGAACGGGCGGTGCGCGCTGCCCGCGCCCGCCGCAGCGAAGTCACCACCTGCCAGATCGCGCCCGCCGTCCAGGCAGCCAGCAAAAGGCCGAGCAGGGCCAGCGCGGTGGGCGTCATTTCCATTTCCCGTCAGCTATGAGGACGGGAGGCGCGATGCAATGGGGATGCGCTAGATACTCCCCTCCCGCAAGCGGGAGGGGAGAGGTTCGGCATCAATAGCGGTAATGTTCCGGCTTGAACGGACCGTTCACCGGCACACCGATGTAATCGGCCTGTTCCTGCGACAGCTTGGTCAGCTTCACACCCAGCTTGTCGAGGTGCAGCGCGGCGACCTTTTCGTCGAGGTGCTTGGGCAGCACGTAGACGTCGTTCTCGTAGCCCGAAGCGTTGTTCCACAGTTCCAGCTGCGCCATCACCTGGTTGGTGAACGAGCAGCTCATCACGAAGCTGGGGTGGCCGGTGGCGCAGGCCAGGTTCACCAGACGGCCCTTGGCGAGCACGATGATTTCCTTGGCCGGCTGGCCGTCTTCGGCGGGGAACTTCACCAGGTCGGTGCCGGGCTTCAGCTCGGTCCACTGGTAGTTGTCGAGCGCCGAAATCTGGATTTCGCTATCGAAGTGGCCGATGTTGCACACGATCGCCATCGGCTTCATCGCCTTCATGTGATCGGCGGTGATGACATCTTCGTTGCCGGTAGTGGTGACGAAGATATCGGCGCGGGTCACCGCGTCTTCCATCGTCGTCACTTCGAACCCGTCCATCGCTGCCTGCAGCGCGCAGATCGGATCGATTTCGGTGACCAGTACCCGCGCGCCGCCATTGCGGAGCGACTGCGCCGAACCCTTGCCGACATCGCCGAACCCGGCGACGCAGGCGACCTTGCCCGAAAGCATCACGTCGGTCGCACGGCGGATCGCATCGACCAGCGATTCGCGGCAACCATAGAGGTTGTCGAACTTCGACTTGGTGACGCTATCGTTGACGTTGATCGCGGGGAACGGCAACTTGCCCTTCTTGGCGAGCTGATACAGGCGGTGGACGCCGGTGGTGGTTTCTTCCGAAACGCCCTTCAGGTTCTTCACCGTGGCGGTGAGATAGCCCGGCTTCTTCTTCAGGAACGCCTTGAGCGCGCGCTGCATTTCGACTTCTTCGGCATTGGTCGGCTCGGGCATTTCTTCACCCGCTTCGATCCGGGCGCCCCACAGCGCAAACATGGTTGCATCGCCACCATCGTCGAGGATCAGGTTGGCGGTGGTGCCGTCTCCCTCCTTTTCCCAATCGAAAATGCTGCCGACATAGTCCCAGTATTCGGCAAGGCTTTCGCCCTTCACGGCAAACACCGGGATGTTCTTTGCGGCCATTGCGGCGGCAGCATGATCCTGCGTCGAGAAGATGTTGCATGTGGCCCAGCGCACTTCGGCACCCAGCGCGGTCAGCGTCTCGATCAGCACGGCGGTCTGGATCGTCATGTGCAGCGAGCCGGTGATGCGCGCACCCTTGAGCGGCTGCGACGCGCCGAATTCTTCGCGCGTGGCCATCAGGCCGGGCATTTCGGTTTCGGCGATGTTGATTTCCGCGCGGCCATAATCGGCGAGCGCGATATCCTTGACGATATAATCGGTGAAAGCGGCATCGGCCACGGCACTTCTCCTGCAAAGTTCGGGTGAAGCGTCGCCGGGGCTCCATGCAACGCAAGTGAGCGCGCCCATAGGCGGGGATCGTCCGCACGTAAACCCCCGCCCTTATGCCGGGATTGGTTCTGCCAGTGCCACAATTGCGCAACCAACCTTGCCTAGTCGCGTTGGTGGCCTATCTGGGGGCGACACATTCGAAGCGGAGAATCACGACAATGACGATTTCCAAAGGCGACAAGCTGCCCGATGTCGGGCTGGTAAAGGCCACTCCGGACGGCCCGGAAAAGATTGCCTCGGGCGATTTCTTCGCCGGCAAGAAAGTGGCGCTGTTCGCGGTGCCGGGTGCTTTCACCCCGACCTGCTCGGCCAAGCACCTCCCCGGCTTTGTCGAAAAGGCTGCCGACCTGAAGGCCAAGGGCGTGGACGAAATCGCCTGCGTTTCGGTGAACGATGCCTTCGTGATGAACGCCTGGAAGGATGCCAACCAGGCTGGCGAAATCACCATGCTGGCAGACGGCAATGCCGATTTCGCCAAGGCGCTGGGACTGGATACGGATTTCTCCGGCTATGGGATGGGCACCCGTTCGAACCGCTATTCGATGATCGTCGATGACGGCGTGGTGACCGAGATGAACGTCGAAGGCCCCGGCGAATTCGGCGTTTCGAGCGCGGATCACCTGCTCGGTCAACTGTAATCGCTCAAATCCATGAATCCGAAAAGGGCGCCCGTTGCGGCGCCCTTTTTTGTCTCGGTGAATATGCGCAACACTAGACCACTCCTCAGCAGCCATTGACAAGCGCCGCGAAGGAGCATCTGTTGCTCCAGACAGGGGCATAAGGGGGGCGGCATGGGCAACACCAGGCAAAGGGTTTGCGCACTTGCGATAACGGCAGTTGCGATCACCATTCTCGGTTCTTGCGGAGAAGATCCGGGCGGCACGGTTGATGATGGCACTGAGAGTACAGCCACCCCCGCCAGCTTGCTGTTTCCCGATGACTTTCAGGGCGTTTGTTCTGGTGCTACGGTTTCTGCAGCAACAGCCTACGATCCGGCGGCGGGTTCCCACAAGGCGTTATATTTCGCTACCTACCGCGACGATTTCCTCGACCAGTCGAGTTCGCTGCCGGCTGACTGGACCGTGCTGTTCTCTCCCGATACCAATGCCCTGGCCGCCGTCGATCTCGTCCTTTGCGCCAGACGCACCGCAGCAACCCCGGTGAAAATCTGCGACGGCTACGAGGATGACGGCAATGCTACGCAGAACCAGGTTCGCTGGCACACCGCGACTTACGAATTATCGGTCAGGGAAGCGCAATCGGGCAATGTTCTCGCCACATCGACCGCAGACGCGACAGGAACCAACTGCCCAATGCTGATGAGCTTTGATGGCGATTCTGACAGTGTCGATGGCTACGCCTCGCTCCCGGATACAGTGATAGCAGACTTCCTGAGGCCGTTTATCGCGCCCTGATACGGCAGCGGTCGCTTCAGCCGCTCAATCCTCCCAGCGCACGTCCACGCCGAGCGAATCGATGTTTGGCACGAAATTGGGATGCGCGCGGCGGATTGGGTCAGCGTCCAGAATGGTGCTCTCCCCATCGATGCTCGCCGCCACCATCAGCATCGCGATGGCGACCCGGATGATGTAGGGGCTGGTGACTGTCGACGGCACCAGCTTGCTGCCGCCGAAGGTGATCAGCCGGTGCGGATCGCACAGCAGCGTGTGCGCGCCGAACAGGCTGAGTTCGGTATGCCAGGTCAGCCCGCCTTCGTAGACCTTGTTCCAGAACATCGTCTGCCCGCGCGCCTTGACGCCCAGCGCAATGAAAATCGGCAACAGGTCTGCCGGGATATAGGGCCACGGCGCGGCTTCCACCTTTGTGGTGAGGTGGCTGGTGAAGTTCTGCTGCACCACCAGTTCTTCGGGCGCATTGAGCCGGGACCAGCCGTCCTTGTGCTCGACGTGGGCACCGAACTTTTCGAATGTGCGGTCGATCAGCATGAAGTCTTCGGGCCGGGTGTTGCGCACCGAAATATCCCCGCCGGTCACCGCCGCCAGCGCCATGAAGGTCGCGATTTCGTGGAAATCCTCGACGAAAGTGTAATCGACCGGGTGGAACTCCTTGCACCCGTCCACCGAGACCATCGAGGTGCCCTTGCCCCGGATCGTCGCGCCCATCAGTTCGAGGAAAGTGCACATTTCCTGCACGTGCGGTTCGCAGGCGGCGTTGACGATCTGGCTGGTGCCATTCGCCGTCAGCGCGGAGATGATGAAATTCTCGGTGGTGGTGACGCTGGCATATTCCAGCCACATCCGCGTGCCTTCGGCCTTGTGGGTGTTGCGGAAGACGATGTCCTTGCCTTCGTAGCTGGTTTCCGCGCCGAAGGCCTTGAACACCTGGACGTGCGGATCGATCTCGCGCGCGCCCAGCGTGCAGCCCTTCACCTCATGCTCCAGCCGCGCTTCGCCCAGCCGCATCAGCAGGCCGGGGATCATCATGATGCTGGCGCGCATCGCTTGTGGCAGCTTGGCTTTCGCGGCTGCGGGAATGGTCGAGTGATCGATCGCCAGCGTCTGCGCCGCCTTGTCCCAGTGCACCGTGCTGCCGAGATCGCTGAAGAAGGCGTGGATGCGGGTGACGTCGGTGATTTCGGGCACGTTGCGCAGCATGATCGGCGCATCGGACAGCAACGTGGCGCAGAGCACCGGCAAAACGGCGTTCTTGTTCGCCGACGGCTCTATCCGCCCCATCAGCTTCTGCCCGCCCCGGACATGCAAAGCACTCATCGTAAACCTTTCAATTCCTGTCGGAGCCGGTGCGGCGCGCGCTCAGTAGCCCATCAGATTAAGCACTTCCAAGCGCGAGCGGTGATCGCTGCGGAAAGTGCCCATCACCTTGCTGGTGACCATGTTCACACCCGGGGTGCGGACGCCGCGTGCCGTCATGCAGGCGTGACTTGCTTCGATCACTACAGCTACGCCGCGGGGCTGGAGATTGTCCCAGATGCAATTGGCCACTTCGGTGGTCAGCCGTTCCTGGATCTGCAATCGCCGCGCATAGGCGTGGAGCACCCGCGCCAGCTTGGAAATGCCGACCACCGAATGGGTCGGCAGATAGGCGATGGCGGCCTTGCCGATGATCGGCGCCATATGGTGTTCGCAATGCGACTGGAACGGAATGTCCTTCAGCAGCACGATTTCGTCGTAGCCACCAACTTCCTCGAACTGGCGTTCGAGATGGCTGGCCGGGTCTTCACCGTAGCCCTGGCAATATTCCTTCCACGCCCGCGCCACGCGTGCTGGCGTGTCTAGCAGCCCTTCGCGCGCGGGATCGTCCCCAGCCCAGCGGATCAGGGTGCGGATCGCCTCCTGCACTTCGTCCGGCACGGGCGGTTTGCCGCGCGGATCGTCCTCGTCCGGTCCGACCAGACTGCTCATCTACCGTTCGTCCTTTTCCAGCGTTTGCGCATTCGTTGCAGGCGACTTCCCTTGCGGAAAAGCCCGCGCTTTGCAAACGGCTCGAACAGTTCCTCCGGACTTTCGGGATCGAGCAAGCCGCTGCTGGCGAGCGATTCCTCGACGCCATTCAGTTCAGGTGGATGATAGCGGTGCAGGTTGCGCCCGCCTTCGTGGAGCGAGTGATCGATCACCGCCGCCATCGAGCCGTGCAGTTCGAGCTGCTCGGCCACTTCGCTTTCGTCGATACCGCAATGTTCGGCGAGCAGCGAATGCCGGATGCGCCGGATCGCCGGTGCGGCATGGCCGTTGCCCTCGCGCACAGCGTCGACAAACACGTCGCATTCGCTGTCCAGCCCCATCGAACGATTGTTCATGTTGGCCGAACCGACGCGCAGCACTTCATCGTCGATGATCGTCACCTTGGCGTGGACGTAGATCGGCGTTTCGCCGGTAAACGGCATCCACAGTGAAAAGCGGCGCTGGGTATCGGCCGCATGGATCGCCCGCACCAGTTCTGCCCGGGCATGGTCCATCGCCTGCTGTTCCAGCCAGCCATCGGCATTTGCCGGATGGATGATGACGATTTCGGGCGGATCGGGCTCGCTCAGCTTGGCGATGATAGCCTCAGCAATCGCGCGGGAGGCGAAGTACTGGCTTTCGGCGTAGATGTGCTCCTTCGCCCGGCGGATATGTTCGACGAACAGATGCTCGATCTCGCGCACCCCGTCCCAGTCGCGATGCGGCGCGCGGGTGCGAGCAATGCCGATTTCGACATTCTCGAAGTCGGCTTCCACGCCCTCGGGCCAGAGGCTTTCAGCCGGCGCTTCGATCGGCTTCAGCGGCTTACCACCTGCGCATATCCAGCGGTCGCGCCCCAGATCGTCGAGCGCATTGGCGATGGGGCCTTCCATCATCATCGAGACATCGTGCCACGGGCCATACCCGGCACCATTGGGAGTCTTCCTGCGCGGATCGTCCTCGATGTGATCGCGGGTGTCCCAACGCCGCACCGTCATGTCGATCCCGCCGCAGACGGCGAGCGAGTTGTCGAGCACGGCAATCTTCTGGTGATGGCTGCACCCCACCGGATGCGCGTTGTCGAACTTGAAATCGATTCGCTTGAGCTGGAACCAGCGCAGCAGATCCAGCCACATCGATCCGCGCACGACGAACTTGAACAGCCCGAAACTCCACTTGAGGATGCGGATCTCCAACTGCGGGCGGTGGCGGATCAGCCAGGAGAAGAACCCGCCAAGTCGCCGCGGGAACGAGGAATCGACGCTTCGCTTGTACCACCGTCTCCCTTCCGGAAGATGGATCCGCGTATCGAAATCCCAGCCGATCAGGAATATCCGGTGCCGCGCGTTGAGCATAGCCTGCTGCATCGCGCGGAAATAGTCATCGGCATCGATCAGTACCCGCGCCCGATCCACCCTGGCATAGCGCCACACTCCGGGGGAAACGCCTTCCTCCAGCCGCGATATGCGATCCGGCGCGGGCTCCCCGCCGGCCTGCCCCGCCGGTGCTTCCATACTATTCTTTGGCGTCTTCCATCTTTTCGGGGGTCACTTCGGCATCGGCCTTCTCGGCCTTTTTGCGCTGTTCGAACACGCTGCGCATGTGCTGCCGGTCTTCCTCGGTCAAGAGCTTCTCGAAATCGGGAAAGTGATCGTCTTCCTCTTCCTCGATATGATGCCGGTAATCGTGCTCGAGCGTCTCGAACTTCTCCATCCATCCGGCGGAGGAAATCTCGGTCGCCGCGAGATCGTTGAGCAGTTCTTCCAGTTCGTGATGCTCGGCCACCGAATGGCGCGTCTCGTCGGTCGTTTCGGGCTTGCGCAGCATCGTGGAGTAGAGCGCCTGCTCCTCGGCGGAGGCGTGCCCCTTCACTTCGCGCGTGAATTCCTCGAACAGTTCGCGCCGCTCTTCGCTATCGCCGCTGGTTTGCGCCAGTTTGTCCAACAGCGCGCGGTGTTTGTCGTGATCTTGCTTGAGGCGGGCGAAAATGTCTTCGGCCATGAACTTGCTCCTACATATGTTAGTTGCAGGCTCAACGGCGCAATCCAAGCGCTGGTTCCAGCAGCAGCAGGGAAAGGGACGAAAGCAGGTATCCGGGTGAAAATCGCAGCGACAGCGTCCGATCCTGTTGGCCGGAAGGGTTGCTTCGCCGCTGTGCGGCTTCGCCCGTCTCCACATGCTGCGCATGTTCCGACTCCGAACAAGGTTCGATCTTCATGAGACAAACCAAAAAAGGCCACCCCTTTTCAGGGATGGCCTTTTTTGGCGCGCCCGGAAGGATTCGAACCTCCGGCCCCCAGATTCGTAGTCTGGTGCTCTATCCAGCTGAGCTACGGGCGCGCTGGAAGGGGGCCACATAAGGGGGGCTCAATGGCTTGGCAAGGCCTAACGGGGGCTTTGCGCGATTTGCGACAGCAGCACCCGGTCCATCGGTGCCAGCGCCAGTTCTTCTGCTTCTTCCGGAGTGAACCAGCCCCACTCCTGCCCATCCAGCCCCTCTGGCTCCAGCCCTTGCTGGAAGGAGGTGTAAAGAAACAGGACAACGTGCCGTTCGCCTGCCTCTTCGGCAAAAAAAGCACAGCGCAGGCTGTCCGGATCGAGCGGGATCGCTAGCTCTTCGGCAATCTCCCGGACCAGTGAATCCCTAGGTTTTTCGCCGTCTTCCACCTTTCCGCCGGGGAATTCCCACAGCCCGCCATGGTGCTTTCCGGCCTGGCGCCGTTGCAACAGGATGCTCCCCTCCGCATCGAACAGGGCCAGGGCCACGACAGGCATCCATGTCGGAATATTTGTCACGTTAAGCTTTCACCGCAAGAGGCTGTTAACGATTTGGTGGGAAATCGCAGGTTGTCGCGCTTGAATAGTAAAGGGACAATCCTGTGTCTGCGAAAACATTGCTTCAGCAGCTTCTGTACGATGAACAAGGTGCGACGGCCGTGGAATACGGTCTCATCGCGGCGTTGATCGTAATTGCCATGATCACCGCCTTGCAGGGGCTTGCCACATCCACAGTGGACATGTGGCTGAACATCGAAACCAAAGTCGATGATGCAGTTTCTCCGAACTGATTAGGATTTTCTCAACGAATGCCCCGTATTTCCGGGGAAGTTCAATCGGCACACCCGGTTGAGCCGGGTACCGAAGACTAAACCAGGAGACTACAAATGACCTTCTTCAAGAACATGATCCGTGACGAGCAGGGCGCCACCGCCATCGAGTATGGCCTGATCGCCGCCCTCATCGCCGTTGCCGCCATCACCGCGATGCAGAGCCTCGGCAACGAACTGTCGACCACGTTCAACAACGTGAAGACCGAGCTGGACTCCGCGAACGACGCGAACCAGTAAGAATTTCACCTTCGGGTGGAAAAGCGGGGCGGCAGGGAAACCTGCCGCCCTTTCTTTTTGCCCGCGAAGGAAAAGCGTTACCGGGTGACGATCTTGTACTGACGCCCGGGCACTACCTGATCGTTCCCGAACAGGCCGTTCAAGACCCGGAAGCGTGCTTCCTGCCCGTCGGTATAGGCCATCCGCCGCGCCAGCGTGGCTACCGTATCTGTGCGCGCGGCCGTTACGATGTCGATCCGGCGTGGCACAACGCTGCCGGCTTCCGCCGCACTAATCCGCTGCATTGAATTGTAGAGCGTGTTGAATGTCCCCGCCTGCCCCGCCGGAGTTATCGACTGGAAGTGAAAAGCCTGGCCGTTACCAAAGTCGTAGGCAAATACGGTCACGTCGACCTGGCTCTGGCCATTGTTTACCGTGGCGGTTCCATAGGCCGCAGGCAGTCCATTGACCGTGGTGCGCTGGACGCTGGCCGGGGCAAGCTGCTGCTGTTGCCCACCGATCGTCTGGAACACCGAGCGGACATAGGCTTCAAGATTGTTGTTGTATGCCGCAGTCGTAAGCTGCGCCCGGCCCGCATCGCCATTGATCGACACTGCCCGCGTTCCATTGACCATGTAGAAACCCTGCGGCGCAGTGAAGGAAAAGCGCAGGATCGGGTGTATGAACTGCCGCCCTTCGATCACGCCCTGTTCGGGATCATCGCCATAAATCATCCCGTCGATCCGACTGAGGAAGGTGTCGCGATTGGTTACACCCGTGCCGCTTCCGGCAAGCTGCACCGCGTTCTGCACCCGGCTGGCGGGATCGGGATGGGTCGATGCCCATTCGGGAATCGTAGCGTTATCGCGCCCCTGCAGTTGCGCATCGAGCTGGTTCTGCGCGGCGAGGCTCTGCAACAGCGTGGCCATCGCGCGCGGCTCATACCCGGCGGAATTGAGATACTGGACACCCAGCGCATCGGCTTCCAGTTCCTGGTTGCGCGAATAGCTGAGCGTCAGCGCTTGCGAACCTTGCAGCGCGCCCTGAGCGATCGTGTTGCCGAGCGAGCTGTTACCCAGCAGGATCTGCGAGAGGATGGCGATGCCCACTCCGCCGAGCTGGTTGCGCTGCGCCGCTGCCTGCCGACGCGCCGAATGCCGCGCGGCAACGTGGCCTACTTCATGCCCTAGCACGGCGGCCAGTTCGGCCTCGTTGTTCATCAGGTTCACCAACTGCCGCGTCGCATAGACGTAGCCGCCGGGCACCGCGAAGGCATTGTTGACGCTGGAATTGAGGAGCGTGACGTTGAAAGCCTCCCGGCTGTTCGCCAATCCCGATTGCACCGCGATGTTCTGGCCGATCTGTTCCACGTATTGGGCCTGTGGCCCGGTCATCTCGCCACCGAATTCGGCCACGAACTGCTCGTGATACTGCGCGCCGAGCTGCGCTTCTTCTGCAGTAATGGGCGAACCGGCGGCGACATTGGCACCCGGGACAGTGGCACAGGCGGATAGCGCCAGTCCGGCGATACCGGCCAGCGAAAGCGATTTGAGGCGACGCGAGAACAGGGCTGGGTGCGACAAGGGGTTATCTCCTCCAAGATTTTTCGGGTGTCTCGCACCCGTAAGCGGTCGAATGCAAGAACCCCCGCAAGGCGGCGATGTTCCCGTTACACCATTTGACACGCAATCTAGCGGGCGAGATCGCGCCCGATCGCGAGAAACCGGTCCTCTCGCTGGCGGCGCAATTCATCGCGCGAAAGCGGGGAAAGCGCTTCCAGTTCCTCATCGATCGCAGTCACCAGGCTGGCAACTGCTGCTTTGGCATTGCGATGCGCACCACCGACAGGTTCGGATACGATCCGGTCGATAACTTTCACCCCGATCAGGTCCTGCGCGGTCAGCTTCATCGCTTCGGCAGCCTGCGGAGCCTTTTCGGCCGTGCGCCACAAGATCGAGGCGCAGCCTTCGGGCGATATTACTGAATAGACCGCGTGTTCGAACATCAGCACCCGCTCGGCGCTCGCCAGCGCTACCGCACCGCCGCTGCCGCCTTCGCCGACGATCGCCGCGACCATCGGCACGCCAAGCGCGAGGCAGGCTTCGGTCGAACGGGCGATGGCCTCGGCCTGCCCGCGTTCTTCCGCCTCGATGCCGGGGAAAGCGCCAGACGTATCCACCAGCGTCACCACCGGCAGGCCGAACCGGTCTGCCAGCTCCATCAGCCGGATCGCCTTGCGATAGCCTTCGGGCTTGCCCATGCCGAAATTGTGCTTGATCCGGCTTTCGGTGTCGTGGCCCTTCTCATGCCCGATCAGCACGCACTTGCGGCCCTTCAGCGTGGCCAGCCCGCCCATGATCGCCTGATCGTCACCGTACAGGCGATCCCCGCCCAGCGGCAGGAAGTGATCGAACCCAAGCCGCACATAGTCGTGAAAATGCGGGCGACCGGGATGCCGGGCGACCTGCGTCTTCTGCCACGGGGTAAGCGCGGCATAGGTGGATTCGAGCAGCTTGGCGCTCTTCGCTTCCAGCCGCGCCAGCTCGGCGGAAATATCCACCGCGCCGTCTTCACCCGCTGCCGCGCGCAGATCGGCGATCTTGGCTTCCAGTTCGGCAACCGGCTTTTCGAATTCGAGGAATGTGGCCATGCCGGAGCCGCTACCCCCGCGCGCCCTTGGCTGCAAGAGGGTGCCGCTCGTTCACCAGTGCCACCAGCCGCGCTGAATCGACGTGGGTGTAGATCTGCGTGGTGGCGATGTCGGCGTGGCCGAGCAGCGTTTGCAGCACGCGCAGGTCCGCCCCGCCTTCGAGCAGATGGGTGGCGAAGGCATGACGCAGCACGTGCGGGCTGACCTTGGCGGGATCGATATCCGCACGCGCTGCCAGAGCTTTCACCAGCTGATACAGGCGGATACGGCTGAGATGCGCTTTGCCCGAAGGAAACAACAATGGGGAAGCGGCGGCGGGCCGCACCGCCATCCAGCGCGACAGAGCCGCCTGCGCGCGGCGCGAAACGGGCACCATCCGCTGCTGCCCGCCCTTTCCGGTAATCGTCAGGAACGGCGCATCGCGCGGCACTGCGCTGAGCGCAAGCGCAACCAGTTCGGTCGCCCGCAGTCCGGAACCGTAGAGCAGTTCGAGCAGCACCAGCATTCGCACAGCTGGCGGGTGATCCCCCGCTGCCTCGTCCTCAACGGTGGTGAACAGGCGCTCCACCTCGGCGTGCGACAGGATCTTCGGCAAGGGTCGGCGCGCTTGCGGGCGAGGCAGGGCGGCGGAAGGGTCGTCGTCGCGCAGGCCTTCATCGACGCAAAAGCCATAGAACTGCCGTAGCGCGGAAACCTTGCGGGCGACGCTCGACGGGGCAAGGTTTGCCCAGGCGCGATTCAATCGTTCCAGCTTTTCGCGGTCCGCCGCGAGCAATTCGCCCACCGCTTCCTCGCTACCTTCGAGATCGCGGCGGTAGGCCAGTAAGGTGTTCACCGCTGCGCCGCGTTCTGCGGCGAGCATGGCAAGGAAGCTGTCGATGGCGCCAGACATCAACGCCCGCCCATCATCCGCGCGCAACCGCCTCCGCGGCGATCATCCGCGCCTCCGCAGAAAGACCGACGCGGTTGAGCGATGCGACGATGAAATAGAGCTGGCGCGCGGTCATCTGGTCCCAGCTCGTGCCCTGCATCCCGAGCCCCGCCAGCAGCGCCACCAGTGTGGCATTATCGACCTGCGCAGCGCGGCTGATCGCTTCACTCCACGGGCTGGAACGGGTGTAATTCACATCGAGGTCGTCGGCAAAATTGGCGAAAGCACCGTCTTCCAGCCGTCCGAGCCCCGCCAGCCCTGCCACCAGAAAAGCCGATTTGCGCGATCCGGGGCTGGCATCCTCGCCAAGAAATTCGTTCACTGCGCCTGAACTGACCGCTGTAGTACGGTTTGGTTGCGCCAGTGCCAGCAATGCCCAACCTTCGCTGCCTTCAGGGACGACGCTGCCCCACAGCATGGCGTTACGATCAAGCCCGGCAGCCAGCATCGATGCGATCAGCGCGGGCGCATCATCCAGCCAATTCTCGCTTGCCGGAACACGCGCGGCGGCATGGGCGGTGAGTACGCTACGGCCAAAGCCGGCGCCGTCATCCTCGCCCCACAGCTGCCGCATTGCCGCCACGCGATCGGCTACTTCCCGCGCAGTGTAGGCATTGCGCAGCACCACGGCGCTGGCCTTCGCCTCGGCATCATAGGCATCGCTGGCCCAGAGCTGCGAATAGAGATCGACCATCGCCGCCGAAGACAGCACGCCGCGCGCGCCTGCACGATCGGCGGCATTCACCCGGTCCAGCAGCGGCGCGGCGGGAATGTTCACTTCGGCCAGATCATAACGCGACGCCGCTTCTTCGCGCAGGCTTTCGGGAAGGTCCACCCCCAGCGCGCGGGCGAGTGCAAAGCGCCACGGGGTGAGTTCGTCCACCCCGTCCCATTCGATGTTCACCGCGCGCCCGCCATCACCGGCGGCGCCTGCATATCGCTGCGCCAGCCGCACGTCGATCTCCGGCGCGAGCCCGGTACCCAGCGCCCGGTCGAGCGTGCGTTCGGCGCTGCGCGCCTCCCCGTCGAAAGCGGCACACATGGCCAGCACCATTTCCCACTCACCATCCTCGCGCAGATCGCGCTGGAGCCGGGCGACAGGACACATGCCAAGCACGTCGCCGGTTGCGAGATAGGAATCGAACGCGGCATCGGTCAGCGCGCGGTTGTAATTGCCCGGATCGACATCCTGAACCAGCGCACGAGCAACCGCCGCTTCACCCATCCCGCCCAGAGCGCGGGCGCGCAGTGCGGCGAATTCCGCCGGGTTCATTCCGGCAGGCGCATCCAATCGACTGGCAAGAGCGCGGCGCAGCAGGATATGCCCCCAGCGCGAGACCAGCGGGCCATCGCTGGCGGATAGCGCGGCGCGCACCAGCGCAGCGGGCTGGCGGGCCAGCGAATGCACCGGGAAACCGCCCTCGGCAATCGACAGCACGCCGACACCCTCCATCGACCGGCGGGCGGCGGCGGGGATATCGAAGCGCGGGCGCAGGCCGAGCGCTTCGTTGATCTCGTCCTCTTCCATCGCCTCGAGTTCGCGCAGGGATGGGAAATTCGACGGCAAGTTGGTCCCGCCGGTGGTGGTGGCGGATGACGTTCCAGCCGCGGGAATGTCCTGCACAACCGGGGTCGAGACCGATCCACCGGACGGTGCCGTGGGGGTATTCTGGGTCGCCCGCGGCGTGGGCGTCGGAGCAGGCGAAGGCGTCGGCGTGGCGCGCGGCGGAGGATCCCGGAAAGCGGGCGGCAGCAGGTTTTCCGGCCCGGTCGCCAGTGCGAGGGTGGAAGAAAGGGCGAGCGTGGCACCGCCCAGCAGCAAGGCTATTCGCTTCAAGAATCTCTCTCCGGCAGGTCCAGCGGCTCGACGATCAGGCGCTGCTCCTCGCGCCCCCCGTCCCACCAGGCGACCAGCAGCACCAGCAGCGCCATCCCCGCGAGAGCGAAGAGAATTGTCCGGCGATTGGGCACGTGTCGGCAGCTTCCCGTTCCTTGTTCCCGCCCCGGACAAGTCCGGGCACGGTCTTGCCAGCGCGGTTAGCCTATCTATAGGCCGTGCGGCAATGACGATTGGCAGCAATCTTCCCGATGATGCGACGATCCGCTCGATCCGCGCGCGGTTGCGCGGGCCAGTGGTGCTGGTGGGGATGATGGGCGTGGGCAAGTCCACCATCGGCCGCAAGCTTGCGAACACGCTGGCGATGGACTTCACCGATGCCGACGACGAAATCGTCGAAGCCGCCAACATGACCATCGCCGAAGTGTTCGACCGGTTCGGCGAGGATCACTTTCGCGATGGCGAGCGGCGGGTGATCGCGCGGCTGATGGAAGAAAGCGGATCGGGCTGCGTAATCGCGACCGGCGGCGGGGCCTTCGTCCATCCGGAAACGCGGGCGCTGATCCTTGAAAAGGGCGTTGCGGTGTGGCTTGACGCATCGGTGGATACGCTGGTGGACCGTGTGGGCCGCAACAAACGCCGCCCGCTGCTCCGCAACGGCGATATCCGCGAGAAAGTGACCGCGATGAAGGCCGAGCGCAAACAATTCTATGCCCAGGCCCCGATCCATGTGCAAAGCGATACGGGGCCGCATTCCGTGGCGGTGAACCGGATACTGGAGGCGCTCGACCAATGGCTGTGATCGACGTGGCGCTGGCCGGGCGCAGTTATGAGGTGCGGGTGGCGCGCGGATTGCTGGGCGATCTGCCCGCGCAATGTGGGCAGCTGCTGCGGAAGGCGCAGGTGCCGATTGTCACCGATGCCAATGTCCACCGCCTGTGGGGCGATGCAGTGACTGTCGCGCTTGCCGATGCGGGCAAGGAAGCGCGCTGGCTGGTCCATCCGCCGGGTGAAGGGGCGAAAAGCTGGGAGGGGCTGGCGCATACAGTCGAATTCCTGCTCGCCGAAGAGGTCGAGCGCGGGGATCATATTGTCGCGCTCGGCGGCGGGGTGATCGGCGATCTCACCGGCTTTGCCGCCTCGATGCTGAAGCGCGGCTGCGGCTTTGTGCAGGTGCCGACAACCTTGCTGGCGCAAGTCGATTCCAGCGTCGGCGGCAAGACTGCGATCAACGTGGCGGCGGGCAAGAACCTTGTCGGTGCCTTCCACCAGCCCTCGCTGGTGCTGGCGGACATGGACGTGCTCGCCACCCTGCCGGAACGGGAAATGCGCTGCGGCTATGCCGAAGTGATCAAGTACGGGATTCTCGGCGATGCGGAATTCTTCGCCTGGTGCGAGGCCAACGGCGGCGCGGTGCTCGCGCAGGACGATGCGGCGCTGACCCATGCGGTGAGCGAAAGCGTCAAGTCCAAGGCGCGGATCGTGGCGGAGGACGAGCGCGAGACCACCGGCGCGCGGGCGCTGCTCAATCTGGGCCATACCTTCGGCCACGCGCTCGAAGCGCAGACCGGCTATTCGGAGCGGCTGCTACATGGCGAGGCGGTAGCACTCGGCATGGTGCTGGCGGCGCGCTATTCGGCGCGGCGAGGGTACATTTCGGTCGGCGATGCCGCGAGGATGGCCGACGCCATCGCGGCTTCCGGCCTGCCGGTGGAAATTTCCACCCTGGGCCTCAATTGCAGCGGCGAAGTGCTCGCAGCGCATATGCTGCACGACAAGAAGATGGATGCAGGCACCCTGCCCTTCGTATTGCTGCGCGGAATCGGTGAGGCGTTCCTTGATCGCGAAGTGGCGATGGCGGATATTGCGGTTTTTATGGGTGAGCAGCTCCAAGCGGGCTAGTCCGCGAAAATCCCGACTTCGTTCAGGCCGGTGCTGTCCGCGCGGCCGCGATACATGCCGCTGGTGTTGAAGCTGAAGGCGGTTTCGCCCGAAGGCGCAATCACGATCACTCCGCCATCGCCGCCAAGTTCGGCGACTTCGGCCATCACGTTGTCTGCGGCCTCGCGTGGGCCCATGCCCGCCAACTGCATCAGGCGGCAGATCGAATTGGCGACCGCAGCGCGGATGAAGTACTCGCCAGCTCCTGTAGCGGAGACGGCGCAGGCGCGGTTGTCGGCATAGGTGCCCGCGCCGATCACCGGGGCATCGCCGATCCGGTCCCAGCGCTTGCCCGTCATCCCGCCGGTGGAAGTTCCTGCGGCCAGGTTGCCGTGCACATCGCGTGCCACTGCCCCAACAGTACCGAAACGGTGTTCGTCATCCAGCGCAGTCAGTTCGCGCGAGCGGTAGCGTTCAAGCGCCTCGGCACGCGGTACGGTGATGAACCAGTCGCTTTCGACCCGCTCCAGCGAAGTGCCATCGGCGAATTCTTCCGCTCCGTTGCCGCTCAGGAAAACGTGCCGCCCGTCGTCCATCACCGCCTGCGCCAGCAGGATCGGGTGGCGCACGGTGGTCAGCCCTGCAACTGCGCCTGCAGCGCGGCTTTCTCCCAGCATCAGCGAGGCGTCGAGCGAAATGCCGCCGTCCCATGTCAGCACCGCGCCGCGCCCGGCGTTGAACAGCGGATTGTCCTCAAGCAGAGTGATGACCGCGATCACCGCGTCTTCGGAAGTGCCGCCATCGCGCAACACCGCCGCACCCGCATCGAGCGCGGCTTGCAGCGACGCGGTATATTCGGCTTCCCGTTCGGGAGTCATCGCGGATCGTTCCAGCGTGCCGGCGCCGCCGTGGATCGCCACGGCCCATTCGGCCGAGACAGGATCATGCGCCGCCACGCTTGCGGGCAAGATTAGCGCAGCAAGCGCAAGGAGATAGCGTGCAGGAGATTTCATCGGCGACCCTTTCCGGATTTTTGCCGCTTGTGCGCCCAAGCCGCTGCCGGTTCAACCCGGCAGTTCGCCGGGGTGCAGGTCGATACGCTTCCAGTCCTCGAAAGCTGCATCGACGAGCAGCGCGCGGTGGCAATGGTCGGGCTCCTCGCAATAGCAGAGCAGACAGGTGCGGCGCTCGCGCGCCAGCGTGGTCAGTTCCGCCATTTGCGCCATGGCTTCGGGCAATTCCAACTGGCCCGCAAAGACCTGCTGCAACGTAACGTAGTCGCCCCTGCGGGCCGCATCGCGCCCCTCCTTGGGCGTCCCGAGATCACGGAAGTGGCGGTAGGACATACCTGCTGCCTCTACCGCAGCTTTCAGCGAGGTCTTGGAAAAACCCGCCCTTCGCGAAAGCGGCAGGGCGCGGACATCGGCAAGCAGTTCGATCCGCGCCGCGACGAGTGCACTCACCAGCGCATCCTGAGTCGCCCGCGCATAGCCGATGGTGTGGATCACTCCGCTCATTCGATCCCCGGCGGCGGAATGGCGTCGGGGGGCTGGCGCAGGTGCGGATAGGTGACGAACATGCGCTCGTTGGCTTCGGGATTGCCGACGCCTTCAACAGTGTAATCGCCGCAGACTTGGCGTAGCGCGATGATCTGAGGCGCGTCCTGATCCAGCCGGTTCGGCCCTGCCCAGGTCATCACTTCACCCAGCCGCGCAACGGGCTGGCTGTTCACGCGGTTGACAAGGGTGTAGTAGCCCTCGGCATCCACATCGAGCCCGGTTTCGGCGTGGAACCAGGCCAGTTTATCCGGCGCATCGACCACGTCGGACCGCATGAAGAAGCACCCGTCGCGCAGATAAATGCGCCCGACGAAGGCGGCTTCAAGTTGCCAGCCGGTTCGGGCTTCGGACGCAGGCCAGGTGCGAATTCCGCCTTGCGCAGTCTCGCTCACGCGCGGGGCGATCAGCGGCTGCTGGAAGTACCAGTGCAAGTGCGGCGGCACGGTCCAGCCGTTCTCCGCCACCCAGGCATCGAACTCCTCTGCCGTGAGCAAGGTATCGATGCTCTGTACCGGTGCGTCCGGCTCCTTGCCCGCCAGCCCGTGCCCCATCAGCGCCCCGCGTTCCTCCAACCGGGCAAGCCACAAGGCCCCCAGTTGCCTGGCATTGGCAGGTGGCGAAGCAGTCGGTTCGCGGAAAGCCTCCGCCTGTTCGATGGCCGGTGCATTCGCAATCAGCGCAGCATAATCGGGACTCGGCACTTCAAGTTGGGTGGCATATTCGCCCGGCGGATCGGAGCCGGTCGGCGCGCCATCCCCTGCCCCGCAAGCGGCCAGCGCAAGCAATGGCAAGGCTGCCAGACGGAGGGAAAAGCGCGTCATGCCAAGGCGATAACGCAGCTCCGCTGAACCAGGGCTTAGTCAGCCGTTCAGCGCATCAGCACCAGCTCTTCCGCCATCGTCGGATGGATCGCCACCGTGGCATCGAAGTCGGCCTTGGTCAGCCCCGCCTTCACCGCAATCGCGGCGGCCTGCATCATTTCGGCGGCTTCGGGCGCGATCATGTGGATGCCGACGATCTTTCCATCCTCCGCATTGCAGATCATCTTGAACAAGGATCGTTCGTTGCGCCCCGCCAGCACGTTCTTCATCGGGCGGAAATCGGACAGGTAGACCTTAACCGCGCCCAGCTTGTTCTTCGCCTCGCCCTCTGTCATGCCGACAGCGGCAATCGGCGGATGACTGAACACGGCGCTGGGGATGCACGAATAATCGACCGCCACCGGATCGCTACCACCGAACACGGAATCGGCGAAGGCCTGCCCTTCGCGGATCGCTACCGGGGTCAGTTGCACCCGGTCGGTCACGTCACCCACGGCGTAGATGTGCTCGACGCTGGTTTTGCTGAAACGGTCAACCTTTATCTCGCCGCGCTCGCCCAGTTCGACTCCTGCCGACTCCAGCCCCAGTCCTTCGATATTCGGACGGCGGCCGACCGCGAACATCACGCAGTCGACGATCTCCTCTTCGCAGTCGGAAAGTTTGACCTTGTAGCGCCCGTCATCGCACTTCTCGATATATTCGAAGATCGTGTTGAACTTGAATTTGATACCCTTGGTGATCGAGATTTGCAGCAGCCGGTCGCGCACCGCTTCGTCATAGCCGCGCAGCAGCGTATCGCCGCGATTGACCAGCGTCACCTTGGTGCCGAATTCGTTGAAGATCCCTGCGAATTCATTGGCGATGTAGCCGCCGCCGGCGATGATCATGCGCTTGGGCAATGCGTCGAGGTGGAACGCCTCGTTGGACGTGATGGCGTGTTCCACCCCCTTGCATTCGGGCATGAACGGCCGTGCTCCGGTGGCGATCAGGATATATCTTGCCGTCACCACCTTGCCGCTTGCAAGAGTGATTTCATGCGGCCCGGTGATCTGCGCGCGTTCGTGGAAGATCGTGACCTTGGCGTTCTCCAGCGTGTCGGTGTAAGCGCTTTCGAGCCGGTCGACATCGGCCAGCACGTTGTCGCGCAAGGTCTGCCAGTTGAAGCGCTTGCCTTCGATTTCCCAGCCGAACCGTTTGCAGTCCTCCAGGTCCTCGGCGAAATGCGCGCCATAAACGAGCATCTTCTTGGGCACGCAGCCGCGGATTACGCAGGTGCCGCCCACCCGGTATTCCTCGGCAATCGCCACTCTTGCTCCATGCGCGGCGGACACCCGGCTGGCACGCACGCCCCCCGATCCGGCACCGATGGTAAAGAGGTCGAAATCGTAGGTGTCGGACATGCGAAGGGCTCCTGGCGGGTTTGCCCGCGCTATGGTGCATCGCTGTTCGCGGGGCAACCGCCGCCGGTTTCCGAACGCTTCCTAGCTTTCGATGAAGGGCGCGTAGTCGCGCAGCAATTGCCAGGCGCGGAGGTCTTCGATGGTGACAAGGCTCTCGTCCCTGATCCCAGCCTGCCGCTTTAGCAGCCGCTGCACGGCTGCGCGTTCGGTAGAGGTCGCGCCCGGCATGGTGACGAGCACGTCCGGCCCCTGTTCCAGCGGCACTTCGAACAGCATGGCGCAATTCATCGGATCGAAACCGAAGCCGAGGAAGGCGATCCGCTTGGCCTGCAGCAATTCGCTTACCATCGCACGTTTGAACCCGCGCTCCCCAGTGCGTTCGGAAGCGGTGTGGATCTGCTCCACAACAGCGGCGAGATCATCCACTTCGGTAGCGCCCCAATCGGCCACCGGCAGCTTGCCCGCCCGCCATTCCAGCTTACCCGGTGTGCCATAGACATGGATCACGCGCAGCTTTTCCGCCACCAGCGCGCGGGCGTCGGTCAGGCTCATCCCGAAGGCCATGTGCAGCGCCCAGGGAAGGTAATGCTCGATGGAGCGGTCGTAGTTGAAGCAGAGGATCGAGAGGTTGTCGAAGCAGCGTTCGGCTTCGGCACGCGGGACCCCGTTGACCACAGCGCGCGAGATCTGGAACAGCCAGTTCTCCTGCCCTCGCACCGGCAAGTCGCCCGGATCGCGCGGTTCCGCCTCTAAGGGCGAGGCAGCTTCGGAAGCCAGCGTGTAGTGCGCGATGGCCAGCTTGCCCACCGCCAGCACCATCGGGTTGTCGCCGTGCTGTTCGAGAATGGCATCGATGGAGGACGATATCCGCGCAGCGGAGCGGATCGTCTGCCCGGCTTCGAGCAGCGCCTCCTTCTTCACCCGCGCCTTCTTGGCAATCGCCCCGATAAGCGCATCCATCGCGGCAATATCGGCGCTTTCGAGCCCGCTGCCGAGCCGCTGGAAATCGAACCCGGCAGCAATCCGCGCCAGCAATTCGCGGCCATCGGGGAATTGCAGTTCGCAGCTTGCACCTGCGCCAACCACCAGCGTCGTCTTGGTCCTGATCATGGGAGCGACACTTGGGGTGCGATACTTAATATTTGCCTAGGACCGGGATGAAACGAAAAAGGCGGAAGCGTGCCAAAGCAGCGCTCCCGCCTTCCTCTTGATCTGTCGGCTAAAGGTTAGCCGCGACCGCCCGAGCCGCCGCCGCGCGAGCGGTTGCCCGAAGGCCGTCCGCGTCCGCCCGAACCTTGGCCACGCCCGCCTTCTGCGCGCGCACCTTCACTGCGACCGCCATCACTGCGACCCTGGCCACCGTGACCGGCACGGTTGGGCTTGCGCTGGCCGCCGCCGTGGCGTTCTACCGAAGCACCGCGCGGCTGCGGGCGGACCCGCTGCTGCTGGGTCTTGGGCGCAGGCTTGGTCGGGCCGACGCCTTCCACCACGGCGCGGAAATTCTCCGGCAGCGGCAGACGGTCGAACTCGGCATCGGTCACCTTGCAGATATCCTTCAGGTAAGCACGCTCGTCCTCGGCGCAGAAGGCAATCGCGATCCCTTCCGCCCCGGCACGCGCGGTGCGGCCGATGCGGTGGACATATTGTTCGGCCACGTTGGGCAGCTCGTAATTGATCACGTGGCTCACGCCGGGAATATCGATCCCGCGCGCCGCCACGTCGGTGGCGATCAGGATCGGGGTCTTGGCACGCTTGAATTCATCGAGCGCACGCACCCGCTGCGGCTGGCTCTTGTTGCCGTGGATGGCGTTCGACGGGATGTTCGCCTGCGCCAGACGCTTCACCAGCCGGTCCGCGCCGTGCTTGGTGCGGGTGAAGATCAGCACCCGTTCGAACTTGCCCGGCACCTTGTGCTGTTCGAGCAGGATCATTTCAAGCAGCGCGGGCTTTTCGTCCTGCTGCACCATGAACAGGTACTGGTCGATACGCTCTGCCGTAGTGGCCGCAGGAGTGACCGAGACGGTGACCGGATTGCGACAGTACTTGCCCACCAGTTCCTTGATCGTCTTGGGCATGGTGGCGCTGAAGAACAGCGTCTGCCGGGTGTCAGGCACCAGCTCGCTGATGCGGCGCAGCGCGTGGATGAAGCCGAGATCTAGCATCTGGTCGGCTTCGTCGAGCACGAGGATCTCGACGCCCGACAAGTTGAAGGCCTTCTGGTCGATCAGGTCGAGCAGGCGGCCCGGCGTGGCGACGAGGATGTCGCAGCCCTTGTGCAGCTTGTTGCGATCCTTGTTGACCGAAGTGCCGCCAACGATGGACGAAACCTTGAGCCCCGCCAGCGCACCGTAGTCACGGGCAGAGTCGGCAATCTGCCCGGCCAGTTCGCGCGTCGGCGCGAGCACCAGCATGCGGCAGGACTTGAAAGGTGTCTGCTTGGCGGCCTTGCGCAGGTTATCGATGCTGGGGAGCATGAAGGCGGCAGTCTTGCCGGTGCCGGTCTGCGCGATGCCGAGCAGGTCGCGCCCGTCGAGCACGGCGGGGATCGCCTGCGCCTGGATCGGCGTAGGGGTATTGTAGCCCTTCATGTCGAGCGCCTGCAAAACAGGCTGCGAAAGACCGAGCTGGTCGAAAGTAATAGTCATGTTGTCTGTGTAACTCGCAATATATGCGGCGCGCAGAGTCACAGCTCGCGCGGCGCGGGTGTCAAAACGACCCGCGTGAAAAGGGAAGTCTCTTGGAAAAGACCGAAGGGCTGCCGGGGTGGGATTTATCTGTTCCACCGCTTCACGCTGGCGCGCGCCTCGATTGCGGCCATGTGGTGCAGCGCAGCGTAAATGTCAATTTATTTCGTGTGGAGGCACGATCGTTACAGGTGGCGGGCCGGAGCCGGAACGGCCGGGGCGTTCATCGGCAGCGAAAGTTGACACTAAAGTGACACCAAGATCGCTGCTTTCCAGTAGTGCTTGCCCGCCCGACGGGATTGCTAATTCGTCGATGTCAAAGAGCCGAAACCCTGTGGCATGGGTGAGACACTGTAGGAAAGGGCGGCAAGCTTGCGCCAGCCGCCCCGTTCGCAGTGCAGTTGACCAGCGGGGCCTAACCCGGAGTACGCGAGGAGTTACGCGCCTGCGTGAACTCGGCTTGGGAAAGGTAGGTGTCCCCGTCATCGTCAAAATAGAAGAACGTCTGACCTGCGGTGTTGATTTCGTCCTGTGTCAGATACGGCCGGGTTTCGTCGTTGGGTTCCGGCTGGGTCGGATCGGTCGGGATGGCCCAGATCGCATATTCGGCCACGGAAAGCTGGCCATCGCTGTTTCGATCGAGCCATGCGAAATCCATCTGGCTGCGCGGTGGAATGCCCGAAGTGCTCGAATTGCCGGACGACGCCATGTTGTCGTTTCCGCCATTGCCTGTCGAACCCGACGAGGTGCCGGTGTCCGTTCCGGCCGAATTGCCGCTTTCGGCCATCATGGCCTCACGGTTGGCGTCGTATTCATCGCTGGTGGCTTGCCGGTCCATCGCGTCATAGGCGGCCTGCTGTTCCGCGCTGAGATCGCCTGCGACGGGATAACCATCTTCCATCATCGGCTCGGTGGTGCCCATCGTGTCGACATCCTCGACGGGGACAGGTTCTTCCTCTTCGGACTCGCAAGCTGCGACGCTCAGAGCGGCCGCCGAAACGAAGCTGCTCAGGATAATTCTGTTCATCGGAGTCTCCTTCCATTTTCGTCCAATGGGTTCCCAATGGATAAATGGCCGGGAGTTTCCGAAAAAGTTGGCGGCTTTGTTCCGGCGCCGGGGATTCCCCTTCAAAAGCGCAGCGAACCCCGCGTTGTCAGCGCCCGAACGGCTTGTTCAACTGCACGATTTTCCAATTAAGCAGCGTCGCGAAGCTGACCCAGACGAGGTAGGGCACGATCAGCCAGCTTGCGAGCACCGAGTATTCGCGCAGGAATATCGTCAGCGCAAGGATCGAGAGCCACAGGAACGGCACTTCTACCAGCGCCCAGTCGGGGCGTTTCAGGGTGAAGAACATCGGCGACCAGAGAAAGTGCAGCACGCCGTTGACGAGGTAGAGCGCGATCAGGAAGCTGGTCTCCCCCGCCGCTTCTGCCGCATCCCAGCTCAACACGAAGGCCCAGGCGGCGAGGCCGAGGATCAGAGTCCATGCCGGGCCAAACAGCCAGTCAGGCGGTTGCCAGCTCGGCTTGGCGAGATCGCGGTACCATTGGCCGATCTTGGTCAGCAGCCCGCCTCCCAGCCCGAGGATGACGGCCCAGGCGACAGCGAAGATGACGGGGAAGCTCATGGTGCAGGGCTTACCCTGCGCCGGGGGCAAACCGCAATGACGCATATCCCGCCATGCAAATTAGGCGGGCGGTGCTCAGCCAAGCCGGGCCGCCCATCGCTGCAATCGCGGACGAAAGCCCAGAAAAGTGCGGTAGGCCGCTTCGAACAGCCGGTCGAACAGCGGCAGCCGCGCCAGTTCGCCAATCGGGCGCAGCAGTGGGATCTTGCGGTACATCGCCGCGAAGGCCGCCGCGCCGGATAGCACGTGCGTGCCCTCGCGGGCGTGGAAGCGGGCGAGCAGGTCCGCCTGCGAGACCGGGCAATTCTCCGGCTGCCCCTCGCTGACATCGACGAAGCCGATCGCCCTGCGCCGGTCCAGCCGCCGCAGGAAAGCGATCTCGCGGCGGCACAGCGGGCAGGCGCCGTCGTACCAGACAGTGAGATCAGCCATTCGCCTCCACCATGTCCGCCAGCGTCATGCCGGACAGCCAAGCGCCTTCGACGCGCGGCCCAACCAGCCAGTCGCCGCAGAGCCCGATGCGCTGTTCCGCATCCCACAACGCGCCTTCCCCTTCGGCGATGGCGCACAGGGCATAGCGCCAGCGGTGCGCATCGGCGTGGACAATTGCGGGCAGCGCGCCGCCTACCTGCTGGCGGAAGTGTTCGACCAGCAAGGCGATCACGGTATCGCGCTCGGCTTCCAGATATTCGCGGCTCCACGATGGGCTGGCCTGCACCACCCAGCATTCACCTCGCCCTCGCCCCGGCTTGGCGGAATTGCGCGCGGCCCAGCCGATGGCTCCGGCGTTGCGCAGGGTGTCGGCGTGATCGACCGCGCCGTCGAAGGCCAGCATGAGCGTCCAGCATGGCTCGCTCACAGTAGCTTCGGCCTGAGCAGCAAAGGCAGCAGCGTGAGGAGCGACCAGTGCGGCAACCTGCTCGGCGGGCACTGCCACCAGCACGGCATCGAAGCGCGCGCGAGGCAGGTCCTCGCCCGCCAGCCGCCACCCGCGCTCGTCGCGCTCCAGCGCTTCCACCCGCACGCCGAAGCGCACTTCCAACGCCTGCGCCAGCGCCCGGACCGGCGCATTCATGCCGGGAGTGCCGACCCAGGCGCCTTCGCCCGCCGCGGGCCAGCGCGCTACCACGCCCGTCACTTCCCAGGCGCTCACCTGCTCGGCAAAGCGCGGATCGGTGACGGTGAAATACTGCGCCCCGTGATCGAAATGCAGCGTCGTGCCGTGCACTTCCGCCCGTCGCGTCGCCATCCGCCCGCCGGGGCCGCGGCCCTTGTCGAACAGGGTGACGTTGTGTCCGCGGTTCACCAATCGGGTTCCGCAGGCAAGTCCGGCCATTCCGGCCCCGATGATGGCAATCCGCATCGGGCGCATTTGGCGACGATGGCGGACATTCCCAATACCGGACTTGGTTCCGGTTATGCTTTTGCAGGCGGCCCGGTGTCGGTTCTCTGCACGCCTTCCAGCAGCGCCTCTTCCAGCCCCTCGCCGTGGAGCACCGAAATGTCGCCCGTGGTCTCCAGCACCACCGCGCGCACATTTTGCAGGTGAAGGACATTCGCCTCGCGCAACTTCGCGCGCAGGTCGCCTTCCGCCACGCGGGTGCGCTCCAGCGCGGAATGGATGATCACCCCGTCGCGCATCAACACCACCGGCTCGTTCTGCATCACCGCTTCGACAGTATCGGAAATCTTGCGCACCTTCGCCATCGCCCATTGCATGACAAACAGCCCTGCCATCGCCACCATAGGCTGGGCGAATCCCTGCCAGTCGTTCGCCTGCGAAGCGCCCGCCACCAGCGAACCCTGCGCGATCGTCATCACGAAATCGAAGCTCGTCATCTTGGACAGCGAGCGCAGCCCCACCACCCGTACCAGCATAACCACCCACAGCAGCGCCACCGCCGCCAGCACGAAACCGCGCAGCAGCACATCGGGCCATTGATCTTCGAGCAGCATGGCCCTGCAACGGACCGTGCGCGGCAGTGGTTCCATCTCGCGGCTTGCCCGCAAGCCCCGCAGCCCCTATCTGCGCGCGCAACCACTTCCCACACGCATTCCCGACGAAGGACCGACCGATGGCCGCCCAATACGCCTATGTCATGAAAGGCATGACCAAGACCTTCCCCGGCGCCCCCAAGCCGGTGCTGAGCAATATCAACCTGCAATTCTATCGCGGGGCGAAGATCGGCATTGTCGGGCCGAACGGCGTCGGCAAGTCCACCCTCATCAAGATCATGGCCGGGATCGACACCGATTACACCGGCGAGGCATGGCCGGGCGAGAACATCACCGTCGGCTATCTGGAACAGGAGCCCGAGCTCGATCCGACCAAGACCGTGCTCGAGAACGTCAAGGAAGGCGCGCGCGAAACGGCGCAACTGGTCGAACGGTTCAACGAGATTTCCGCGCTGATGTGCGAACCCGATGCCGATTTCGACGCGCTCGGCACCGAAATGGGTGACCTGCAGGCGAAGATCGATGCGGTGGACGGCTGGACGCTCGACAACCAGCTTGAGATTGCGATGGAAGCGCTGCGCTGCCCGCCCTCGGATTCATCGGTCAAGTCACTTTCCGGCGGTGAAAAGCGCCGCGTCGCGCTGACCCGGCTGCTGATCCAGAAGCCCGATATCCTGCTGCTCGACGAACCGACCAACCATCTCGATGCCGAGTCCGTGCAGTGGCTCGAAAACCACCTCAAGGAATATGCCGGCGCGGTGCTGATGATCACCCACGATCGCTACTTCCTCGATAACGTGGTGGGCTGGATCCTCGAACTCGATCGCGGGACCTACTATCCCTACGAAGGCAACTACTCCACTTACCTGGAGAAGAAGGCGAAGCGGATGGAGCAGGAAAACCGCGAGGAATCGGGCAAGCAGAAGGCGCTTCAGCGCGAACTCGAGTGGATCCGCCAGACCCCGGCCGCGCGCCAGACCAAGAGCAAGGCGCGCGTGCGCAAGTTCGAGGAATTGCAGGACGCGCAATCCGGCCGCAAGCCGGGCAAGGCGCAGATCGTGATCCAGGTGCCCGAACGGCTGGGCGGCAAGGTGATCGAGGCCAAGGGGATTTCGAAGGCATATGGCGACAAACTGCTGTTCGAAGACCTGTCCTTCATGCTGCCCCCCGGCGGCATTGTCGGCGTGATCGGGCCGAACGGCGCGGGCAAGTCCACGCTGTTCAAGATCCTGACCGGCAAGGAACAACCGGACTCCGGCACGGTGGAGATCGGCGAAACGGTGCGGCTGGGGTTCGTGGACCAGAGCCGTGACCACCTCGATCCGAAGAAGAACGTGTGGGAGGAAATCTCCGACGGGCTCGATTACATGACCGTCAACAAGCACGAAACCTCCACCCGCGCCTATGTCGGGGCGTTCAATTTCAAGGGTTCGGACCAGCAGAAGAACGTCGGCAAGCTGTCCGGCGGTGAACGCAACCGCGTGCACATGGCCAAGATGCTCAAGCAGGGCGGCAACGTGCTGCTGCTCGACGAACCTACCAACGATCTCGACGTGGAAACGCTGGGCGCGCTGGAAGAAGCGATCGAGAACTTCGCGGGCTGCGCGGTGGTGATTTCACACGACCGCTTCTTTCTCGATCGGCTGGCGACGCATATCCTCGCCTTCGAGGGGGATAGCCACGTCGAATGGTTCGAGGGCAACTTCGAAGCGTACGAGGAAGACAAGCGGCGCAGACTCGGCGATGCGGCGGATCGGCCTACGCGGGTGGCCTACAAGAAGCTGACTAGGTAGAACGATGTTTGACCTTTGATGTCCGGAGGTCACCCCCGAAGAAGCCATCCGGAAACCCCGGCCCTCCCGCGCGTTCATCCCGCATGGCACATCCCGGCACCAAGCGAAACCGCATCTGGCCGATGGCCGTTTTCCTGATCGTCTGCGCACTGGGCTATGCTGCGCGCGAGGCGATCGGGACGGTCTATTCGAGTGCCGAGGCGACGCAGTTGATCGAGGCGCTGAGCCGCGCAGGGCTGTACCTGGGCTCGGCCATCGTCACCGCTTCGGTCACCACGCTGGCGCTGATGCTCACCCTGATCGGGATGCTGCGCAAGATGGACGAGGATTTCGATGACGAGACCTACCGCAGCGTCGATCTGATTGCCCGGCTGGCCACCGCCGCACTGATGGTCGGGCTGTTCGTGCTGCTCGCCTATACGCTGCCCGTTGGCGAGTTCGAGAAGCTGCCGCCCGACTGGTATCCCTATCTTTACGACGGCTTGTTTGCCGCAACCGTGGTGATGGTGGGGTTGATCGCCGCCACGGTGACGGTGCTCTATCGCACCCTTCGCCGGGTCATCATGCGGCTGACCCCGGGTGACGAAGTGTAGGGCCAATTGCCATCGGCCAGGCAAGGGCAGGGGACACCCTATGGCGTCACCCAGTGTGCCTCCCCGCCAACCAGATCGAGAACCGCGCGGCGGTGGCCGTCGTTGCTGAGGCTGAACCAGTCGACCTGCTCCAGCGCCACCAGCAGCACGGCGAAATTCGCCCGCGCCGGGGCGAGCTGCTCCTCATCCGGCTTCAGCCCTTCGATCCAGTCGGGCAGGCCCGATGTCGGGCCGTCGGACAATGTCCCCGGCCCTTCCCCCATGTAGCAGCGCCTTGCGAAGGGCGTGCTCTCTTCCCACGCGGCATCGGCAGTCGGCCCTGCCAGTTCGATCCGCCCCGTCCCGCGCGCGCGGATTTGCAGCTTCGCCGCCGGATCGTAGAACAGCACGCCGACCGGCGCGCACTCCCCGATCAGCATGGCCTTGGGCGAGCGGGCATCGGTGTGGAAGCGCAGCGTCCAGCTTTCCGCATCGAAACCGCGCAGCACCATCACCCGCGCATCGGCATCGGCGGTGGCGATCACCGGGGTGTGCATGGCCGAGCGGCGGTTCCGCGCACCCTCGGCGATATGCCGGGCGATGTCCTCGCGGATTTCGGCCAGTTCCGTCGCGTTCATCCAGACTGCTTTCAATATGAACAATGAGCAACCAGAGCGGTTCAGTTACTGCTCATCGCGACTCGATACAAATAGCGACATTGAATGGGGTAGTTTTTCGACAATCATCAGCGCCGCAGCACTCGGGCGGAATTGGTCAGCATATACGGAGATGTTGCAATGCAACTCGCAAAATTCCTGAAGTCCTGCGGTATGGCCGCGCTGGCAGCCGCGATGGCGGTGCCGGCTTTTCCCGCGCTGGCCAGTGCCGCGAGTGCCGATTCCGCTGCCGAAACGCAGCGGCAGGACCGGCAGCAGCGTGGTGAGCGCCGGGGCGGGGGGGGCAATCGTGATGCCCGCCAGAGCCGGGGCAACGGCGGCGGACAGGCACGTGCTCGCAACAATGATCGTGGCGGTCAGGAGCGCGCTGCTCCGCAGCCTCGCAATCGCGGCGAACAGTTCCGTGACCGGCCTTCGCGCGATGCCGCGCAAAGCGACCGCCGGGGCGCCAGTGCCCGGGTAGATGCGGAGCGGGTCCAGCCTGCCCGTGCTGCTCCGGCTCCGCGTGCTGCCACTCCGCAACGCCCGGCAAATTACGGTGCAACCGCGCGGCAGAACCGCGATTACGGCGGCAGCCAGCGGCAGGACCGGCGCGGTGGGGACCGCGATCGCGATACCAATCGCGGCAATCGCGGCCAGCGAGATACCGGAAACCGGGATCGCGGCCAGCGCGACTGGAATAACAATGGCGGCAACCGCAACTGGGGCGACCGCGATCAACGCCGGGGCGAAAGCCGCGACCAGCGTCGGGGCGACCGCGACCAGCGCAACTGGGGCGATCGTGATCGCGACCGGAGCCAAGGCGACCGGGATCGCAACTGGGGTGACCGGGACCGGGATCGCCGGGACTATCGCCAGCGGGATCGCAATGGTTCCTATCGGGATGGCTATCGCGAAGGTCGGCAGGAAGCGCGGCGGGATCACCGCCGCTGGGATCGCAACAACTGGCGGCGCGACAACCGTTATGACTGGAACCGGCACCGCGCCAGCAACCGCACGATTTTCCGGCTTGGCAGCTATTACTCGCCGTACCGGAACTACAGCTACCGCCGCCTGAACATCGGCTTCTACGTGGACAGCCTGTTCTTCGGCAGCCGTTACTGGATCAACGATCCGTGGCAGTATCGCCTGCCCGACGTTTACGGCCCCTACCGCTGGGTCCGCTATTACGACGACGTGCTGCTGGTGGATACCTACACCGGCGAAGTGGTGGACGTGATCTACGACTTCTTCTGGTAACGACAGCGACATGGCCAAGAGCTAGAATTGCCGGAGCGAGTGGCCGGTGATGGCCCCCCGTCCCGCAAGGGCGGGGGGTTTCGCATTTCCAGCTAGGCCTTGGGCGTGCCGAACGGCAGCATCCGCCACAGGTTGCCGTCCTTGTCGATCACCATGTGCTTGATCGCACCGAGCACGTGCAGCCCGATCAGGATCAGCATCGCTTCCCCGCCGGTGCCGTGGAGATCGAAGATCTCCTCGCCGATATTGGGACTTTCGGCCACCGGCAGGGCAGGCAGGGTGAACAGGCCGAACACGTCCACGCCCTGCCCATAAAATGACGAGGCGAGCCAGCCGCCCAGCGGCAAGCCGATCAGCAGCGCGTAGAAGATGAAATGCACCGTGCGGGCAAGCAGCCTTTCCCATGTGACATAATCGGCAGGAAGCGGCGGCGCCGGGTGGCCGAGGCGCCAGGCCAGCCGCACCAGAGTGAGGACCAGGATGGTGATCCCGATCGCCATGTGGTTGCCCATATAGGCCTCGGCGTCGGCGCGGACATCGGTGTGATCTGCCGCCTCGGCCAGCCGCCAGTTGACGATCACCGCAATCGCGATCAGCCAGTGGAGCAGCATCGCCACTCCGGAATATCGCTTCGTCTCACCCATGCTTCCCGCTCCCCAGTCCGCGCAATGTCCGATCCCGGCGCAAACGTGCTCTTGCCTCCGGGCGAAAGCAATGGAAAAGCAGGCCTTGAGATGACCAGCAAGGCAGCCAGCAAATATCCGCCCAACGCCGATCAGGCGGGCCTCAGGAAAGTGGGGGATCGCGTGCGCGCCCGCCTCGCCGCCAATCCCGCCGCCTACAAGGTGCCGAGCGATGATGTGGAGCTGTTCGCGGTGGGCGATTTCATGTCGCCCGCCGAATGCGCGAAGATGATGGAACTGATCGACGCCACCGCCAAGCCGAGCCGGGTGTTCGAACTCGACTATTCGGATGGCTACCGCACCAGCTATTCGGGCGATGTCGATCCCGCCGATCCCTTCGTCAGGAAGATCAGCCGCCGGATCGACGACCTGCTCGATATCGACCCCGACTTCGGCGAGACGATCCAGGGCCAGCGGTACATGCCGGGGCAGGAATTCCAGCCGCACCACGACTGGTTCCATCCCGGCACCACCTACTGGGACCTGGAAATGCATCGCGGCGGGCAACGTAGCTACACCACCATGGTGTTCCTCAACCACGTCGAGGCAGGCGGCACGACCGATTTTACCGAGATTGGCCTTTCGCTAGAGCCCAAGCCCGGTGTGCTGCTGGCATGGAACAATGCCGACCGGAACGGGATTACCAATCCGCTGACGATGCACGCGGGCCGCCCGGTGGTGGCGGGGTGCAAATACATTATCACCCGCTGGTATCGGACCAAGCGCTGGTATTGATTCCCGGCTTCGTCATTGCGAGCGAAGCGAAGCAATCCATCTACAGACCCTGCATTTACAGCAAACCGCAGGAGATGGATTGCCGCGTCGCCTTCGGCTCCTCGCAATGACGAGGAAGGCTTATCTCGCCAAAGCCTCGGCGATCAGCTTGCGGCTGTTCTCCACCCCGTAAAGCGCGATGAAGCTGCCCATGCGCGGCCCTTGGGCGGAACCCAGCAGCGTTTCGTATTGCGCGCGGAACCAGTCGCGCAGGGACTCGAAACCGAAGGCCTCGTCCTTGCCCACTTCGTAGACGATGGTCTGCAAGTCTTCCGCCGCCATGTGCGGATCGACCTGCGCCAGTCGCGCATCGAGCGCCCGCAATGCTGCCGCTTCGTTCGCCAACGGAGCGCGCTTCACCAGCGTCGGGGCGACGAAATCGCGGTTGTAGGCCAGCGCCTTGCCGACCAGCACATCGAGCGCCGGATGTGCCTCCGGCCGCGCATCGGCAACGTAGTTGCCGAGGTAGGACCACACCTGCGCCCGGTCCGCTTCGGCTCCCAGCACTCCGACGAGGTTGAGCAGCAGGCCATAGGTGACCGGCAGGCTCTCCCCCGCCCCCACGGGCGGTTGCGAACCGCTGGCGTCCTTCACCCGCAGCAGGTTCCACGCCGGATTGCCGAGCTGCTTGTCCACGTCCTGCGTCGGGATCGCGGCGCGGAACTGCCAGTATTCGTCCACCGCCCGGGGGATCACACCGACGTGTAATTGCTTCGCGCTCTTGGGATTGGGGAAGATGTAGAAGCCGAGGCTTTCCTCTGACCCATAGTCGAGCCATTGCTCGATGGTCAGGCCGTTGCCCTTGGACTTGGAAATCTTCTCGCCGTTCTCATCGAGGAACAGCTCGTAGATCAGCCCCTCGGGCTTCCGCCCGCCGAGCACGCTGACGATCTTGCCCGATTGCACGCCGCTGTCGGTCAGGTCCTTGCCGTACATTTCGTAGTCGACGCCGAGCGCGTACCAGCGCATCGCCCAGTCCACTTTCCATTGCAGCTTGGCCTGCCCCCGCAGCGCGCTCTGTTCGACCGTGCTACCGTCGGTATCCGTGAAGCGGATCAGGCCCGCTTCGGCATCGACCACTTCGACAGGTACTTGCAATACATGGCCGGTGGTCGGGCTGATCGGGAGGACGGGCGAATAGGTCTGCCGGCGTTCCTCGCGCAGGGTCGGCAGCATGATGTCGAGAATCGCCTGGTTACAGCGCAGCACCTGCCGCAGCGCATCATCGAACGCGCCCGAATTGTAGCGATCCGAAGCGGCGACGAATTCGTAGTCGAACCCGAAGCGATCGAGGAATTCACGCAGCATGGCATTGTTGTGCGCGGCGAAGCTCTCGTACTTCTCGAACGGATCGGGAATGCGGCTCAGCGGCTTGTGAAGATTGGCTTCGAGCAGCGCCTTGTTGGGGACGTTGTCGGGTACCTTGCGCAGGCCGTCCATGTCGTCCGAGAAGGCAACCAGCCGCGTCGGCGCGGGAGCGCCGTCGGTGCTGGCGACGATCTCGTAGGCTTTGCGCACCAGCGTGGTGCGCAGCACTTCCTGGAAAGTGCCGATATGCGGCAGGCCGCTAGGGCCGTAGCCGGTCTCGAACAGCACCGGCAGGGGCGAACCATCCTTGGCGGCTTTGCCCTGGGGGTAACGCTTGGCAAGCCGCTGCGCCTCCTGAAACGGCCAGGACTTGGAAACACGGGCGGCAGCGATCAGCGCAGGGTCGAACATGGCTGCGGCCTTTGCGCAAGGATGTGCATGTTGCAAGAGCGAAGGCCCGTCGCGACGTCAGCCCGACGAAACCAGACCAGGAACTGGCGCAGGAAGATTGGCGACGCAGTCAAGGCCGCGTTTAGCCGAAAGTTGCGCTGTGGCTTGCGCCGCATATCCGCTTGGCAATCGCGAAAACAGGTGTAACGCGAATATGTAAAGGCCATTCGACCGGGGAAAAAAGCAATGTCTGAGTCCAACCTTCAACCATCGACGGTTTTTCACAAGGCGATCCAGCTGTACGGCATTTATCCCACCCGGGACGGGGGCTTTCCCAATGCCAGCATCGGTTACGTTCGCACCTATGCTGCGGCCAACCAGTTGATCCCCTCCGAAACAGACGGGCGATTGCTTGCGATTTCCCAGAACACAGCCCTGTTTTCGATTCTCGGCACATACTATGGCGGGGATGGCCGCACCACATTCGGATTGCCGGACTTCGGTGACAGGCTCGGCGTCGGTCAGGGATTTTCCTTTCTGGGCAATTATTTCGTCGGCGATCGCGTGGGCAGTAACACTATTCCGCTTGACGCTTCGGTGCTGCCGCTGACGGCCGGGGGTCAGGGCCTGGGTTTCGACAATCAGGAACAGGTGCTGGCGACAAGCTGGATCATCAATGTCGAAGGCATCTTCCCGGGAAGCGGAATCTCGCCGCAGACGATCGGGGTTGTGTCCCAGTTTGCCGGGAATTTCGCGCCGAACTCGACAATGTTCGCAGACGGTCGGCTTTTGCAGATTTCAGAATATAGTGCCTTGTTCGCCGTCATCGGCACCACATACGGCGGTGACGGAGTAACCACATTCGCCCTGCCGGACCTGCGCGGTCGTACTCCGATCGGTTCGGGATCAGGCTTCACGCTGGGAGAACAGATCGGGGGAGATGTCACCACCCTTTCCCAAGCCAACCTCCCCGGCGAGCTGGGTGGATCCGGCATCCCTGTCAGCAACATGGGGCCATCGCTGGTCCTGCACCACTTCATCACCACACAAGGCCTCTATCCATCGTTTGACCGCGACTTCGATGGCGAAGAGCCGACAATGTCGGAAATGTTCTATTTTGCGGGCGGCTATACCGACTTCAACAATGCTATTCGGATGACCGGGCAATTGTTGTCGATTTCCGAGAACAGCGCCCTCTTCTCGCTGATCGGCACGACTTACGGCGGTGATGGCAGGACAACCTTCGCATTGCCAGACATGACCGGTCGCGCGGTGATGGGATACGATGGGACCTACCCTATCGGCACCGAACTGGGCAGCGAAGCGTTTTCGATCCAGCTCGGTGAAATCGACGCACTTTCCCTGAGCGCCAATGCGTTTGCCTCGACCGTCATCGGCGGCAACCAGAACGATACCATCAACGGCGATGGCAATGACAACGTCCTGTCGGGACGCCTTGGCAACGACACGCTGGCGGGCGGTGCCGGCAATGACCGGCTGAACGGCGGTCCGGGAAGCGACAATATGTCAGGGGGAACGGGCAACGATACCTACCTGGTCTATGATGCCGGGGATATAGTGATCGAACTGCCGGGCGAAGGTACCGACCAGGTCTTCTCGACAATCAATTACACGCTCACCGACAATGTCGAAAACCTGCGCCTGTGGGGCGCTGCGACCGACGGCACAGGGAATGCGGAGGCAAACCGGATTGTCGGCAATGGTCTTGCCAACACTCTGCGCGGCGGCGCGGGGAATGACACGCTGACAGGCTTCAACGGTGCCGACATCCTGTTTGGCGATGACGGCGACGATACGCTGAACGGCGACGGCGGTTCCGATACACTTCACGGCGGGGCAGATAACGACAGCCTGTTCGGCGGGCGAGGCTCCGACACGCTGAACGGCGACGCGGGCAACGATGCCCTTTACGGCGAAGCAGGTAACGACCTCCTTGACGGCGGCGACGGCTTCGATCGGCTTTACGGCGGCGATGGTGTCGATACCCTGAACGGTGGCGCGGATGCCGACGTTCTGTTTGGAGAAGCCGGGCGAGATGTCCTCAACGGTGGGGACGGCGATGATGAAATCGTTGGCGGCGAAGGTGCCGACATCATGACCGGGGGTGCAGGCGCGGATACCTTTACCTTCAGCTCTGTTGCCGATTTTTCCGGTGGGGGCGGCTCGACACTCTACGATATCATTACCGATTTTTCACAAGCCGATTCCGATGTGATCGACTTGTCGGCACTAACGCCGACAACGGAATTCACCTTCGTTGGAGAGGCCGGGTTCAGCGGCACCGGCTCCGAAGTGCGTTACGAGAATGTCGGCGGACTGACTTTCGTTCACATCGATTATGACGGGGATGGCGCCGGTGATTACGCAATCCGCGTCATGCAAAACCTGGAATTGCAGGCGGCCGATTTCATCTTCTGACAGGCTTGGTGAAGGAAACCTCTGGAGCACCAAGGCTGGACCTGGGGCGGCTGGTGGAACACCGCCGCCCTCCCTGCGTTCAGTTGTAAACGTCACAACCGGGGGTTCCCTTGCAATATGTCACCATCCTGCGCGAGCAGGTCAATTCAATGTGGGCGGGCCTGATCGCGGCACTACCCAATCTGGCGATTGCCGTGATCGTCCTCGTATTGACTTGGCTGGTGGCAAAATTTGCCGGGAAGATCGCCGAAGCACTGATCGGCAGGACGACCCTGCGCGAAGACCTGCGCCAGCTGATCCACACGCTCACCAAGCTGGTGATCTGGATCGCAGGCATCATGCTGGCGCTGATCGTGGCTATCCCCGGCTTCACCCCCGCAGGACTGATAGCGGGCCTCGGCATAGGCGCGCTGGCGATCGGCTTTGCATTTCAGGACATCTTCGAAAACTTCCTCGCCGGAGTGCTCATCATGCTGCGCGAGAAGATGCGGATCGGTGACCTGATCGAAGTCGAGGGTGTGTTGGGCAAGGTCGAACGGATCACCCTGCGCGAAACCTATATTCGCCAGCTCTCCAACGAGCTGACGATCATGCCCAATGCGATGCTGTTCAAGAACCCGGTGCAGATCCTCACCGATCAGGAAATCCGCCGCAACGATGTGATCGTCGGCGTTTCCTACGATGCCGATCTGGAGCTGGCGCAACGGACGATTGCCGAGGCGATGGAAACGGTCGATGCGATCGTGAAGGAGCGCCCGGTCGTGGTTTACGCGCAGGCTTTCGGCGGCAGCTCGATCGATTTTCTCGTGCAGTGGTATGCCCAGTCCGCATCCCGCGACCTGCGGGAAACCAAGAGCGAAGCAATCAAGGCGATCAAGAAGGGGCTGGATGCCGCGGGAATCGAAATTCCTTTCCCCATCGTGACCAACATGTTCCCCAAGCCGTTGCGGCTGGAACAGACGACAGACGTCGACCCCGCAGCCCGGAACGGATTGCAGACTTAGTCAACGAAAGCGTTGGCAGGCGCTCCCTGCTGTGGCAGTTCTCCGCTCGGGAATGAGGAGAGAAGCACAATGCGCAACATCACTGCTACCGCCAGCCTGACCGCTATCGCTATAATGGCGCTGGCCTCCTGCTCCACAGCGCCAGACCGGGCTAGCGGCCCGGCGACGGCCAATGCCGCTGGTTGCGCCGCAATCACCCGGGTCGACGGATCGCCCGCCACCGCGCAGTGGATCGCTGCCACCGATGGCCTGCCTGCCTTCTGCGAAGTCAGCGCCACGCTGCACCCCGTCGAGGGATCGAACATCGGCGTGGTCTATCGCCTGCCCGCAGACTGGAACGGTCGCGTGCTCGGCATCGGCGGCGGGGCGTGGCTGGGCAACACCACCCTGATGGGCGCACGCGACGGCCTCATGCAAGGCTTTGCCACCATGCAGACCAACGGCGGCCACACCAGCACCAATGCCTGGGGCAACGAATGGACGATCAATCCAATACAGGCCGAGGATTTCAGCCACCGCGCGATCCATACGATGACCGAAACGGGCAAGGCCGTGGCCGCCAGTTTCTACGGTCGTCCGCACGAGGAGGCGGTCTATTCGGGCTGTTCCACCGGCGGGCGGATGGGGCTGATGGAAGTGCAGCGCTATCCGGCGGATTACGACGCGGCGATCATCGGTGCGCCGGTCTATACGCTGCAAGTGCAGACCAGCGCGGTGCTGCGCAACCAGACCTTCGCCGTGCCGGGCGCAGGTTTCTCGCAAGCGGACCTGCAACTGGTGCAGGATGCCTCGCTCGCCCAGTGCGACGCGGATGATGGGTTGGAAGACGGCATCATCAATGCGCCCGACCAGTGCCAGTTCCAGCCGCGCACGCTCCAATGCCAGCCAGGGCAGAGCGAGGGCTGCCTCAGCCCGCAGCAGGTCACCGCGCTCACCACCATCTACAGCGGCATCCGCGCGTCGGACGGCTCCTGGGCGATGCACCCGATGCGCCCTGGGGGTGAGGCATCGTGGGGCTTCTTCAACCGCACCGACGGCAGCGGGCAGAATGCCGACCCCACGCGCGGCGGCGGGCTGATGGGGTTGCAGCCGGTGATTTTTGGCGCAAGCGCGGTGGACTGGACTGCCTTTACCGATGCCAACTACCTTACCGTGCGCAATTCACCCTTCGCCGCCATGTACGAGGCGAAGGAGCCGGACCTCTCCGCCTTCTTCGAACGCGGCGGGCGGCTGATGCTGTGGCACGGCGAGAACGACGCCGGCCCCTCGCCAGTCCTATCCGAAGACTATGCCCGCGCAGTGGCGGCGCAGAACCCCGAATCGGGCGAGCAGTTCCGCTATTTCACCGTACCCGGCATGGGCCACTGTGCGGGTGGCCCCGGCGCGGACATGATCGACTACCTAGGCGCGATGAGCGACTGGATGGAGAGCGGCCTCGCGCCCGAGCGGCTGATCGGCGGAAAGGCCGATGGCTCGCTCACCCGCCCGCACTGCGCCTGGCCATCGGTGGCGTATTACGAGGGCAGCGGTGACGCCAATGATCCGGCGAACTGGGTCTGCCGACCGCGCAGCTAGAACCCGTCGAACGAGATCCGCGTCGTCACTGCCGGGGGCCGGATGACGCGCTTCGGCTGGACCGGCGGGGCAGCCTCCTGCACGCGGCGCTTGGCCGCAAGGTTGGTGGTGACGAACCCGCTTTGGGGCACGCGCGCGTGAACCAATCCATCGCCGTTGGCGGGCGACGGTGGTGCAGGCGGCGGCGCGGGCTCCGATTCGGGAGCGACGGGTTCGGCGACCGGCAGGGCTGCCGGAGACATCGGCTCGACCTGCACAGGCACGGTGTGAACCTTCTGCCGCCGGAGAAACAGAACGAGCGCCAGCAGCGCCGCAACCGCAATGAGCAGCCCCACCAGCGCCCAATTGAAACCGCCCGATTGGTCTACTTCGACCGATTCCGCTTCGGGAAGTGGCCTCGGCTCGACAGACACGGGCTCCGCAGGCGGCGCTGCCACTTCTCCGTCAGTGGCGTCGGGAGTGGCTTGGCTTGCAGGTGGCGGCACCACGTTCGCAGACGGACGTCGCGCTTCCGAGGGCGCAACAGTCCGCGGCGCCGAGGTGGGATTACTTGCTGGTGCGGACGGCTGAGACCGCTCCCGCACCGGAGCCGCAGCTTCCTGCGGCGTCTCCTCTGGAATAGGCTGGACCACAGGCGAAGCCTGCGCGGGCGTCGGGGTTGCCTCCCCCCTGCCCGGCGGAAGGGAGAAATCGTCGGGTATCGTGGGCATTTGCTGGACGGTGATCGGCTGATCCTGCGCCGAAACAGCCGCGGGCACTGCGGACAGGGCGACCAGCAGTATGGGCAGGCGACATCGGTAGATACTGGACATGGCGGGATGGCTATAGCGCAACGATGCGCGCGATTGCCTGAACGCCTGTTCATCGGCACGGCTCCTGCCGCGATTTCAACCCGCTCCGCCGCGTAAAGCCCTCAGCCTGCGTTCCCGGCGATCGGTGTTATCAAAGGTCCGGCGCTATTTCGCCATTCCATCGCTCCCTCTTTCCGGGGGCATAACCTTCGCTACCGCTGACGCAATTTCGGCGGGACCGTTTCCGCCGTTTACTTTTCGTTCTCAACCGCAATAGTGCGCCCGATGCCCAGTCCCCTCCCCCAACCGGTGCCGCTGCCCGCCCTCCATGCCAGCCATTCGGGCAGCTGGTTGCGCGCGGCCGATGGCGCCACGCGCGGCGTATCGAAGGGCGAAGCGGTGATGGCCGCTGCGGACACGCCGCACCTGCTGCTCAATGCCCCTTTGGTGGCGACGCGGCTGGGCTATCCCGACCTCTCGGGGCTCGACCTGCTCGAACTGTTCGCCTTCGTCCATCCCGCGCGATTCTGCGTGCCGACGCCCAAGGGCATGGCTCATGCGCTGGGACTGGCCGAGCCGGAAGACGGCGCGGACGTGCCCGCGTTCCTGCAAATGGCTGCGGGCATGCTGCTGGCGCGGTGCGAAGCAGCGGACTGGCCGGAACGCGAAGGCGCATGGAGCGTGCTGCAATCGCTGGCCAAGCTGCGCTGGCCCTGGGCGCAGGTGATCGCTCCGCACATTGCCCGCCCGGAAAAGGCCGAGAAGTGGCTGTTTTCGCGCCTGCCCGAATGGTCCGAGAGCCCCGAACGCCCGCAACCCGGCCACGTGCTGATCGAGGAAGAAGCCATCCACGGGCAACTGGCGCGGCTGACCGGCGAAGGCGCGGAGGCGCGCGAGGGACAGCGGCTCTATTCCAGCGCCACCGGCAGCATTTTCGCCCCCCGCGAACGGAAGGCCCGCCCGCACGTGCTGCTGGCCGAAGCGGGCACCGGGATCGGCAAGACCTTGGGCTATCTCGCCCCCGCCTCGCTCTGGGCGACGGCGGCGCAGGGCACCGTCTGGGTCAGCACTTTCACCAAGAATCTCCAGCGCCAGCTGCGCGCCGAAAGCCGCCGTGCATGGCCCGAAGCACGCCCCGATGGCTCGCAGCCCGTAGTGGTGCGCAAGGGACGCGAGAATTACCTGTGCCTGCTCAATCTGGAAGACGCGCTGCAAGGCGGTTTCGGCGGGCGCGCGGCGATCCTCGCGCAACTGGTGGCGCGCTGGGCCGCCTACAGCCGCGACGGCGACATGATCGGGGGAGACTTGCCCGGCTGGCTCGGCACCCTGTTCCGCGCCCGCGCGATCCGCAGCCTGACCGACCAGCGCGGCGAGTGCATCTACGCAGGCTGCCCGCATTACCGCAAATGCTTCATCGAACGCAGCGCCCGCGCGAGCGCGCAGGCCGATCTGGTGATCGCCAACCATGCGCTGGTGATGGTCAATGCCGCGCGCGGGCGGGACCATGCGCAAAGGCCGACGCGGATCATCTTCGACGAAGGCCACCATGTGTTCGATGCCGCCGACAGCACCTTTGCTGCCGCGCTGACGGGTAACGAGGCAGTTGAACTGCGCCGCTGGATCACCGGCCCCGATCGCGGTTCCAAGGGCCGGCGGCGCGGGCTGTCGGCGCGGCTGGCGGACGTCGCCAGCTATGACGACGCTGGCGGTGCGGCGATCGAGGCGGCGCGTGATGCGGCATCGGCATTGCCGGGCGAAGGCTGGCTGGGGCGGCTGGGTGAGAACGCCCCCTCGGGCGAAATCGAAACGCTACTATCAGCCGTGCGGGCGGTGACCTACGCCCGCGATGAAAGCGGCGCAGCAGATGCGGGCTACGGGATCGAGACCGAGGCAGCGGGGCTGGACGGTGCCTTTGTCGAACGCGCTCAGACGGCCGCTCTGGCACTGACGGCGATCCGCCTGCCGCTCATCAAGCTCGGCGTGCGGCTGGAAGCGATGCTGGAGGACCCGCCCGACTGGCTCGACGGGCAGGGCCGCGCGCGGATCGAAGGCGCGCGCTTCTCGCTCGGCTGGCGGATCGATACGCTGGCGGCCTGGGAATCTCTGCTCAACCGGCTGGGCGGCCCGACCGATCCCGAATTCGTCGATTGGTTGGCGGTGGAGCGCAACGATTCGCGCGAATTCGATATCGGCCTGCACCGCCGCTTCCTCGATCCGATGAAGCCCTTCGCGCGCACCGTGCTCGAAGGCGCGCACGGGGTGATGCTCACCAGCGCGACCCTGACAGACCGCACCGAAAGCGGGCGCGACTGGGCCGAGGCGATTGCGCGTTCGGGCGCGCGGCACATCGACGTCCAGCCGCGTGTGACGCAGGCGGAAAGCCCATTCGATTACGCCAGCAATGCCGAAGTGCTGATCGTCACCGATGTGCGCAAGGGCGACCTCGCCGGACTGGCGGGAGCCTATGCGCGGATTATCGAGGCCAGCGGCGGCGGCGTGCTGGGGCTGTTCACCGCGATCCGGCGGCTGCGCGCGGTCCACGGACGGATTGCCGACCGGCTGGCGCGCGCAGGGCTGGCGCTTTACGCTCAGCATGTCGATCCGATCGACACCGGCACTCTGGTGGATATTTTTCGTGACGATCCGCGCTCCAGCCTGCTGGGCACCGATGCCCTGCGCGATGGGGTGGATGTGCCGGGCGAAAGCTTGCGCTGCGTGGTGATGGAGCAGGTGCCCTGGCCCAAGCCGAGCATCCTCCATCGGGCGCGGCGCGCCGCTGGCGGGGGATCGGCCTATGACGACCGGATTATTCGCGGCAGGCTGGCACAGGCATTCGGGCGGCTGATCCGCAGCCGCGACGATCGCGGGCATTTCATCGTCCTCTCGCCTGCATTCCCCTCCCGCTTGCTGTCGGCCTTTCCGCCGGGAGTGAAAGTGTTGCGGGTGACGCTGGATGAGGCTTTACAACGGCTGGCGGGCGGTGTTTCGTCTGCGCCGGTGGAACGGCAATCCCCGCAACCGCAAGAGGACATCGGCCTTTGAAACGTCTCGGCCTGCTGCGCCACGCCAAGTCCGACTGGGACGATATGTCCTTACGCGATTTTGATCGCGGGCTGAATGCGCGCGGGCGCAAGGGCGCCGCGCTGATGGGTGCGCATATCAGGGAAAGCGGGGCGAAGTGGAACATGGTGCTCGCGAGCCCTGCCGAACGGGTCAAGCGTACATTGGAAGCCAGCGGGCTAAGCCTGCCGACACGATTCGAGGAAGACGCCTATCTTGCCGATGCCGCCACGCTGATGGCGCTGCTGCGGACCCTCGATGACGAGTGCGGCGCAGTCCTGCTGGCGGCGCACAATCCGGGCCTGCAGGAACTGGCGATGGAGCTTGTCCCGGCCGATGCCGAGACGGCGCTGTTCAACGAGATCATGCAGAAATATCCCACCGCCGCCTATGCGGTATTCGAACTCGATATTGAAAGCTGGGCCGATCTCGCTCCGGAATGCGGCAAGCTGGTGCATTTCGCTCGCCCGCGGGATCTCGACCCGGCGCTCGGGCCGGAAAGTTAGTTCAGTGCGGCGGCCAGCCGGTCGCGGATAGCACGCAACTGCGTGGTGATTTCGGGAGGCGAATCGTCGGCCGGTCGCTGCATTGGCGCGGGCGCTTCGACCGCCGCAGAAGGGCCAGCCTGCAACGCCTTCTTCGCCCCTTTCAAGGTATATCCCTCGCGGTTGACCAGCCGGTCGATCGCCTCGACCATCGCCACATCCTCCGCTCGGTAGAGCCGCCGCCCGCCGCTGCGCTTCAGTGGCGTCAGCGAGGGAAACTGCGCTTCCCAGTAGCGCAGAACATGCGGCTTGATCCCGAAGGCCGCGGAAACCTCCCCGATGGTGCGCATTGCCCCATCGGCCTTGCCGTCGTCGAACAGCGGCCCGGCAGAGGAGGCATTTGCGGTCATGAAGCCTTGGCGATCTTTTCTTTCAGCTTGTGGCTGGCACGGAAGGTCATCACCCGGCGTGGCGTGATCGGCACTTCCACTCCGGTCTTGGGATTGCGACCGATGCGTTCCTTCTTGTCGCGCAGCACGAAGCTGCCGAAGCCGGAAATCTTGACGTTCTCGCCATCGGCCATGGCGCTGCACATCTTGGCCAAAATTGCTTCAACCAGATCGAGGCTCTCGGCGCGCGAAAAGCCCATCTTGTGATTGATGGTTTCGGCCAGATCGGCCCTTGTCAAAGTCCCTACGGATCGCATTGCATCCATCGCGTTCCCCTTCCCTGTTTTGTCCGACCCCCGAAGGTTATGAACAAGCGGGCCTGCGTTGGCAAGGATGACGACGCCTGAATTCAGGGAAAAATCCCCTGCGCAAACTACGCCCGCAGCAAGCAGGCGCCCCAGGTGAAGCCGCCGCCCATCGCTTCGAGCATCACCAGATCGCCCGGTTTGATGCGCCCGTCTTTCTTCGCCACGTCATAGGCAAGCGGAACGCTGGCGGCAGACGTATTGGCGTGGCGGTCCACCGTCACCACCACCTGGTCCATCGACAGGCCGAGCTTGCGCGCGGTGGCATCGAGAATGCGGGCATTTGCCTGGTGCGGCACCACCCAGTCGATATCCGCGGGCGTCATGCCTGCATCGGCGAGCACTTCGCCGAGCACCTCGGCAAGATTGACAACGGCATGGCGGAAAACCTCGCGCCCCTTCATCCTAACCTTGCCGACTTCGCCGGTGGTGGAGGGCCCGCCATCGACATAGAGCAGGTCGCAATGTGCGCCTTCCGCATGGAGGCGGGTGGCGATCACGCCGGGGCCGTCCTCGTCGACCTCCTGCGCCTCGATCACGAAGGCCCCCGCGCCGTCGCCGAACAGCACGCAGGTGCCGCGATCATCCCAGTCAAGAATGCGGCTGAACGTCTCCGCGCCGATCACGATGGCGCGCTTGGCCATGCCGGTGCGGATCATCGCATCCGCCGTGCCCAGCGCATAGAGGAAGCCCGAACAGACCGCCGCAACGTCGAAGACCGGGAAGCCGCGCCCGCCCAGGTTCGCCTGCACCGTGGTAGCGGTGGCGGGAAAGGTCCGGTCCGGTGTCGCGGTGGCGAGCACGATCAGGTCGACATCGGCAATCTTGCACCCCGCATCGGCCAAGGCCGCGCGCGCAGCATCGGTGGCAAGCGATCCCGTCGTCTCGCCGTCACCCGCGATGTAGCGCTGGGTAATGCCGGTGCGTTCGCGGATCCATTCGTCGCTGGTGTCCACCTGCTCCGCCAGTTCGGCGTTGGAGACACAGCGTGCGGGCAGGGCCGAGCCGGAACCGATGACGACCGAACGAATCACTTGGCAGCTCCTGCCCCGTTGCTCATCCCCGCGCCGATTTCCGCGAGATCGGCGGTGATCCGCTGGGTGATGTCATCCTCCAGCAGCCGCGCGCAGACATCGACGGCATTGGCCACGCCCTTGGCATTGGCACTGCCATGCGATTTCACGATCACTCCGTTGAGGCCGAGAAAGACCCCGCCGTTGTGGTTGTTCGGATCGAGATGGTGGCGCAGCAGCTCGGTCGCCGGGCGGCTGACGAGGAAGCCGATCTTGGACCGCAGCGAACTGGTGAAGGCCGTCTTGAGCAGGTCGGTGACGAACCGCGCCGAACCTTCGATTGCCTTCAGCGCGATATTGCCCGAAAAGCCGTCGGTCACCACCACGTCCACTTCGCCGCGGTTGATCTTGTCGGCTTCGATAAAGCCGTCGAACTGCATCGCCAGCCCGGTCGCGTCGGCAAGCTGCTGGCTGGCTTCGCGCAGGTTGTCGGTGCCCTTGATGCTTTCGGTGCCGATGTTGAGCAACCGCACGCGCGGCGATGCCTTGCCGGTGACGATCCGCGCATAGGCCGCGCCCATGATCGCGAACTGGATCAGGTTGCGGGCGTCGCAATCGGTGTTGGCCCCCAGATCGAGCATCACCACGTCGTTGTCGCCCAGCGTCGGCATCAGCCCGGCGAGCGCAGGGCGATCGATCCCCGGCATGGTGCGCAGGGCGAGCTTGCCCATCGCCATCAACGCGCCGGTGTTCCCCGCGCTCACGGCCGCGCCGCAATCGCCGCTTTTCACCGCTTCGATGGCGAGGCCCATGCTGGTGGTCTTGGCGCGGCGGATCGCGCGGCTGGGCTTCTCGTCGCCCGCCACCACGCCTTCGCAGTGGAGGATCTCGGAAGCGGAGCGCATGTTCGGGTGGTTGGCCAATACCGCTTCGATGCGGGGCTGGTCGCCTACAAGGAGAAAGCGGAACTTGTCATGCCGACGCCGCGCCAGCGCCGCGCCTTCGACCATCACGCGCACGCCTTCATCCCCGCCCATCGCATCAACGGCGATACGCGGAAGACTCATGTGCGAAATTCCTTATTCAGGCCGGAGACTTAAGCCTTGGGCTCGATCACCATGCGGCCGTTGTAATGGCCGCAGGCGTTGCACAGCATGTGCGGACGCTTCAGTTCGCCGCAGTTCGAGCATTCGTGGAAGGCTTCCACCTTCAGCGAATCATGCGACCGGCGATTGCCCCGGCGATGCGGCGAAACTTTTCTTTTAGGGACGGCCATGGCGGCACCTGATCCTTGAATTCGTTCAAAATCTGCTCGGATGCCGCACTAGGCGATACCCAACCCCCGCGCAAGCGCGGCGGAGAGGGAACCCTCTTGTGCGGCGGAGGGCGGCGCTATAGCGGGTTTTTGCCGCGTTGCAAGCACTCGCAGTCCTGCCTAGAGCAGCATCGGGCAAAGCGAGGGGAAGTCACTTGGAAGACATGCATATCAGCCTGATCAGCACTGCAGTTTCGGGCCTCATCGCGCTCTGGCTGGGGATTCGCTGCGGCAGGGTGCGGATGAAGGAAAAGGTGATGCACGGTGATGGCGGCAATGTCCTGCTGCTCCGCCGGATGCGCGCGCAGTCCAATTTCACCGAATATGCCCCCTTTGCGCTGGCGATGATTATCGTGCTCGACCTGACTGGGCATGACGGCTGGCTGCTCGGCCTGACCGCGCTTTCGTTCCTGATCGGCCGGGTACTTCACCCGCTGGGCATGGATGCCGAGGGGGAACACTGGGGCCGCATGATCGGGACGTTGCTGACGATGCTGACGCTGATCGTGCTATCGGGAATGGCACTGGTTGCGGTTTACCAGCAGTTCGGCTGATTACGCGCCAGAAATCGCCGCGTCGCCCACAAACGGATTGCTCGCGCGCTCGCGACCGAAGGTGCTCGTCGGGCCGTGGCCGGGGACGAAGGTGACGTCGTCGCCGAGCGGCCAGAGCTTCTGCGTGATCGCGTCGAGCAGGTCCTGGTGGTTGCCCATCGGGAAATCGGTGCGGCCGATGGAGCCTGCGAACAGCACGTCGCCCACAAAGGCGAATTTCGCCTCGCGGTGGAAGAACACCACGTGGCCGGGAGTGTGGCCGGGGCAGTGGATCACTTCGAGCTCCAGCTCGCCAACGGTCACCGTGTCGCCATCCGCCAGCCAGCGGGTCGGCTCGAACACTTCGCAATGCATGCCGAAGCGGGGACCGTCATCCTCCAGCTTGGCGATCCAGAAGATGTCGTCCGCGTGCGGTCCTTCGATCGGCAGGTTCAGCTCCGCCGCCAGCATTCCTGCCTGCCCGCAGTGGTCGGCGTGACCGTGGGTGAGGAGGATTTTCTCCAGCGTCACCCCGGCCCGCGCCACTGCATCCTTCAGCTTGTCCAGTTCCCCGCCCGGATCGACCAGCGCCCCGCGCATCGTCCTGGTGCACCAGACCAGCGAGCAGTTCTGCTGGAACGGGGTGACGGGCACGATGGCGGCGCGAATGGGGGAGCTTTGCGTCATGGAATGGCAAATGGCGGTGACGGGCGCGGCTTGCAAGCGTAGAGCTTTGCCGATGGACCAGCTCACCTATCGCGCGGCGACCGAGGCCGACCTGCCTTTTCTCGACGCGCTGGCAGCGGAAGACGAAATCGGCGCGGCGCGCGATCCGCTGCGGCCCGATCACGCTGAACAGGCGCTGGAAGGCCTGCGCGCGATTGCCGCCGATCCCAACCACACGCTCTACATCGTCGGGCATGCCGGAGCGCCGGTCGGCAGCTTCCAGCTGAGCTTCATCCCCGGCGTATCGCGCAAAGGTGCTTGGCGTGGCCAGATCGAGAATGTCCGGGTCCTGGCGGCCTCACGCGGGCACGGGATCGGCGAGGCAATGATGCGCTGGGCGATCGCGCGCTGCAAGGAACGCGGCTGCGGCGTGGTGCAGCTTACCAGCTACCGGACGCGGGATGCGGCGCACCGATTTTATGAGCGGCTGGGATTTGTGGGGACGCACACGGGGTTCAAGCTGCTGCTTTGGTGATCTTTTCGTCCGTTTGTATGCGCCTCTGCTTCTTTTCCGCGTCATCCATGAGAGTCAGGTATTCCCGAAACCCTTGGCGAATTTCTCGGAAGCCGAACACGCGACGCCCCTTCCACCGCGACAGCATCAGTCGCGCTTCTGGATGGCCAGCCTTGGCCGCCAATTCCAGTGTAGAACGCAAAGACCGCGCCATGGCTCGGGAAGGATTGCGCTGATAACGAAACAAGACCAACCAATAGGCCGCAGGCGCGTATCCGGCCGCAACACCCTGCTCAAGAATAGCATTCCACTTCTCGTCGTTGCCTTGCCGATAATGGAGTGCGGCAAAATCGACATAGGCGGAATTTGAGCCAGCAAGCAATGCTCGCGAATAGTAGCTCTCGGCCATTCTCAAGTCCTTCTGGACCCCGACCCCGTGTTCAAAATAGTCTGCGACGAGACGCATCGCCCATGCTGAACCAGCATCAGCCATCGACGTGTAGATCGCGAATGCCTTACCCCTATCGTTAGCCAAATAGCTGGCAGCAATCTCAGATTGCCGATGAATGGCTTCACCATCCCTTTGCCAGAGGTCCCAGTCGTTTGAGTTGTCACGCTCCCAGCTAGTAGAATACTCGCTAAAGGCATTGGGCCGCATCTCAGGCGGGCAATAGCGATCACACAACCATTTGCAGAGGCGGCACTTCATGCTTTCAGCGTAGCACAGCTGCGCGTTGTTCCCAATACATGCCCGTTTGGCCTCGACGCCTCTAACGCAGGAAAGGCGCCACTGACGGCGGCGCCTTATCCTGGTCGATCTGCGAAACTGGTGGTTCAGCAGTTTCCTTCTTCGCCATCGACGCAATCGCCGACCGATTCGACGTCCTCGACAGCTCCATCAACGGTGTTGCAAGCAGGGAGGAAAACAATTCCTCCACCAAGAGCAAGTATGGTCAGTAGTTTCTTCACGGTGTTTCTCCTTTACTGCCCCTGCTTGGATGGCCCCTCAGCGGCTATGGATTTTCAACGGAAGGTCGCTCTGATGGTTCCGACGAGATCAAAAGGCCCTCCTCTCGCGGCGCTCGCTGAGAAGCGGCAGGGCAAGCAAACAGGGCAAAACGCCGGAAGGAACGGCCTAAACCCGCCCGCTTTTCCAGACCACTCGGCCGATCACCTCGAACTCCTCCGCGCCCACCTGGATCGGCGGATAGGCGAGGTTCTGCGAGAGCAGGGCGAAGCGGCCTGCACCTTGGCTGGCGACGCGCTTGACCAGCAGGCTGTCGTCCAGCCGGACGACGTGGACACCGTCACGGAACGGCTGCGCGCGGCAATCCACCAGCACTTCGTCGCCTTCGCGAAGCAGCGGCTCCATCGAATCGCCAACCACGCGGATGGCGGAGAGGCGCGCCCCGTCGAGCCCGTGTTCGGCAAGCCAGCGGCGTGAGAAGGCGAAGGAATCGAACGCCAGTTCGCCCGGCCCGCTCGCCCCCGGCCCCGCGGAGGCATCGACATCGAGCCGGGGAACCTCGATCCAGTCGCGACTCGTTGCCGAACCATAGGATTTTTCCTGCGATCCACCGAGATCCGATTCTTCCAGCCCGAGAAATTGCGCCAGCCTGCGCCGGTCCTCCTCCTCAAGCTTGCGCGGACTACCTTTGGTAACATATTGCTGAAGATAGGTGCCATTACGCCCAATCATCCGCGACAGGGCCGCCAGGCTGCTGCCCCTCGCCCGCGCTGTCTGCACCAGTTTTTCGCGTGAGCCCATCGCCCGATCCCCTCATGGTGAACGGATTCTTCCTACGCCATGTATTTTTCCTAGACAAGTAGGATTTGCCGCGCTGTTTTATGGCCATCGAGTCGCTGGCTCGTCAGGTCAACCGCACGCCAAGGGGATTTTCACCCATGCTCATCCGCAAGATCGAAGTCTTCCTCCGCCATACGCGCATGCCGGCGACCAAGTTCGGCCGACTCGCCGCGCACGATCCCCGTTTCGTGCTCGATCTGCGCAACGGCCGCCTTCCCCGGCCTGAGACGGAAAAGAAGGTGGAACATTTCATGAACATTTATCGCGAGAACAGCAATGCGAATTGATCCTAAAGTCGTGCCGCCGTCCATCACCGCCAGGGCCCCGCGCAAACGCAAGGGCACCCGCGAGAGGCTGGCCGAGGCTCTGATCGCGCTGGCGCAGGGTCACGGGCGGATCGTAGCACACAGCGAGAAAAGCTGGGCCAGCATCACCTTTGCCGGGGCGCGGCACCGGGTGGAACTGGCTTTCGACGGCGCGGAGGCGGTGGAAGCGGGCGAGTGTTTCATCGCGTTCCTGCCGGAGCACGAATTCGCCATTCCCGGCCAGCTGGTGGCGGATGCGGCGGTGGTGGAAGTGGCCTCGGTGCTCGATCCGCCCCGGCTGTCGGTGGTGTGCGAAGTGCTGGTGCTGGAGGAGGGGTGATCAGTAGCCGCGCAGGAGATCGACCTGTGCTTCCAGCGGTTCGCCTGCACGGAACAGCGCGCAATTGCGCAGGAACCGGTCGGCGGCGCGGCGGCGGCTGGCTTGGTTTGGAATGCCGGACAGGTGCATGGTGATCTGCGTGTTGGCGCAGGTCCACAGCGGGTGATCGGGCGGCAGCGGCTCGGGATCGGTCAGGTCGAGGATCGCGCCGCCTAGTCTTTCCGATTGCAAAGCGGCGACCAGCGCGGGCTGATCGAGCACTTCGGCGCGGCCGAAATTTACCAGCACGGCTTCGGCTTTCATGGCCGCGAATTCCGCCGCGCCGAGCATTCCCGCACTTTCGGACGTATTGGGGAGGGTGAGCACGATCCAGTCGAAGAGGCCGAGCCGGTCGCGCCACTCATCCGGGCCGAGCGCGCCATCGCCCGCCCTGCTGCGCACCGGCGTGGTGGCAACGCCAAAGGGCGCGAGCATTGCCGCAATTGCCTGCCCGATCGCGCCATAGCCGATGATGAGCGCGCTCGTGCCAGCCAGCGCCCCGGCGGAGGGCGGTGCGGCCAGCCATTCGTGGCGATCCTGCGCGCGGACGATGTCGCGATAACCACGCGAGTGGGCGAGCATCGCCATCACCGCGAATTCCGCCACCTGCCCCGCCGCCAGCCCGGAGCCGCAGGAGAGCGCCACGCCCCGCTCGGCCAGTGCGGCGAGCGGCATCCAGTCCACTCCGGCGTAGGCGCTGGAAAGCCACCGCAGCTTGTCGGCACGGGCGATGGCTGCGAGTGCGGGGGCCTTCACGTGCATGTCGAACCAGCCGATTTCGGCATGGGGGGCGAGTTCGAGGAGTTGGGCTTCGTCAGCCCACCAGGTCGTGTCGAGCCATTCGGGCAGGCGGCCTTCGAGATCGGCCCGCGCCCCGGCGGGGAGGAGGGCCCTGATCAGAGTTTCCACTCCCAGCCGAGCGGATCGCCGTCCATCACCTCGACGCCTTGCGCCGCAAGCTCGTCGCGCAGGGCATCGCTTGTGGCGAAGTCCTTTGCGACCCTTGCTTCCTTCCGGCGAGCGAGAGCCTTTTCGATCTCCGCCTCGCCCACGGTCGCCGCCTTCGGCCGCAGCCGCAGGTCCGCCCGCTCCAGCGCAAACAGCCCCAGCCCCAGCACCGAGTCCATCGCTGCCACGGCTTCCGCCTTGTGGACCGGATCGACCTTTTTCATCGCCAGCAGTTCCTCGAGCACGGTCAACGCCAGCGGGGTATTGAGATCGTCCGCAATCGCTGCATCGAAGCGGGCGATCACCGGCATCAGCGTGCCGCCGGCTTCGACGCGCAGGTCGTGATAGGTCCAGCCATGTTCCGGTGCGGGCGGAACTTGATCGAGCGAAGCACGCAGGGCATCGACCGCCATCACCATGCGCTTCAACCGTGTCAGCGCAGCACCAAGCCCCTCCCAGGAGAACTCAAGCTCGCTGCGATAGTGCGCCTGCAGGCACATCAGCCGGTAAGCCAGCGGGTGATAGCCCTTGTCGATCAGCAATTGCAGCCGCAGGAATTCTCCCGACGACTTGCTCATCTTGCCCGAGCGTTCGACCAGGAAATTGTTGTGCATCCACATGCGCGCGCCGGAGTGGTCCGAGCAGGTGCGCGCCTGGTTCTGGGCGATTTCGTTCGGGTGGTGGATCTCGCGGTGGTCGATCCCGCCGGTATGGATATCGAAGGGGAAGCCGAGCAGCTTCTCGCCCATCACCGAACATTCGAGATGCCAGCCGGGAGCGCCCCGGCCCCATGGTGAATCCCATTCCATCTGCCGGGTCTCGCCCGGAGGCGTCCGCCGCCAGATCGCGAAATCGGCGGCGTGGCGCTTGCCTTGGACGCTTTCGATCCGGCCCTCACCCTCGTCTGTCACCGCACGGGCCAGTCGTCCGTAATCGGGCACGGTGGAGGTATCGAAGTACAGCCCGCCCTCCAGCTCGTAGCAGTGCTTGTCCGCGATCCCTTCGGCAAAGGCGATCATTTCGGCGATGTAGTCGGTGGCGATGGACCAGTGCGCAGGCTGGCGGATATTGAGCGCCCTGACGTCCGCCCAATAGGCCTCGGTGTAGTGCCGGGCGATGTCCCAGATCGATTGGGCGCGTTCGGCCGCCGCCTTCTCCAGCTTGTCCTCGCCCGCATCGGCATCGTCGGTCAGGTGGCCGACATCGGTGATGTTGATGACGTGGGTGAGCTTGTAACCCTTCCAGCTCAGGGTCCGTCCCAGCACGTCGGCGAAGACATAGGCGCGCATGTTGCCGATGTGCGGGTAATTGTAGACCGTCGGCCCGCAGGTATACACGCGTGCCTCGCCCGCATGAACGGGGACGAACGGCTCGATCTGGCGGGTGAGCGAGTTGAACAGCTTGAGGTCGGTCATGGGGCGGGAGGCTTAGGCGGGCCGCGGAAAACTGGCAATGGGCGGCTCAGAACAGCGCGTCGAGATCACGCGATCCGTGGACGACACGCACCACTTCCACTGTGCCGTCCGCAATAACGAACAGGACCAGGTATTTGCCATACAGAGCCGACCGCAGGCCGGGCCACAGATCGTCGCGTGAACGAAAGCTGCGTGGTCGAACCGCAATCGTCTCGATCCGGTCGATAATCTCGATGATAAAGGTTTCAGCCCGAAGTGGATTGTCCTGACGGATAAATGCACCAATCGAATCAAGATCGTCGATTGCGGCCTGGCGGATTCGAAAAGGAAGTCCGCTCATTCCGGCGGGACGCGATATTTCTCACGCAGTTCGGCGAGCGCGCTCCGCCCGTCGAGCAATTCGCTGGCAAGGCCTTCCTGAACCATAGCGCGCAAATGCGTTAGCGATGCCAGCCGCCGTTCCTGAAGATCGCTCCATTCGCGCAGCGCTTCGCGGACGATTTCGCTGGTGGTTACATACTCACCGTTGGCAACGGCTTCGCGAAGTTTGGCCGCCATCTCTTCCGGGAGAGTGACAGTCATGCGTTCGAGTTTGCTCATGGATCATACTTTATCATACGATCCGCACCTAGCCAAGTGTGAGGGAAAGGAGGTTGGCGGGAGGGTGGCGATCTTTCTTATTTTTCGGGGAACGTCCTGACGACCTCGATTTTCCCCACGATCGCCGCGTTGAAACCGGGCAAGTCCTCGGCAGGTATCCAGTACTCCTCGTGCGCCCTGCCCCCAGCAAGCTGACGTTCGTACCTGTCCAGAAAGTCTTTCCGCACTTCGAAGCGCGTCACAAATCCCGAGCCGCTGCTCGGCACGTTCCAGTCGCGAGCGATCTTTATCGCGTACTCCTCTGTCGTAACCGGACAGAAAATCGGCTGCTCTGGAAGGCGCGGCGGCCATTCCTTCCAGTCGGATTCTTCAACCAGCTTGAGTTCGTTCGGGCCTGTAGGCCGCCAGAGGGTCACTGTTTCCACGCAAATCACTCCCCCTCGAATAACCCCGCGAGCTGCTCGATAATCGTCCCGCCCAGTTGCTCCACATCCATGATCGTCACTGCGCGTTTGTAATAGCGGGTCACGTCATGGCCGATGCCGATGGCGACCAGTTGCACGGGTGACGCCTTTTCGATCCATTCGATCACCTTGCGCAGGTGGCTCTCGAGATAGCCTGCGGAATTCACGCTCAAGGTCGAATCGTCTACCGGCGCGCCGTCGGAAATCACCATCAGGATGCGGCGGTCTTCCGTGCGACCCAATAGCCGCTCGTGCGCCCAGAGCAACGCCTCGCCGTCGATGTTCTCCTTCAGCAGCCCTTCGCGCATCATCAGGCCGAGCGAGCGGCGCGCCCGGCGCATCGGTTCATCGGCCTTCTTGTAGATGATGTGGCGCAGGTCGTTGAGGCGGCCGGGATTGGCGGGGCGACCGTCCGAAAGCCAGCGCTCGCGGCTTTGCCCGCCCTTCCACGCCCGGGTGGTGAAGCCGAGGATTTCCACCTTCACTCCGCAGCGTTCCAGCGTGCGGGCAAGGATATCGGCGCTGATCGCGGCAATCGAGATTGGCCGTCCGCGCATCGAACCCGAATTGTCGATCAGCAGGGTGACGACGGTATCCTTGAACTCCTGCTCCTGCTCAACCTTGTAGCTGAGCGAAGTGCCGGGGCTGACGATCACCCGCGCCAGCCGTGCGGCATCGAGCAGGCCTTCTTCCTGGTCGAAATCCCAGCTGCGGTTCTGCTGCGCCATCAGCCGCCGCTGAAGCCGGTTGGCGAGCCGGGTTACCACACTCTGCAATCCCGCCAGCTGGCTGTCGAGATAGGCCCGCAGCCGGTCCAGCTCCTCGAAATCGCACAGGTCGGTGGCTTCGACGATCTCGTCGAACTCGCTGGTATAGGGGCGGTAGTCGAAGCTATCGGGGATGTCCTGCCACGGCGCATTGCGGCGCTGGGGGAGCATCATTTCCTCGCCGTCGTCGCCCGGTTCGCCTTCGGCGAGGTTCTCGTCGCCGGTGGCGTCGTCCTGCTCCTCGCCTTCGCCTTCCTCGCCCTGCGCGCCCTCGGCGCGGACTTCGGGCTGGTCGCTGGCGCCTTCGTCGCCTTCCTTGTCGTCGGGCTTGTCGTCCTTGCCCTCGGACTCGTCGCCGTCGGCATCATCAAAGCCTTCGTCAGGGTCGAGTTCGGCGGGCACCATGTCGAGGTGCCGCAGCATGGCGATGGAAAGCTTCTGGAAGGCGGACTGATCGTGGAGCAGATCGGCAAGCTGCTCGAAATCGTCGCCGGTGCGGCTTTCGACGAATTCGCGCACCAGTTCCACGCCCTCGCGCGCCACGTTCGGGATCGGCTGGCCGGTGAGTTGTTCGCGCAGCAACAGGGCGAGCGCGGTGGGCAGCGGGACATCCTCGGCCACTTCGGCGCGGGCGATGGCACTGCCCGCCAGCCGCCGGTCCTGGATGGCTGCCAGATTGCCACGCATCCCGAGATATTCGGTCTCGCCGATGGCTTCGTAACGCACCCGCTCGATTGCGTCATAACAGGCCCGCGCCTCGGCATCGCCGGGCCGCGCCACGGCGTGCAGGGCGGGATCGTGATGACGCAGCCGCAGCGCAAAGGCATCGGCGAAGCCGCGCGCTTCCTCCGCCTCGGCAGCAGTGACGTTGCGCGACGGCATCGGCACCCGCGCCGCCTTGCCCGCTTCGGAAGCGGCATCGGCGGTGAAGCCCACTTCCACTTCGGCATCGCGCGCAATCGCCCGCGCCGCGCCGGTCAGCGCAAGTTTGAAGCGATCGAGAGGGGATTCGTCGGCCATGGCCGAGCCTATAGAGAGGCAATCCCTATCGCGGAAGGGTTGCCGGAATCAGTCTGTGGCGGCGGTGAGCGCGCGCATCGCCGCGAGACTGGCGGCAAGGCTGGCCCAGGGATCGGGAGCGTCGTCGCGTTCGATCAGCCAGTAGGCACGGTCTTCGCCGAATTCCTCCACCAGTGCAGCGAAATCGATGCTTCCCGCGCCGACATCGGCCATTGCCCCGCCCTGGCCCATGTCCTTCATGTGGAAATGGGTGATCCGGTCCCGGTGCCGGCGGAAGAATTCCAGCGGATCCTCTCCGCCAAGTTGCACCCAGTAGGTATCGAGTTCAAAGCCGATGCGCGGATCGAAATCGCGCAGCATCAGGTCGATCGGGCGCACGCCGTCGATCGTGGCGAATTCGAAGTCGTGCGCGTGGTAGGCAAGCTGGATGCCCTCCGCCTCGGCCAAGGGGGCGATTGCGTTGAGCCGCGCGATCCAGCCACGCCACTGCTCCAGCGTGGTGCGCTCCTCGACCGGCAGATAGGCGAGGATCAGCGTGTCGGTGCACATCGCCTTGGCTTCCGCCAGCGCGCGGGCGGGATCGTCGCGCAGCAATTCCCAGCCGACGTGGACCGCCGCCACGTCCAGCCCCAGCCGGGTGGTTTCGCGGCACATCTCGGCCGAACGGTCGCCGAAGGTGCGCGCAAATTCCACCTCGTCGAACCCCATCGCAGCGATGCGCTGCAAGGTGGCGATGGGATCGCGCGCCATGTCTTCCCGCACGGTATAGAGTTGCACGCCGATGGGTGGCCGCTCCGCTTCGACCATGGTGGTGCAACCGCTGGCGGCGAGACCCGCCAGCAGGGCGAAGGCGATGCGGGCGTTCAAAACGCTCCTCCCGCGCCGAGAACGCCGATCAGCAGCGGATCGTTGGTGGAGCGCGGGTTGGCGCGGATCGCGCTTTCCTCCACGCCCATTTCGCGCCAGATCGCATTGTCGACACTGCGGCTGATGTTTTGCGCCACGCCAGACACGTCGATCCCCGTGAGGCCCGCGAGCAGTTCGCCGACCAGCGGCTCCTGCGCGATGCGCATCGCCTGCCCCAGTTCGGGCACCATCGCTTCGATCAGCGTCGTCCCCATCGAATCGCGCAGGAAGCCGGTTGCAGCGGTCGGCCCGCCATTGATGAGCGCCACGGCGTTCTGGATGCCGATCACCCGCACGGCATCGGTCACGATAGGCGCGGCCCGCTCCGCCCCCTGGATGGCGATATCGGCGAAGGCGTCCTGCAACCGGTCGCGGAACAGCGCCGAAGTCAGAATGGTCGAGACCACCCCGCCGCGCGCGCCAAGGAGGTTCTGCAAGCCGATCGCGGCCACCTGCTCGTCCCAGAACCCGCCCGGAGCGACCAGTCGCGCAAAGGCCCGTTCGCTGGAGAGGTAGAGCAAGCGGCGCACCGCATCGACCAGACTGTAACCGCCCATGCTTTCGCAAGCAGGCAGAGCAAGCAATGCCCCGCTCGCGCCCAGTCCGGCGATGAAACGGCGGCGATTGCTCGTAAAATCGGCGATTTCGGTCATAATGCGACTCCTCTCCTTGCCGCGTGGATAACCCAGCGGCCATATAAGGTCGATGCCAATAACCCGCGCCCGACTACTGGTGATGAACGCCGCGCTCGGTCCGCTCGACTACCGTGTGCCAGAAGGCATGACGGTGGAATTTGGTTCCGTTGTCGTGGCTCCACTTGGCCCCCGGCAAGTGATCGGGATCGTGTGGGAGCCAGACCGCCTGCCCGGTGCACCCGTCGATGAAGCGAAGCTGCGGCCTTTGCACTCTGTGCTCGACGTACCCCCGATCCACGGGGCGCTACGGCGGCTGATCGAATGGACTGCGGACTATTACATCGCTCCGTTGGCGGCAGTGGCGCGGATGGTGATCGCCAGCGGCGGCGCGCTGCGTGGCCCGGCCACCATGACCGAATACCGCCTGTCGGGCGGGATGCCCGAACGGATGACCCCGCAGCGCGAACACGCCTTGGGCGCGCTGGAGGGAGAGCAGGCGACGATCCGCGAACTGGCGGGGATAGCCGGCGTTTCCGAAGGGGTATTGCGCGGGCTGGTCAATCAGGGCGTGCTCGAACCCGTCGAAGTCGATGTCGACCGCCCCTATCCACGCGCCAGTCACGATTTCTCCCAACCAGAACTGAGCGCTGACCAGCGGGCTGTGGCGGCGCGACTGGTGGCGGCGGTGGAGGTGGAGAAATTCGCCCCGATCCTGCTCGACGGCGTGACGGGTTCGGGCAAGACCGAAACCTATTTCGAAGCCGTGGCAGCGGCGCTGAAGGCCCGGCGGCAAGTGCTGGTGCTGCTGCCCGAAATCGCGCTGACCGAGGCCTTCCTCAAGCGCTTCGAGACCCGCTTCGGCGCGGCTCCCGTCATCTGGCACTCCAGCCTCAAGAGCACCGAACGCCGCCGCGCCTGGCGCGCGATTGCCAGCGGTGAGGCGCAGGTGGTGGTCGGCGCGCGCTCGGCGCTGTTTCTGCCCTTTGTGCGGCTGGGGCTGATCGTTGTCGATGAAGCGCACGAGGTGAGCTTCAAGCAGGAAGACGGGGTCCGCTACAACGCCCGCGACGTTGCGGTAATGCGCGCGCATTTCGAACGGCTGCCGGTGGTGCTCGCCAGCGCTACCCCGGCGCTCGAAAGCCTGCACATGGCGGACACCGGCGTTTACGAAAAGCTGGTGCTCCCCGCGCGGTTCGGCGGGGCGCAGATGCCCGTGATCCGGCTGGTCGACCTGACGCAGGACCAGCCCGAACGCGGCGCGTGGATATCCCCGCCGCTGCGCGCGGCGATGGTCGAGCGGCTGGAACGGGGCGAGCAATCGCTGCTGTTCCTCAACCGGCGCGGCTATGCGCCGCTGACCTTGTGCCGCCATTGCGGGTTCCGCTTCCAGTGCCCCAATTGCAGCGCCTGGCTGGTCGAGCACCGCCTCAGCCGCCGCCTCGCCTGCCACCACTGCGGGCATGAGACCACTCCGCCCGCCAATTGCCCCGAATGCGGCGAGCCAGATTGCCTCGTCGCCTGCGGCCCCGGCGTCGAGCGGATTGCCGACGAGGTGGCGGAAATGCTGCCCGAAGCGCGGGTGGCGCTGGTGACATCGGACACGATCAACACACCCGAGAAAGCCGCCGAATTCGTGGCCATGGCCGAAGGCGGAGCCATCGACGTGATCGTCGGCACACAACTGGTGACCAAGGGCTTCCACTTCCCCGAATTGACGCTGGTGGGCGTGATCGACGCCGACCTCGGGCTCGAAGGGGGCGATCTGCGCGCCGCCGAGCGGACCTACCAGCAGGTCGCCCAGGTGGCCGGGCGCGCAGGGCGCGGGGCCAAGCCGGGCGAAGTGCTGATCCAGACCCGCCATCCCGACGCGGCGGTGATCGCCGCGCTCGAAGCGGGCGATCGCGACGCCTTCTACGCCGCCGAGACCGATGCCCGCCGCCACGCGGGCGCCCCGCCGTTCGGGCGCTGGGCGGCGATCATCGTGTCCAGCGAGGACGATGCCGAGGCACGGATGGCCGCGAACCGCATCGGCGATACAAGGCCGCGGCTCGACGACGTGATGATCCTCGGCCCCGCCCCCGCGCCGCTGTCGCTGCTACGCGGGCGCTATCGCTATCGGCTGCTGTTGAATGCGCGGCGGAGTGCGGAGTTGCAGAAGGTGATCCGGCAGTGGCTGGCGCAGGTCCAACACCCGCCGGGAGTGCGGGTGGGGGTGGATATCGATCCCTACAGCTTCGTCTGACCGCGACAGTCCATGGTGGGCCCAACCGTGATGCAACCCGATCGCATCGCAACCGATCACCGAGGGTTCACTTCTTCCCTGTCAAAGCACTTGCCACTGCGAGGGATCATCCCGGTCGTCGAGGAGCGGAATCACTGCGCGCCTCATTGCGCACCAGTCCCAGTTCATTTCCCGTCCGCGCTGCGTCACCCCGGATTGCTCCCTGCAGGCAAGCTACGAGGCAACCGCCGTTGAAGGCACCGCCTGCGCCGCTGGTATTGGACGGATCCGGGCGGTCCCGTGGTGGCGGTATTCTTAATCGTTCGATCTCCGGTCACCAGTTCCACATCGTACCGTCGTCCAGCCGCGCGACGGGAAGGAAAGCGCGGTCATAGGGGTATTTGGCCGCGAGCTCCTCGTCGATATCAACGCCGTGCCCCGGTGTTTCGCCACAGATCATGAAGCCGTTTTCAAAACGATAATCGTGCGGGAAAACCGCATCGGTCGCCTCGGTATGGCGCATATACTCCTGGATGCCGAAATTGGGCACCCAGGTATCGAAATGCAGTGCCGTTCCCATGGTGACGGGCGACAGGTCGGTGGCGCCGTGGCAGCCGGTGCGGACCTGATAGAGGCTGGCAAGATCGGCGATCCGGCGCAGGTGCGTCACCCCGCCCGCACCGACGATGGTGCAGCGGATGTAATCGATCAGCTGGTTCTGGATCAGATCCTTGCAGTCCCAGATGGTGTTGAAAATCTCCCCCACTGCCAGCGGCGTCGTGGTGTGCTGGCGCACCAGCTTAAAGGCTTCCTGATTTTCCGCCGGGGTGCAGTCTTCCAGCCAGAACAACTGATAAGGCTCCAGCATCTTGCCGAGGTTCGCCGCTTCTTGCGGGGTGTAACGATGGTGCCCGTCGTGCAGCAGGTGATGGTCGAAACCGTAGGTCTCGCGCAGCCTCTCGAACAGTTTTGGGATGGTGTTCAGCGCCCTGCGGGTGTCCCAGCCGGTGACGCTGGGCAGGTCGGCATCGGCGGGTTCGTAATGCAGCGTTCCGCGCCCCACTCCGTACACATCCTTGACGCCCGGAATGCCGGTCTGCGCGCGGATCGCCTTGTAGCCCATGTCGATATAGGCACCCACGGCTTCCACCGTCTGGCCAATGTCGCTTCCATTGGCATGGCCATAGACCATCACCCGGTCACGGCTCTTGCCGCCGAGTAACTGGTAGAGCGGCATCCCGGCGCACTTGGCCTTGATGTCCCACAGCGCCACATCGACCGCCGCGATCGCGCGCATGGTGACAGGTCCGCGCCGCCAATAGGCACCGCGATAGAGATACTGCCAAACGTCTTCGATCCGGCTCGCATCCATGCCGATCAGGCAGGGGATCACGTGATCTTCGAGATAGGACACCACCGATAGCTCGCGCCCGTTGAGCGTTGCATCGCCAATACCGTAGACGCCCTGATCGGTCTCGATCTTGAGCGTCACGAAATTGCGCCCCGGACAGGTAGTGATTAGTCTGGCGGCGGTGATTTTCATGGCATCTCTTCCCCTGTGCAAACGGGCAAATGGCCCTTAAGCACTCGTGCGCAGATGACCAAGCCCCTGATCCTTCATCCGGACCGCCTGTTCCCCGCCGATCCGGCGACCCGCGATCTCGCGCGAACGATCTATGCCACGGTGAAGGATCTGCCGATCATCAGCCCGCACGGGCATACAGATCCCGAGTGGTGGGCCAGCAACGCGTCTTTCACCAATGCAACTGACCTGCTGCTGAAGCCCGATCACTACCTGTTTCGGATGCTCTATTCGCAGGGGGTGATGCTGGAAGACCTCGGCATCGGCAATCCCGCTACCGACCCGCGCGAGGGCTGGCGGCTGTTTGCCGAACGCTACCGCCTGTTTCGCGGCACCCCGTCGCGTATGTGGCTCGACTGGGTGTTTGCCGAAGGGTTCGGGATCGACGTGGCGCTCGAGGGGGCGACCGCCGATCTCTATTTCGATACCATTGGCGATAAACTGGCGACCGACGCCTTCCGTCCGCGCGCGCTGTTCGAAAGATACAACATCGAAGTGATCGCCACCACCGAGGCCCCGCTCGACGACCTGCGCCATCACCGGACAATTCGCGAAAGCGGCTGGAGCGGGCGCGTGATTACCGCTTATCGACCCGACCCTGTGGTCGATCCCGAATTTGAAGGCTTTCGCGATAACCTCGGGGCACTGGCCGAACTGACGGGAGAGGACTGCTTCACCTGGCGCGGCTATCTCGCCGCGCACCGCCAGCGCCGTGCCTATTTCGCCGCGATGGGCGCGACCTCGACCGATCACGGCCACCCCACCGCCCGCACAGCCGATCTCGCGCCTGCCGAGGCCGAGGCGCTGTTTGCGCGGGTGACGCAGGCCAATGTCTCGCCGCAGGACGCCGAACTGTTCCGCGCGCAGATGCTCACCGAAATGGCCGGGATGAGCGTGGATGACGGGCTGGTGATGCAGTTGCACCCCGGCGTCTGTCGAAACCACAACGCGAAGCTGTTCGAACGATTCGGGCGCGACAAGGGGGCGGACATTCCGCTGCCCTGCGAATATGTCCACGCGCTGCGCCCGCTGCTGAACAGATATGGCAACGTTCCCGCCTTCACCTTCATCGTATTCACGCTGGACGAGACCAGCTATGCCCGCGAACTCGCGCCGCTGGCGGGTCATTATCCGGCGATGAAGCTGGGCCCGGCCTGGTGGTTCAACGACAGTCCCGAAGGGATGCGCCGCTTCCGCGAGATGACCACCGAGACGGCGGGATTCTCCAACACAGTCGGCTTCAACGACGATACCCGTGCGTTCCTCTCAATACCCGCGCGCCACGATATGGCCCGGCGGATGGACTGCGGCTTCCTTGCCCGGCTGGTGGTCGAACACCGGATGGAGGAATGGGAAGCCGTCGAGGTGGCCCAGGATCTGGCCTACAATCTGGCCAAGCAGGCTTACAAGCTTTGAGGCTGTCACAGAAAACGCTGCCCTGGATTGGCCGGGAAGTGCAAACCGGTGACTATGATCGCGACACACAGTCAGTCGGCATAGTTCATTTCGGCATCGGCGCGTTCCACCGCGCGCATCAGGCGTGGTACACCGATGCGGCAATGAACGCAGGCGAGCGTGACTGGATGATAACCGGCGTTTCGCTGCGCTCGGGTTCTGTTGCCGATCAGCTCAATCCCCAGGACGGGATGTTCACGCTGACCGAACGATCATCTCGGGGACGCACAACGCGCGTCATCGGTTCAGTGCGCGAGGTACTGATTGCGGGCGACGGGCAAGACGCGATTGTCGCGCGAATCGCCTCACCGGACTGCCACGTCATCAGCTTCACCGTGACCGAAAAGGGCTATTGTCGGACGACGGACGGAGACCTTGACTTCGAGGCAGCCGCGGCGGGCTTTTACCCGATAGTGACCGATGCCCTCCACCGGCGCCGGGCCGCCGGACTTGGAGGCCTGACATTGCTGAGCTGCGACAACCTGTCGGGCAATGGCAGGGTTCTAAGCCGGCTATTCGGAGAATGGCTGGAATATTCCGCGCCGGACCTTGCAGGCTGGTTCGCCGCAGAATGCCGCACGCCCAATTCGATGGTCGATCGCATCGTCCCCGCCACCACCCCTGCTGACCTCACCACCCTCATAGCGCAGCTTGGACTGCGCGATGAAGGCGCGGTGTTCACGGAAGAATTCAGCCAGTGGGTGGTCGAAGACAATTTCGCCGGGCCTCGCCCGCATTGGGAGGATTACGGCGCGCAGGTGGTCGCCGATGTCGCGCCCTATGAAAGCGCCAAACTGCGGATGCTCAACGGCGCGCATTCGCTGCTGGCCTATTGCGGCCTCCAGGCCGGCCACACCTTCGTCCACGAAGCGGTCGCCGATCCTTCCCTGCGTGCCCTTACCCTAAGGCTGATGCGCGATGAGGCCGCACCCACCATCGCGACGAGCGCAGGGCAGGACCTTGTCGCCTACGCCGATGCACTGCTGGCTCGCTTCGCCAACCCAGATATCAACCACCGATTGGTTCAGATCGCAATGGACGGCAGCCAGAAGTTGCCGCAACGCTGGCTCGAAACGCTGGCGGCGAACCAGCGGGACGGGCAGGCATGTCCGGCGATCCTGCAAGGCTTGGCTGCGTGGATATGCCATTTGCGCGGCGCAAATGGCGCTGTCGATGATCCACTCGCAGAAAAGCTCGCCACCGCAGCGCGGGAGGCCGAGCCGACAGTGGCTCTTTTCAGCAATTGCGGGTTGCTCCCTTCCATGTGGCAGCCATCAATGGCAGACCGCGCCGTAATCTCCGCGCACCTCCACCGATAACCGAGCAATGGCCTTGAGGGTACAGAGATTGGTTGAACGGCTTGGCAGGCCCAGGCCCACCCTGGGCGGCAATTTTCAATGGATTTCAATGCTTTGAGAACAAATGGTGCCCAGAAGAGGACTCGAACCTCCACGCCCTTGCGAGCGCCAGCACCTGAAGCTGGTGCGTCTACCAATTCCGCCATCTGGGCACCGGAGCAGTTCGGTCAGCGAAGGCCGACTGCGGGTAGGGGCGGGCCGATAGGACAGGCGGGCTGGCGAGTCAACGCGGGTTTCGCTTTGGTGTGACGGATTCCGCAGCGAGACTTGCACGCTTGCCATTGCCCGCCTGCCCTCGCCTGTGCCAATGGCTTTGTGACGCCGGTCCGCCGGCAAACCAGCGAAGAAGGTTTATATGGCCAGCACATCCCCCCTCGACGGCAAGCTTGTCACCCTGATCGGTGGCAGCGGCTTTATCGGTTCGCATCTGGCGCAGGACCTGCTCGAACGCGGCGCGCGGGTGCGGATTGCGGCGCGGGAGCCGGAAAAGGCGTTCCGGCTGAAGCCGCTCGCCAATCTCGGTCAGCTCCAGTTCGCCCGCTGCAATGCGTTGGACAAGCGCAGCATTGCGGCCTGCGTGGCGGGGTCGGACGCGGTGGCCTGGCTGATCGGTGCGTTCGACGGCAACCAGCAGATGCTCCAGGCCGATGGACCGGGCCATGCGGCGCAGGTGGCCGCTGCGGGCGGTGCGGGCAGCTTTGTCTATGTGTCTGCCATCGGCGCCGATGCCGAAGCCCAGACAGCCTATTACCGGACCAAGGCGGACGGTGAGCGGCAGGTGCTTGCTGCCTTCCCGCGCGCCACGGTGATTCGCCCATCTGTGGTGTTCGGCGAGGAATCCGGGCTGGTGCCGATGTTCGCAGGCATGGTGCAGATGATGCCGGTGATGCCAGTGTTCGGAGCCGGATCAAAGTTTCAGCTGGTGTGGGTGGACGATGTCGCCGCTGCGATTGCTACTGCGCTGGAAGACCCCGGCACTTATGGCGCCAAAATCTATGAGGCGGCAGGGCCGGAAGCGCTGTCGATGATGCAGATCCACGAAATGATCGCGGCAGCGCAGAACCGCAAGCGCACCTTCTTCGCCATGCCCGATCCGCTGGCGAAGCTGTTTGCCGCCATGCCGCTGACTCCGATCAATGCCGATCAGCTGGCAATGCTGGCGATGGGAAGCACGGCCAGCACAGGGACGCCGCAACTCACCGATATGGGCATTGCGCCCAAGCCGCTGTCGCTGTTCCTCGATCGCTGGATGATCCGCTATCGCAAGCATGGCCGCTTTGGCGAGAAAAGGTCGGTGATCTGATTGTCTTGCGTCGGCGCCTCCGCGCCGACGTCCTCGATGCTGATCCTCCGCTACGCTCCGGGCATCTGCGGGCGGCCGTTCGGCCTTGCGGTCGCCATGCGACCATATGTTCCTATCGGCTTTGGACACCCCGCAACCGCACCGAGGCAGGCATATTGGGAATGCCACTGTAAAGCCGTTCGAGCCATGCCTCGTCGAAGGCCGTCAGGCGCGGCGCGCGGCTGGCGGGATCGGCGAACAAGGTGAGCAGCGACGCCTGCTCCGCTCCCGCCTCGTCCGGAAAGGCGGTGGCAAAGCCGCGCAGGCTCGCCAGATCGGCCAGTTGCGCCACGGTCAGTCCGCTCACTTCGGCGCGGTCGAACAGCACCAGTGCATAGGTGATGTCGTTGCGCACCGGGACATAGATGCGCGAATGCGCCTGCCACATGCCCGCGCGCGGCAGGTCGGTCATGTTCTCGCGGGTGCCCACGTGCAAGCCATCGCGGGTCCGTTGCTGGATCTGGTGCCACACCGTCACCGGGCCGCGCTGCGCCAACAGCGTGTCGCGATCGGCGCGGTTCATGCGCGCGAAGAGATGGCCGCGATCAGCCACCAGTTGCGCCAGATAATCCTGTCCGCTTTCGACGAAGCCGATCAGCAGGTTGGGTTCGCAGCTGGCTTCATCGGCCAGTTGCAAGCCAAAGCGCGTGGCATTTGACCGGATACGGCCGACCATCAGTTCAGCCTGTTCCAGCTCCAGCCCGGTCACGCCGGGGCACAACCGGTCCTCGAAGCGGGGCAGCGGCTCATCCTGGTTGACCTGTGCCAAGGCAGGCGCGGCGAACAGCGACGACGCCAACCCTGCAAGAACGGTAACGACGAACCTGCGGAGCATCCCTTTATCCTTTCGCCTCTTGCCCAACACTGTAGCATCGATCGTGGCGCAATTCAGCAGGGAAAGGCCGGATGAGACTGCTCAGGAAAGCTGGATCAAGGTCGATATGCAGGTCGGGCAATTCGCGCCTTGCCCCGCCCCGGCAACTGCGGCATAGGTAGCGCTACCATAATCTGGGAGCCGCGTCACAAGCGGCCCTGTTCGGAGGGATGATCGCAATGACTGAGGTACCACGCACCAGCGTGAACATGGCGCTGATTTCCGCCATCGTGGCCGTCGCCACCATCGGCGGACTGCTGTTCGGCTATGACAGCGGCGCGGTGAACGGCACGCAGGGGGGGTTGATCGCGGAGTTCGGACTTAGCGATGCCTCGCTGGGCTTCACCGTCGGTTCGCTGCTGATCGGCTGCGCTTTCGGGGCCTTCTTCGCCGGTCGCCTCGCCGATGCCGTAGGTCGGCGCGCGGTGATGATCATGGCCGCAATCCTGTTCGTCGTAGGTGCGCTGGTGCAGGGCATGACCGACAGCCACACGCTGTTCGTGGTGTTCCGCTTTGCCGGCGGCATGGCCGTGGGCGCGGCCTCGGTGCTTTCCCCCCTCTATATTTCCGAAGTGGCCCCGGCGAACATTCGCGGGCGACTGACGACGGTGCAGCAGGTGATGATCATTTCCGGCCTCACCGCCGCCTTCGTGGTCAATTACTTCCTCGCCCAGAGCGCGGGTAGTTCGCTCGGCCAGATCGGTGGTATTGCTGCGTGGCGCTGGATGTATCTCGCGCAGGCGATCCCGGCGGTGGTGTTCCTCGTGGCCTTGCTGTTCATCCCCGAAAGCCCGCGCTACCTCGTGTCGCGACGCAAGGATGCCGAGGCCCATACCGTGCTGACCCGGCTGTTCGGACCGGAAGAAGCGACGCGCAAGGTCGCCGAAATCCGCGCCACTTTCTCCGACGATCACCGCCCGCGCCTGCGCGATGTCACCGCCCCCGGCACCGGGCTGCGGCCGATCGTCTGGGCCGGGATCATGCTGGCGACTTTCCAGCAGTTTGTCGGCATCAACATCATTTTCTACTACGGTGAAACGCTGTGGCGGCTGGCCGGGGTATCGGAAGAGGTCGCGCTGGAGCGCAACATCATCTCGGGTGTGGTCTCCATCGCAGCCGTGCTGCTGGCGCTGGCGATCATCGACAAGGTTGGGCGCAAGCCGCTGCTGATGATCGGCTCGCTGGGCATGGGGGTGACGCTGGCCGCAATGACCTGGGTGTTCAGTGGTGCAGACACCGATGCGGCGGGCAACCTCATTCTCACCGAGAACGCCGGATACATCGCACTGGTCGCAGCCAATCTCTACGTCATCTTCTTCAACTTCAGCTGGGGCCCCGTGATGTGGGTGATGCTGGGCGAGATGTTCCCCAACCAGATTCGCGGCAGCGCGCTGGCGGTGGCGGGGCTCGCACAGTGGGGCGCGAATTATCTGGTGGTGCAGAGCTTCCCCGCGATGGCGAGTTGGTCGCTCGCAGGGACTTACGCGCTCTACACCGTGGCCGCCTTCATCAGCTTCTTCCTCGTCAAGAGCCTCATCAACGAGACGAAGGGCAAGGAACTGGAGGAAATGGAAGGCTGAGCAAGCTTTCGGGTCACAGTGCGGCCGGGGCGGCTTGGTCTGCCCCGGCCGTTCCTTTAAGGACGGGGCATGGGTGAAGCGAGGGACAGGCAGACGCGCGTGGTGGTGCTTGGCGGAGGAACCGCCGGGTGGATGAGCGCGGCGGCACTCGCCAAGCTGCTCGGCTCCAAGGTGCGCGTCGAACTGGTCGAGAGCGAGGATATCGGCATCGTCGGCGTAGGCGAGGCGACGCTGCCGCATATCCGTGGCTTCGTCGAACGGCTGGGGATCGACGAGACGCGCTTCATGGCCGCCACCCATGCCACCTACAAGCTGGGGATCGACTTCCGCGATTTCGGGCGGATCGGGGAGAGCTATATCCACCCCTTCGGCAGCTTCGGGGAGGAACTGGCAGGTGTGCCGTTCCACCACTACTGGCTGGAAATGCAGCGCCACGGGCTGGCGGACGAGATCGGCAATTACTCGCTCGGCGTCATGGCTGCGCGCGCCAATCGCTTCCGCCCGCCGACCACGGACAACGCGCTCTCGGGCACCTACGGCTACGCTTACCAGTTCGACGCGACGCTGTTCGGCCCGTTCATGCGCGAATTCGGGCTGGGCCTCGGCGTTACCCGCACCGAGGGCCGGGTAACGCAGGTGGAGCGCGATCCGCTGAGCGGCAATGTCACCGAACTGGTGCTCGAAGACGGGCGGCGGATTGCGGGCGACCTGTTCGTCGATTGCTCGGGCTTCCGCTCGTTGTTGCTGGGTGATGCGCTGGGCGAGGAGTGGGAGGACTGGTCCCACTGGCTCCCCTGCGATCGCGCCGCCGCCCTGCCCTGCACCCATGTCTCGGATGAGATCGCGCCCTATACCATCGCCACCGCCATGCCCGCCGGGTGGCGCTGGCGCATTCCGTTGCAGCACCGGATCGGCAACGGTTATGTCTTTTCCAGCGCTTTCGTTTCGGAGGATGAAGCCTGCGCTGCCATCCTCGGCGCGGTAGAGGGCGAACCGCTCGCCGATCCGCGCGTGCTGCGGTTCCGCGCCGGGCGGCGCAAGCGCAGTTGGCAGAAGAACGTGATTGCGGTGGGTCTGGCTTCGGGTTTCCTCGAACCGCTTGAATCCACCTCGATCTACCTCGCGCAGATGGCGATTACCTATCTGGTCGAACTGTTCCCAGCCGAGACGCATGGCGGCTCGATCGATCCGCGCGACCGTGACGAATTCAACCGGCTGGTGGACATGGAATACGATCGGGTGCGGGACTTCCTGATCCTGCATTACAATGCGACGACCCGCAACGATTCCGAATTCTGGAACCATGTGCGCACCTATCAGGTGCCCGATAGCCTGGCGGACAAGCTGGAACTGTGGCGGCGCACCGGGCGGATCGCAAAATATGCCGACGGGCTGTTCTACGATGCCAGCTGGATCGCCGTTTATCTGGGGCAAGGCGTGGTGCCGCAAGCGCACGATCCGCGCGTGCAATTGCCCGATCCGGCGCAGGTGTCGCGGGCGATGGACCGCTTCGCAGGGGCCGTGGCCGAGGAAGTGGCGGCGATGCCCGGACACCGCGAATATTTGATCCGCGAAGCCGCCCGGCTGGCTCCACAGCCCGATTTGACTCCCGCATGAGCGAAGCGCGCGCCTTGCCGCGCAGCGTCGTCGTCGCGGGCGGCGGGCTGGTGGCGGTGCTGGCCGCCGTGGCCCTGCGCCGCGCCTTGCCTGCGACGCAGGTGACGGTGGTGGTTACGCCGGCAGAACCCGCTGCATTCGCTGACCATGCCAGCAGTGCATCGCCGCATGGGGTGCGGCTGCTGGAAAAGTTCGGCATGGCCGAGGCGGATATCCTCAGCCGCTGCGGCGGCAGTCACCGGTTGGTTACGCGCTATGCCGACTGGAGCGGCGAGGGTGCGCAGGCGGTGGTCGCCTATGGCTCGGCCACCGATCCGGCGCTCGCCAGCGCCTTCGTTCGTGACTGGGGTGGCGGACGGCGCGGGGCCAGTACCGATGCCCCGCCCGCTTCGCTTGCCGAGGTGCTGGCACAGGCGGGACGGTTCGCCGCCGAGCAGTTTGATCCTGCCAATCCGCCCGGAAATCCCTTGCCCGGGGTCGAATATGCGCTGCGCTGGAATGCCCCGGCCTTGCGCGATCTGGTGATTGCGCAAGCGCAGGCCGTGGGCGTGCAGCACCGGATGGCGCGGACGGGCGCACTACGGCTGGACGAGTCCGGCGATGCGCTGGCGCTGGCGCTGGCGCTCGACGGACAGGGCGAGATCGCGGCGGACCTGTTTGTCGATTGCACCGGGCCTGCCGCGGCGCTGCTTGCGCAAATGCCGGGGGCCGCGCGGATCGACTGGTCCGCTTTCCTGCCGGTGCGGCAAGTGCTTTGCGCCGCTCCGGGGCAACCGGTGCTGGCGCTGGAGGATCGGGTCACGCTGACTCCCGCCGGTTGGTTGATCGAGAGTACCGGACGGGACGGCTTGCATCGGGTTCTGGGGCTGACCGAAGGCGCTGGCGAAACGCAAGTAATGGCCGCGCTGGGTGGGGCTCCGGTCGCGCGGGCGGTGGGCTTTGTCCCGGGTCGCGCCAAGGAAAGCTGGATCGGCAATGTCGTAGCGCTTGGCGATGCTGCCGCGCTGTTCGAGCCGCTTGGCAATCTCAATCTCGACTGCGCGCTGCGCCAGCTCGACCTGCTGCTCGAACTTCTGCCCGGACTCGACATCGCCGAGGGAGAGCGCGCCGAATTCAACCGCCGCGCAAACCTGCTCGCCGACGGCGCACGCGATCTTGTCGCCGCGCACTATGCGGCCCCGCGTGCCGCGGCCCTGTTCGACCCGCTGTCACACTCGCCCGAACTGGAACTGGCCCTCGACCAGTTCACCCGTCGGGGCCGCTCGCCTTTCTTCGAGGAATGGCCGATCACCGAGCAGGAGCGCGCAGCGCTGTTCGCTGCCGTGGGCATTCCGCGCGGCGCGCCTGCCGTCAGCCCGCCGCCCAATCCGCAGGCCGAACGCATTCTCGCCGCCAAGGCTCAGGCGGCATTGCAGGCCACCCCGCCCTACCAGCAATGGCTGGCGAGCGTGGTCAAACCCGTCCGCTAGCGGACCACTTGCCGCAGCATCTGCCGCAGCCGTGCGAACAGCGCCGGGCTGCCGTCCCCCAGCAATCCGCGCGCGTGCGGCGGCAGGTGCTCCGCCGGGGGGCCATTCTTTTCGAAGACATAGTGATCGACCATATGCTGCCAGACTTCGCGCTGTTCTGGCGGCAAGTGGCGGAAGGCGGCGATTGCGTGGAGCAGCCCATCGTAAGCCCCCGCCAGCGCCGGATCGGCATCGCTCCACCAGTAGTTCACCAGCGCGCTGACCGGTTCGAGCGACTGCACTCCGTGCCACCAGCCATAGGGGATATAGAGCGCGTCTCCGGGTGCCAGTTCAGCCACCTGCGCCTGCGCCCATGCCTCTGAAAAACGGGGATATGTGGCGAGATCGGGTGCGGTCATGTCAACCATACTTACAGGCGTCCCGGCGGGCGTCAGTTCGAACGGGCCAGGGTAGAGATTGGCCACCTCTTCGGGCGGAAACAGCGTAAACCGCCGCCGTCCAGCGACGCAGCAGGCGACATTTTCCATCAGGTCGTAATGCGGAGCGACGCGGATGCGGTTGCCGATCCACATTCGCGGGGCGACCTGCGGTAGCCAGTCGAGGCGGTTTTCCTGCGCGAGACGGGGCAGGACTTCGGGGATGATCTCGGACTGGACCGCCATGGCAGGCGGATCGGACTGCCCGGAAACTCCAAGCAATTCATCGAGAAAGGCGCCCAGTGTCACTTCGCACCGCTCGAAATTGAAGCCCGTTAGGCGGGCATTGTAGAAGAATCGCCCTCCCTCTTCGGCAGGTGCGGTCAGCGCTTCGACGGGGCGGGTGGCGGCGCAGCTCTTGAGGTAGGTGACCAGTTCACCATCGCCCCGCTTTCCCGCCGCGACAAGCGGCCAGTCGGCCACCAAGCCACGAAAAACCAGGGGCTTGCCGCCCTTGCGGACTTCTCCGTGGAACTGTTCCGAGGTGACATTTTCCCGTTTCGCAATCGGCGGCGGCGAGGGAAGCTGGGTCATGCGGTGACCAACGCCGCAGCGGGGATCGCGCTGCCGTGGCGCTGGAAAAACTCCGTTTGTTCAGGCATCTGCGCCACCGTGTTGCCGATCACCTGGCGGATATGCGCCAGCCGCCGCAGCACTTCGGCATCGGGCATCATCTGCGCTGCGGGGTGATAGCCGCCCGCTTCCACGCCCTGCCCCGCCATCACCGAAAGCCAGCTCGTCTCGGTGAACAACTCGTTGTGTTCGCGGAAAATTCTCCCGGAGGAACGGAACATTTCCAGCTTTTCCGCGAGCCCGTCGGGCGGCTCCAGATGGCGGCAATAGTTCCAGAATTCGGAATCGTCCCGCTCGGTCGCGGTGTAATGCAGCACCAGGAAGTCGCGAATATCGACGTAGTCCTGCGTGCACAATTGATTGAACCGCGCCCGTTCGGCCTCGCCGCAGTCGCGGGTCGGGAACAGCGTCAGTAAGCGGGCGATGCCCTGCTGGACCAGATGGATCGATGTCGACTCCAGCGGTTCGAGGAATCCTCCCGCCAGCCCCAGCGCCACCACGTTCTTCTCCCAGGCCTTGACCCGGTGCCCGGCCTGAAAGCGCAGGCGGTTGGGTTCGGCGAGCGGCTTGCCGTCGAGATTGGCGAGCAACAGGTCGAGCGCCGCCTGTTCCTCCATGTGCGCGCTCGAATAGACGTGGCCGTTGCCGATCCGGTGTTGCAGCGGGATGCGCCATTGCCAGCCGGCGGGGCGCGCGGTGGAGCGGGTGAGCGGTTCGTTCTTGCCACCCAGCTCGCAAGGGATCGCCAGAGCCCGGTCACACGGCAGCCACTTGCTCCAGTCGGTAAAGCCCACCCCCAACGCCTGTCCGATCAGCAAGGCGCGGAAGCCCGAGCAATCGATGAACAGGTCGCCCTCCACCGTGCTGCCGTCCTCCAGCAATATCCCGGTGACGAAGCCGCTCTCGCCGTCCTGCAAAACCTCGACCACCTTGCCCTCGGTCCGCACCACGCCCTGCGCTTCGGCGCGGCGGCGCAGGAAGCGGGCGTAGCGGGCGGCATCGAACTGGAAGGCATAGCCGAGCTTGGCGAGCGGCGAATTGGGGATCGCATTGCTCGGCCGGTCGAACTTCGCCGATTTTGCCGCCATGGCCGAGATCGAATAGGGATCGAGCGGCAGGTCTTCCCCCAGTTCCTTCGCCCGCAGCCAGAAATGGTGAAATTCCACCCCCAGCATATCCAGCCCGTAAAAGCCGAACGGGTGGACATAGGCATGGCCGAGCCGGGTCCAGTCGACGAATTCGATCCCCAGCTTGTAGGTCGCGTGGGTCTCGCGGACGAATTCGTCCTCGTCCAGCCCGAGCATCCGGTTGAACACCAGTATCTGCGGGATCGTCGCCTCGCCCACGCCGACGGTGCCGATGTTCTCGCTTTCGACCAGTTCGAAGCTCAGGCCGGGCATGGCGCCCAGCACCTTCGAAAGCGCCGTAGCCGCCATCCAGCCCGCCGTGCCACCGCCGACGATCACGACCTTGCGCAGGGTTTCGCCGCTCATCGCGCGGCCGCCATCATCGGCGCGGCTTCCGAACCTGCCCAGGCTCCGGCGCGGCGGAGGAATTCCTCCTGTGTCGGCAGGCTGGCGGCGGCGCGCAGGTTGGCTTCGCGCATTTGCCGCATCGCCGCCGAAACCCGCGCTTCATCGAGCGAATCGACAATCGGATCGTAAGCATCGGGCGGCACATTCTGCCCCAGCAGCACCGCCACCCAACTCGTCACGTTGAACAGTTCCGCATCCTCGCGGAAAATCCGTGCGTGCAGCCGCCACAGTTCCAGCTTGCGAGACAGGCTTTCGGGCACGTCCATACTGCGGACATAGCGCCAGAACTCGGTGTCATCGCGCTGCGTGGCCTTGTAATGCAGGATGATAAAGTCGCGCACGTCATCGAACAGCCCGCCCATGCCGCGATTGTATTCGTCGCGCTCCAGCGGACTGACCGCCTGGCCGGGGAACAGCGCCAGCAGCCGCTGGATGCCGTTCTGGATCAGGTGGATGCTAGTAGATTCGAGCGGTTCGAGGAAGCCCGAGGAAAGCCCGATGGCGATCACATTGTGCGACCAGGCCTGTTCGCGCCGTCCGGTGGCGAAGCGCAGCGTGCGCGGTTCGGCCAGCGGCTCGCCTTCGAGATTGGCCAGCAGGATCGAACGCGCCTCGTCCTCTTCCATGAAGCGGCTGGAGAAGACATGGCCGTTACCGGTGCGGTGCTGCAGCGGGATGCGCCATTGCCATCCCGCACCATGCGCGGTTGAGCGGGTGAAGGGATCGGGCGTGCCTACATTAGCCGTGGGCACGGCAATCGCCCGGTCCATCGGCAGCCAGTGGCTCCAGTCCTGCCAGCCGACCTGCAACTGCTTGTCGATCAGCAGCCCGGCAAACCCTGAGCAATCGACAAACAGGTCGCCTTCGATCCGCTGCCCGCCTTCCAGCTCGACAGCCGTAATGTCCCCGCTCTCGCCATCACGGTGAACATGCACGATCCGCCCCTCGCGGCGCACCACGCCTTGCCGCTCGGCGATTTTGCGCAGGAACAGGGCATAGAGCCCGGCATCGAACTGGAAGGCATAGAACAGCTTGGCCAATGGCGACTGGCGATCGCGCACCGGCCGCCCGAACCGGCGAGCCTGGGCGGCTGCGGCACTGATGCAATAGTCGGCAATGTTTCCAGGGGTGCCGCGCTGCTGCTCGCGCAGCCATAACTGGTGGAACGGGATCCCGTGCAGGTCCTCGCCGTAGGTGCCGAAGGGATGGAAATAACGATCCCCCTGCCGCCCCCAGTTGACGAATTCGATCCCCAGCTTGAACGTGCCGTTCGTCGCGCCCAGGAACTCGTTCTCGTCGATGTCGAGCATCCGGTTGAAATTGATGATCGGCGGAATCGTTGCCTCCCCCACGCCGACAGTGCCGATGGCATCCGATTCGACCAGCGTGATCGTTCGCTTGCCATCGGCAAGGAACCGCGAACACGCTGCGGCGGTCATCCACCCTGCGGTTCCGCCACCGACAATCACGATCCGATCCATAGATTCACTCTTCCGGTTACCGCTACCGCGCAGCGGCTTGGATGGGGCTGACGCAGGGAGACGCCACACCTGTTGCGATTATGTAACCCTTCGCGGCCCTTTTCCGCAATGCCGCATCTATACCCCATTGCCTTGATTGCGTTGTCTGCCTACACACGCAGTTCTGAAAAGAAATCGCTAGCCAAAAATTTGGTAGCGCTAACATGGGGAGGTACCAGCGTGGCCTGGACTACGTTTACAAATCACATCGGCGATTCTGCGCGTTCCGGCTGGTTGCGCCGGACCTTGCGCACCGGCTCCTCGCTGGCCGTTGTCGGTACGCTGCTTGCTGCGGGCACTGCCTATGCGCAGGACACTGCGGGGGGCGAAGAAACTGCCGTGCAGGAAACCGATCCTGAGAACGAGATCGTCGTCAGCGGTTTTCGCGCCCAGCTGGCCAATTCGCAGAACATCAAGCGCGATTCGGATACCATTGTCGATGCGATCACGTCCGAAGATATCGGCGCGCTTCCCGATCGCTCGGTGACCGAAGCGCTGCAGCGCATCCCCGGGGTGTCGATCAACCGCTTTGCCGGTTCGAACGATCCGGATCACTTCTCGGTCGAAGGCGCGGGTGTGGTTATCCGCGGCCTCAACTTCGTGCGCGGCGAATTCAACGGCCGCGATGCCTTTTCGGCCAACGGCGGTCGCCAGCTTGGCTTTGCCGACGTGCCCGCCGAACTGCTCGGCTCGGTCGTGGTCGCCAAGAATGTGACAGCGGAAATGATCGAAGGCGGCCTTGCCGGGACGGTCAATCTCAATACCCGCGTTCCGTTCGACAACAACGGCCTCTATATGGGCGGCACGCTGGAAGTGAACTATTCGGACCTGATCGAGGAATTCTCCCCTCAGGGTTCGGCGCTGATCAGCAACACCTGGGATACCGATGCCGGGCGCTTCGGCCTGCTCGCGGCAGTCAGCTATTCGCAGGTTCTCAGCCGTTCGGACGGCATCCAGGTCACCAACTTCCAGGCACGTGACGGCGAAACTGTTGCCGGAGCGAATGGCTCGGGCAATGTGGTAAGAACGCCGGTTCCAGGATTCGATGAACTCTATGCCCCGATCGGCGGGCAATTCCGTACGCAGGATTATGATCGCCAGCGCTATGGCTACACGGCGGCCGCGCAGTGGGAGAGCCCGGACGAGACCATGGTAGCCACATTGCAGTGGTTCCGCGCCGATTCTTCCAATGCCTGGGGCGAGCACACGTTCGAATCGGGCCCTGACCTTGCCGAGTACAACACTTTCCCCGCCAACGGCACGACCTATCAGGTGGACGAAGATAACGTCTTCGAAAGCGGCTACATCGTCCTGCCCGGCACCGGCTGGCGCACCGGCGGTGACAGTGGCAACGGCGGTGGCCGGGTTTCCACCGGCGGGGTGCAGCAATCGCTGAGCCGTCGCCAGGTTCTGCAGGAAACCACCAATCAGGATTTCGGCTTCAACTTCCGCTATACGCCGAATGAGCGCTGGGCATTCAATGTCGATGCCCAGTACACCGAAGCCAGCACTGACAATCTCGATTTCTCCGTGATGGGTTCGACTTTTGCCGACACCCAACTGGACATTTCGGGGAATCTCCCGATCGTCATCCCGACCAAGCCGCAGAACACCCGCGCCACCTGGGCTGGGCCGAACGAAATGGACGGGCTGACCGATGCGGAGTATTTCACGTCGAACCGCTACACCTTCTGGCGCTCGGCGATGGATCACATCGAAGCCAGCGACGGCGCGGAATATGCTTTCCGCGGCGATGCGCAGTATTCGTTCAACGACGACAGTTTCCTGCGCCGCTTCAAGGTTGGCGGGCGCTATGCCGACCGTGACCAGACCGTGCGTTCGACAACCTACAACTGGGGTCGTCTGTCCGAGGTTTGGGCGCAGAACAGCGGTAGCGCAGTATTCTTCGACGAGTATCCCGAAGGCCAATACGCCACCGAATTTTTCGAATTCCCGAATTTCTTCCGCGGCGCCACCCCGGGTCCAGTAGGCGGAAATTACTTCGCCGGCGATCTGATCGGCCAATATGAGAATTCGGCTGCCTTCTTCCAGGGCGTCGAAGACTATTTCCGCAACGGACAGGTGGGCTGTACCAACAGCTGCGGTGAGGTCGATGGCAACGGCGTCCCGCTTTCCCAACCGCAGGGCTGGCGTCCGCTCGCCCAGCGCGACGGCGTGATCGCCGGGACGCCGTTCCTCCCTTCGGATATCCAGGTTGTATCTGAACGCACCTTTGCCGGATATGCCATGCTGTCATTTGGCAATGCCGATTACGCCGATTATCCCACGATCAGCGGCAATATCGGTGTTCGGTTTGTCGACACGGCGCTCGAATCAGACGGGTCGATTGCGTTCCCCGAAGCCACGACGATCGGCGGCGGGGATCCGTTTGCCACCGCGTGCGATGCTACGCCGAGTGTGCCCGATGGCGCGCCTCCGGGCACACCGCCGGTGGTCCCCAACCTGCCTGCGGAGTGCGATCTCGGTCCGCAAGGCTATGCCAATGCCCAGGCATTCGCCAACAACGCGTTTGTCGAAAACACGGCGATCAACGAGTATCAGAACTGGTTGCCGAGCCTGAATCTGCGACTCGAGCTCAACGAGGAAATGCAGGTCCGCTTCTCCGCCTCGCGGACAATGGCCCGGCCCGATTTCCGCTACGGCCGCAACTTCGTTACCGTTGGTGCCGATCGCACTTCGGGCTTCCGCTTCCAGGCGAACGCAGGCAACCCGTTCCTGCTTCCGGCAACGGCAGACCAGCTTGACCTTTCGTTCGAATGGTATTTCGATACGGTCGGCTCGCTCACGTTGAACGGCTTCTACAAGTCGATCGACAACTTCTTCTACGACTCGGTTACCACGCGGACACTCACAAACAACGGGCAGACGTTCGACGTCGCCGTTCGCGGTCCGGCCAATTACACCGAAGAACGGGGCGAGGTTCGCGGGTTCGAGCTGGCCTACCAGCAGACCTACGACTTCCTGCCGGGTCCGCTGGCGGGGCTGGGTTTTGCCGGCAACTACACCTACATCGACAGCCAGGGCATTCCGAACGCCGAGATCGGCGGGATCGAAGCGCCGGGGCAGGAGGGCAACGTCCGGCCGGGGAACCTGCCGCTCGAACAGCTCTCGCGCCACAACGTCAATGCGACGGTGTTCTATGAGATGGGTCCGTTCGCAGCCCGCGCGGCGTACAACTGGCGCTCACGCTTCCTGCTCACCAGCCGGGACGTGATCTTCCCCTACTATCCGGTCTACAATGCGGCGACCGGGCAGCTCGATGCGTCGATCTTCCTTTCGCTAACGGACAACGTGAAACTGGCGATCCAGGGCACCAACCTGCTCAACGAAGTGACGCAGACGCAGCAGCAGTTCACCGCAGATGGCCTGATCGGTCCGCGGTCCTACTTCATCAACGACCGCCGCTTCAGCTTCGGCATCCGCGCCACGTTCTAACTCCCCCGTGGCGCCGGATCCGGCAAAAGGCCGCCGCTCCCAGAAGAGGGGGCGGCGGTTCTTCTTTGCGCACTGCTGGCAAGAAATGAGGCAATGAAAAAGGGGCGGCACCTCGCGGCACCGCCCCTCTTTCAGTTCCCGATCAGCGAGAGGTTCAGGCCGCAGCCTGGGCAAAACTTTCCGCCAGCGCCGTGCGTAGCGGCTTGGCGCGGTAAGCGGAATCGTAGGGACAGCAGCGCACTTCCTGTCCGTCATCGCGCGGAGCGAAGCCCTGCAGCCAGCTGAACTTGTCGACCATACCCCAGGCCATGATGTCGCCGAGCTGCGGGTATTCCAGCATCACATCGAAATAGCGCCGGGTGTAATCGGCCACGGCGGCATCGCGCGTGGCAATATCGGCGGGGAGCGCCTTGTCCTTCACGTCGAACTCGGTGATCACCAGATCGTAGCCCATAGCCACCACTTCATCGAGGAACGCCCGCCACTCACGCTCGGCATAGGGGCCGACCCCGGTGGCCGGATCGATGGCGAACATCTCGATATGCGACTGGATGCCGAGCGCATCGACCGGGACATTGCGCGCGCGGAATCCTTCGAGCAGCCGCAGCACATCGCGGCAATGCGCCCGGTGCGCAGGTTCCCAGCTCATGTAGTCGTTGTAGACCAGTTGTACGCCCGGCACCGCTTCGCGCGCGGTGTGGAAGGCGAGATCGAGCACCGCCTCCGGACTGCCCATTGCCCGGCTCATGCTGGTTTCGATGGTGCCATTGGTATCGTGATCGATGGCTTCGTTGACGACGTCGTAGCTATGGATGACCCCGCGATAGCGCGCGGTGACAGTGCGGATGTGCTCTGTCAGCAGCCGCTCGGCCTCCTGAACGGGATTGGCGCCGTAATCGTAATTGTTGAGCCATTCGGGAAACCAGCGCGGGCGGTGCCACAGCAGGGTATGGCCGCGCACCGCCTGGTTATTCGCCTGCGCCCAGGCGACGATCGCATCGAAGCGCTCGAAATCGTAGCTGGCCGGATCGGGCCGCAGCGCCTGCCACTTCATCTCGTTCTCGGCCACCACCACGCTGCCCTCGCCGCTGAGGATGCGCGTGTACTGCGGGTTTTGCACCGAGGCCGCGTCCGTGGTTCGCGCGATGGAGCCCACCGAACTGCCAAACTTGCGGCCCGATCGCCGCGCCAAAGTATCGAGCGAGGGTACGGGAATCGCGCTTGTCCCCCCAGTCGGCGAAGGCACCGGCCCTGCAGTGGGTGGCGGATTGGCCGTTCCGTCCCCCGCGCAGGCGCTAGCCCCAAGGGCAATCATCCCGGCGAGGGTCTCGCGGCGCGACCATCCGCTTTTCGGGCCGTCGATAAGGCTCACTTCATTCTCCAGCATTTACAGGTTGGGAAAGCTTGGCTGGTTCCATCTTTGGTACCAGCAATTGAATGGCAGCAAAGGCGATCAGGTAGCCCAGCCCTGCGTAGATCACGATCGGCAGGTAAGAGCCGGTCAGCTCCAGCGTCCAGCCGGTCGCCTGCGCGATCAGGATGCCGCCCACCGATCCGGCCAGCCCGCCCATCCCGGCAATCGTCGCCACTGCGCGGCGTGGATAGAGATCGCTGATCATCGCAAAGATGTTTGAGCTGAAGGCCTGATGCCCCGCCGTGCCCAGCCCGATCAACAGCACGACCACGAAGGTGTTGTCGATCGAAGTGACAAACATCAGCGGCACTGCGCAGAGCGCCGCCAGCAGCAGCGTGGTCTTGCGCGCGCGGTTGACGGTCCAGCCGCGCTTGATGAAATGGCCTGACAGCCAACCGCCGAAGATCGAGCCGACATCGGCCAGCAGGTAAACCCCGATCAGCGCCGGGCCAATGGTCGCCAGAATGCCGCTGTCGCCGGTCGGGAACAGCTCCATCCCGCGCGTGCGGGCCAGGAAATCGGGCAGCCAGAACAGGAACAGGTACCAGACCGGGTCGGTAAAGAATTTGCCGCAGATGAAATACCACGCCTGCCGCTGGCGGATCGCCTCGCGCCACCGCAGTGGCGCTCCCTTCGCGTCCTCGCCGTCCTGTTCGATATAGGCCAGTTCCTGCGCGCCAACCCTGGGGTGATCCTCCGGCTGGCGGTACATCAGCAACCAGGCGATCAGCACCACGAAGCCGAGCGCGCCGGTTATCAGGAACGCCGCGCGCCAGCCGTACATCCCCGCGACCATGATCCCGACGATCGGGGTCATCAGCACCCCGACATTGGCCCCGGCATTGAGGAACCCGACTCCGAGTGCGCGCTCGCGCCGGGGAAACCATTCGGCCACCGATTTCACCGCGCCAGGATAGGCCGCGCTCTCGGCAATCCCCAGCGCCACGCGGGCGAGGATGAAGTGCAACACGGTGCGCGCGCCCGCGTGGAAGCAGGCGGCGATGCTCCACAGCGCGATGGCAATCGCCATGCCCTTGCGGGTGCCGACCTTGTCGAGCCAGCGGCCGACGAACAGCAGGCCCAGTCCGTAACTCGCCTGAAAGGCGGTGACGATGTTGCCGTAATCGACTTCGGACCAGCCCATGTCGTCTTCGATGACCGGCTTCAATACGCCGATGACCTGCCGGTCGATGTAATTGATCGTGATGACCGCGAACAGCAGCGCGCAGATCGCCCAGCGATAGCGCCCGCCGGTCTGCGTGATGCGGTTCGCGTCTGCCCCCCCGGCGGTACTCACAGGACGGTCAGTTCCGCGCTTTTGAGCGCTTCGGCGGCAGAGGAGGAACCCAGATGCACGGTCACCGGCCCCGGCTCGTTCATTTCCACCATGTCCCGGTTGAAGAAGGCGAGCTTTTCCGGCGTCAGCGTGAAAGTAAGCTCGCGGCTTTCGCCCGGTGCCAGCGAGACGCGGGCGAATTCCTTGAGCAGCAGCACTGGCTGCGTCACCGAAACGTTCGTGCGACTGATGTAGAGCTGGACCACGTCATCGCCTTCCAGCGCGCCGGTGTTGGTGACGGTGCAGCGCACGTCCACCGGGGCATCAGCGGCGATCCGCGTAGCGGATAGGCGCGGTTCCGAAATGGCAAAGCTGGTGTAGCTCAGCCCGTGGCCGAAGGGGAACAGCGGAGTCCGGTCCTCGAACAGCCAGCCGCGCAAGGCGCTGGGCTTGTAGTTGTAATAGATCGGCACCTGCCCGGAATTGCGCGCCACGGTGACGGGCAGTTTCGCACCGGGATTGTTGCGGCCGAGCAGCGTCTCGGCCATCGCCACACCGCCCTCCTGCCCCGGATACCAGCATTCGAGCACTGCATCGGCGTGCTGCGCGATATTGGGCCAGCTTGGCGGGCGGCCATTGATCGCAGCCACCACCAGCGGCTTGCCGAGTGCGCGCAGGGCGTCGAACAATTCGTTCTGTTCGCCGACCAGGTCGATAGTCGTCCGGTCCCCCAGGTGGTTCGCGGCAAAGCCTTCGCGGCTGGTCTGCTCGGTATCGCCGATGGCGAGGATGATGGCATCGGCACCGCGCGCCACTTCCACCGCTTCAGCGATCAGGCGCAGGTTCTCGTCGCGGTCGGCCAGCACGATCTGGCTTTGCGAGCGGTCCTCGCTGTTGGTGATGAATACGCCCTGCGCGGTGACGAAATCGGCCTCAGGTGCGACTTGCCGCAGCCCTTCGATGAGGCTCACGGTCTGCTGCGGAACGCTCGAATAGCCCCCCAGCCGCGCAATGGCATGGTTCGGCCCGATCACCGCGACGCGGCCCATACTGGTCTCGTCCAGCGGCAGGGTATTGTTGCGGTTGACGAGCAGGCACATGCTCTTGCGCGCCGCTTCCAGCGCCAGTGCGCGGGCCTCGGCATTGCCGGTGACGCGGGCGGCCAGCTCGGCATCGCCATAGGGATTCTCGAACAGCCCGGCGCGAAACTTCAGCGTCAGCATCCGTGCGCAGGCGGTATCCACCAGCGCCTGCGGAATCCGCCCTGCCTCCACCGCATGGACAAGCGTGGCAAAGGCCATGCCTTCGGGCAGTTCGCTGTCCACCCCGGCGAGCAGCGCCTGGTGCGCGGCCTCCTCCAGATCGGCGGCGACATGGTGCAGGGTGGTGAGTTCGTGGACGCCGCCGTAATCGCTCACCACCGCGCCGTCGAAGCCCCATTCGCCGCGCAGCACGTCGCCCAGCAGCCAGGTGTTGCCGTGGCTCGGCACCCCGTCGATCTCGTTGTAGCTCGGCATCACTGCGCCGACCGAAGTGCGGCGGACGATCTCGCGGAACGGCGGGAAGAAGTTTTCGCGCAATTCGCGCTCGCTGATTTGTGCCGGGCTGATGTTGTTGCCCGCTTCGGGCTGGCCGTGCCCGGTCATGTGCTTGAGCGTGGCGAAAACCTTACCGTCCGCCAGCCGTTCGAACTTGCCCGGCCCTTGCAGGCCTTCGACGGCGGCAACGCCCATTTCGCCGACCAGATAGGGATCCTCGCCCCAGGTCTCCTCGATCCGGCCCCAGCGTGGATCGCGGACGATATCGACCACCGGGGAAAGCACCAGCGGCACCCCGCGCGCACGCACCTCGGCGGCGATCTGCGCCTGCACCCGGCGCATCAGGTCGGTGTCGAACGTCCCCGCCAAGGCAATCGCCTGCGGGAACATCGTCGCTTCGGTGGCCATGTAGCCGTGCAGCGATTCCTCGTGCAGCAGCACCGGGATGCCGAGGCGGGTATCCTCCAGCGCCCAGCGTTGCAGCGCGTTGATGAATTCGACCGTCTGTGCGGGCGTGCGCCAGCGCGCCGCCGTACCGCCCGAAGCGCCGGTGATGCCGGGAACCCCCCGCTTGTCGCTCGGTCGGGTGACATGGCCAATACCATGGGGGAAGGCGGCGCTGGCCTTGGCGGGATTGAAGGCGAGATCGTCGATCATCTCGCCCTTGCCCTGCCAGGCGGTGCGGATCTGCTGGACCTTTTCCACCAATGTCATCCGCGCCATCAGGTCCGCCACGCGCGCGGGGATGGGTGCCGCGGCATCCTTGTAGAGCGGCGCGCTGGCTTGCGCGAAGGCCAGCGGGGCCTGCGCAATCGCGAGTGCCGAGAGACTGCCGCCCCCCAGCAGCTTCAGGGCACCGCGCCGGTTCATTCGGCTACCGTCAGCGTCAGTTCGGTCAGGTCGACCGAACTGGGGCCGACCATGATCGTGAACTCACCCGGCTCGACAACCCGCTCCATGTCGCGGTTCCACAGCATGAAGGCTTCGGGCCGGATCGCAATGTCGACCATCACCGTTTCGCCCGGAGCAATGGTCACCCGTTCGAACCCGACCAGTTCCTTGACCGGGCGAGTGACCGAGCTGATCACGTCGCGCAGGTAGACCTGCACCACTTCATCGCCCGCCATCGCCCCGGAGTTGGTTACGGGCACCCGCACCGTCACGCCCTGCCCTGCGGCAATGCTGGCGGCGGACAGCGTGGGCGTACCGTATTCGAAAGTGGTGTAGCTGAGCCCGTGGCCGAACGGGTAGAGCGGCGTCACTTCGTCAAACAGGTAGCCGCGCCGCGCGCTCGGCTTGTAGTTGTAGAAGTTGGGTACCTGCCCGACATTGCGCGCCACCGTCACCGGCAAGCGCCCGCCCGGATTGACCCGCCCGAACAGCGCATCGGCAATCGCGTGGCCCTGCTGCTCGCCGGCGTACCAGGTTTCGAGCACCGCATTGGACCGTTCGGCCACGTTCGGGTAGCTCGGCGGGCGGCCGTTCACCAGCACGGTGACGATCGGCTTGCCCAGTGCGGCCAGCGCATCGAGCAGTTCGTTCTGCTCGCCGACGAGGTCGAGACTGGTGCGATCGCCCAGGTGCGTGGGTGCCCAGCCTTCGCGGCTGGTCTGTTCGGTATCGCCGATGAACAGCACGATGGTGTCGGCATTGCGCGCCACTTCGACAGCGGCGGCGATGCGGCGGCGGTTTTCTGCCGGATCGCCCAGCGTGACTTCATCCGCCCACCAGTCGTCGTTTTCGGTAATGACGACGCCTTGCGAATGCACGATCTCGGCCCGATCGCCCACCAGCGCGCGGATCCCTTCGAGCGGTGAGACGGTGGCGCGCGGTTCGCCGTAGTAGCCGCCCAGCCGCGCAACATCGGCGTTGGGGCCGATCACCGCGATGGTCGGGCGATCCGCACCACCTGCGGGCATGGCGAGCGGCAGGGTGCCATCGTTCTGCAACAGCACCAGCGATTGCTCCGCCGCCCGGCGGGCCAGCGCCACACCTTCCTCGGTATTGGAGCGCAGGGCCTCTTCCATGTCAGGCCACGGATCGTCGAACAGTCCGGCTTCAAACTTCAGCGTCAGGAAGCGTGATACGGCTTGATCGATCGCCGCCATCGACACCCGCCCGGCGGCAACGCTTTGCGCCAGGTTCTCGAACCCGTCGCCCTGCGGCAGGTCCACGTCCACGCCGGAGCGCAGCGCCAGTTCGCCCGCCGCCGCATAGTCGGGCACGATCCGGTGCAGCCGCGCCATGTCCTCGATGGCGTAGTAATCGCTCACCACCGCACCATCGAAGCCCCATTCGCCGCGCAGAACGTCGTTGAGCAGCCATGAGTTCGAGTGGCTGGGAATCCCGTCGATCTCGTTATAGCTCGCCATCACCGCGCCGATGTTGGTGCGCCGCACCACCTGCTCGAACGGGGGGAAGAACATTTCGCGTAAGGTTCGTTCGGAGATCTGCGCCGGGCCGACATTGGTGCCGCTTTCGGGCTGGCCGTGGCCGGTCATGTGCTTGAGCGTGGCGAGCACCTGCCCATCGCCGATCCGTCCGTCGGTGCCGGGGCCGCTGAGCCCCTCGACCGAAGCGACACCCAGTTCGCCGACGAGGAACGGGTCCTCACCGAAAGTCTCCTCGATCCGTCCCCAGCGCGGGTCTCGCGCGACGTCCACCACGGGGGAGAGTACGAGGTGGACGCCGCGCGCCCGCACCTCGGCGGCGATGAGATCGTTGATCTCCCGCACGAGGTCCGGATTCCATGTGCTGGCAAGGCCGATCGATTGCGGAAAGGCGGTGGCATCGCGCGCGGCAAAGCCGTGCAGCGACTCTTCGTGGAAAAGGATCGGAATGCCCAGCCGGGTTTCCTCCATCGCCCAGCGCTGCGCGTCGATGACATATTGCACAGACTCCTCAATCGAGCGGCGACGCACTTCGCGCGGGGAAGAAGGTCCGCTGGTGTCGCTGGGACGAGCGATCTGGCCGATGCCGTGCGGATAGACCTGCGCCGCCAGTTCGGGCGCGAAGGTGTGATCGGCGTTCTGGATATCGCCCTTGGTGTCCCAGACGCTGATGATCTGGGCGATCTTCTCTTCCAGCGTCATCCGCGACAGGAGGTCCGCCACGCGCGCCTCGACAGGAAGCGCGGCATCCCAGTAGGGTGCATCGGCCATCGGCCTCTCGATGGCGGGCACGTCCTGCGCCGCTACCGGAGCGGCCAGAGGAGCGAATACAGTGGTAAAAGCAGCGCCTGCCAACAGCAGCGCGGTCGAAAAGCGACCCGTCATTCCATCCTCCCATGCAGCCGCATACTTGACTGTGCGGCGCTCTGTGATAGCGCTACCATGATGAGAGGAAGAGAGCTTGTCAATCGCTTCTGCGCGGCACTGATCGCGTTTGTGCTGGCTGCGGCGGGAGTGCCCGCGGCGGCCGAGGACGGGTATAACCTGTGGCTGCGCTACGCGCCGCTGGAGGAAGCCCAAGCCGATGCGGCGCGACCCTATGTCGGGAGAGGCGTGCATCTTCTGGCGGATCATACACCGCGAGTCGAAGCAGCCTTGCAGGAACTTGGACGCGCCGCACGAACGATGACCGGTAGCGAAGTATCTCCCCATCCGCGCCTCACCCTGGCACTGGCAGACAGGCTGTATCCGATGTGGGAGCGCAGTATCGCCGATATGGAGGGCGCAGCTCCCGGTGCGTTCTCGATCCGCAGGCAGGACGATAGCAGGCTCGTGATTGCGGCGAATGACGACCTCGGCCTACTCTACGGCACTTTCGCCATGCTGCGGCACCTGCAAGAAACCGGGACCCTCGAAGGCGTCGATCAGTTCACCGCCCCCGCCATGTCGCTGCGGCTGCTCAACCACTGGGACAATCCCGATGGCCATGTCGAGCGCGGCTATGCCGGGCGGTCGATCTTCGACTGGTGGCACCTGCCCGAACGGCTGGACCAGCGGATGATCGACTACGCCCGCGCCAATGCCTCGATCGGCATCAACGGGGTGGTCGTGAACAACGTCAACGCCAGCGCCATGATGCTGGAGCCGCGCTATATCGCCCGGCTGGCGCGGCTTGCCGATGCGTGGCGGCCCTATGGCATCCGCGTCTATCTCTCCGCGCGCTTTTCGGCCCCGCGCGATATCGGCGGGCTGGCGACGGCCGATCCGCTCGATCCGGCGGTGGCAGCATGGTGGCAGGCCAAAGCGGACGAAATCTACGCTGCGATTCCCGATTTCGGCGGCTTCCTGGTCAAGGCCAATTCCGAAGGTCAGCCCGGCCCGCAGGACTATGGCCGCACCCATGCCGACGGCGCGAACATGATGGCCGCAGCAGTCGGCGACCGGGGCACGGTGATCTGGCGCGCTTTCGTCTATTCGGCCGAGGACGAGACCGACCGCGCCGCGCAGGCCTACGCCGAATTCGTGCCGCTCGACGGGCAGTTCGCCAGCAATGTGATCGTGCAGGTGAAGAACGGCCCGATCGATTTCCAGCCGCGCGAGCCGTTCCACCCGATGTTCGGAGCGATGCCCAACACCCGGCTGATGCTCGAAGCGCAGATCACCAAGGAATACCTCGGCTTTGCCAGCCACCTCGCCTACCTCGCGCCGATGTGGGAGGAAGTGCTCGACGCGGATACCGGGCGCGGCGGGAGCGTGGCAGACGTGATCGCACCGGTGGGCATGGCGGGTGTCGCCAATATCGGTTCGGACCGCAACTGGTCGGGATCGGACTTCGATCAGGCCAACTGGTATGCCTTCGGGCGGCTGGCGTGGGACCCGACCCTGACCAGCGAGCAGATCGCGCGCGAATGGTCGGCGCAGACGTTCAGCCGCGAGCCGGAATTCGTCGAAGCGGTGGTACCAATGATGATGGGCAGCCGCGAGGCGGTGGTCGATTACATGACCCCGCTCGGCCTTGCGCACCTGATGGGCACCGGCCACCACTATGGCCCCGCGCCGTGGGTTTGCGACCTCGCCCGCCCCGAGTGGAACCCGTGCTATTACCACCGCGCCGATGCGCAGGGGATCGGCTTCGACCGGACCGCGAGCGGCAGCGATGCGCTGGCGCAATATGCGCCTTCGGTAGCTGCGCAGTGGAGCGATCCGCGCGAGATCGATCCAGCCTACCTGCTGTGGTTCCGCCGCGTCGGCTGGGATCACCCGATGCCATCGGGCAGACCGCTGTGGGAGGAACTGATTGCCCGCTATGACCGCGGTGTCGCCGCCGCCGAAGCGATGCGGTCAACCTGGGCCGAGCTTTCGGATTACGTCGATCCGCAACGCCACCGCGCGGTGAGCGAGAACCTGACCATTCAGGCGCAGGAAGCGAGCTGGTGGCGCGATGCCTCCATCGCCTACTGGCAATCGCTCAACGGCCTGCCGCTGCCCTCGGGCACTCGCCCGCCTGCGCATTCACTCGAACACTACCAGGCGCTCGCTTTCCCCGAAGCCCCCGGAAACTGAAATGGGCCGCAACTGAAATGGTAGCGCAAGCAAAGCCCTTGCCCCCGGCGCGGCATAGCGCCAGAACGCCGGCTGAAAGCAGGGGTCTCGAAAAGACAGTGAATACGCGCAAAGCCAAAGGGCGGCAGTCCGGCCAGCCGACGATCAGCGATGTGGCGCGCGAAGCGCAATGCTCGCCGATGACGGTCAGCCGCGTCATCAACAATGAAGCCAGCGTGCGCGGCAGCACCCGCGATGCCGTGCTCGCCGCCATCGAAAAGCTTAACTACAGCCCCAACCGCGCCGCGCGAAGTCTGGCTGGCGGCGAGCAGCTGCGGATCGCGCTGCTGTTCGACAATCCCTCCAGTTCCTACCTCGCCGAATTCCTGATGGGATCGCTCGAGGAAGCCAACCGCAACGATACCCAGCTGATCGTCCAGGGCGTAAACGAGGAAGAGGGGGACGACGGCAAGCAGCTGATCGGCAAGCTGGTGGAGGCCGGAATCCGCGGCTTCATCCTGCCCCCGCCTTTGTGCGACGACCAGAGCGTGCTCGACCTGATCGTGCAGAACGGCGGGATCGTGGTGGCCGTGGGTCCGGGTGTCGCCAGCGGCACCGGCGCCGAAGTGCTGATCGACGATTACCAGGCCGCCTATGATATGACGAGCCACATCATCGGGCTGGGGCACAAGCGGATCGGCTTCATCATCGGCAACCCCGAACAGGTAGCGGCATCGCGGCGGCTGAACGGTTATCGCGCAGCAATGGAGAATGCCGGGCTGGAGACGGACGACCGGCTGATCGTGCAGGGGCGGTTTACCTATCGTTCGGGCATGGACGCGGCGGAACGGCTGCTGGCGGTCGATCCGCGCCCCACCGCGATTTTCGCCTCGAACGACGACATGGCCGCCGCCACCGTGGCCGTCGCCCATCGTCGCCATCTCGACGTGCCCAGCGACATCACCGTCTGCGGTTTCGACGACACCGATCTAGCCAGCTCGATCTGGCCCGAACTGACCACCATCCGCCAGCCGATCCGCGAAATGACCGCCTGGGCCGTCTCCACCGCCGCGCGGCTGCTGCGCGCTAAGAAGCAGGGAGAGAAGGTGGTGCAGGAAACCAAGTTCATGCCCTACCAGTTGATCCGCCGCGCGTCCGACGCCGCGCCCAGCCTGGTGGCGGAAAAGCGCAAGTGAGCGACTCGCCCAAGAGATCCAAGGCCCGAAAGCTGCGCAGCCGGGACTGGTTCGCCAATCCCGATCGCATGGACATGACCGCGCTCTATCTGGAGCGGTTCATGAATTACGGGGTGACGCCCGAAGAATTGCAGAGCGGCAAGCCGATCATCGGTATTGCCCAGTCGGGCAGCGATCTTTCCCCCTGCAACCGCATCCACCTCGATCTTGCCAAGCGCACGCGCGATGGCATTCGCGATGCGGGCGGGATCCCCATCGAGTTCCCCGTCCATCCGATTTTCGAAAACTGTCGCCGACCGACAGCTGCGCTCGATCGCAACCTGCTCTATCTCGGGCTGGTCGAACTGCTCAACGGCTACCCGATCGACGGCGTGGTGCTCACCACCGGCTGCGACAAGACCACGCCGAGCCAGATCATGGCCGCGAGCACGGTGGATATTCCCGCCATCGTCCTCTCCGGCGGGCCGATGCTCGACGGCTGGCACGAGGGCGAACTGGTGGGCTCCGGCACCGTGATCTGGCGCAGCCGCCGCAAGCTGGCAGCAGGCGAGATCGACGAGGCGGAGTTCCTCGAACGCGCCACCGACAGTGCGCCCAGCGCCGGCCACTGCAATTCGATGGGCACGGCGAGCACGATGAACGCCGTGGCCGAAGCGCTCGGCCTGTCGCTTACCGGCTGTGCAGCGATCCCTGCGCCCTATCGCGAGCGCGGGCAGATGGCCTACCGCACCGGGCGGCGCATCGTGGAAATGGTGCTGGAGGACCTCAAGCCTTCGGATATCCTGACGCGCGAGGCTTTCCTCAATGCGATTGCCACGGTCAGCGTGATCGGCGGCTCCTCCAATGCGCAGCCGCACATCACCGCGATGGCGCGCCATGCCGGGGTCGAACTGGAAGCCAGCGTCTGGCAGGATCACGGCTACGACCTGCCGCTGCTGGTCAACATGCAGCCGGCGGGCAAGTATCTGGGCGAACGGTTCCACCGCGCGGGCGGAGTCCCGGCGGCGATGTGGGAACTGTTGCAGGCGGGCAAGCTGCACGGCGGGGTGCGCACCTGCACCGGCACCACACTGGCCGAGAACCTCGCACTGCGCGAAAGCGGCGACCGAGAGATGATCCGCCCCTTCGCCGATCCGCTGATGGACAGCGCCGGGTTCCTCGTGCTGTCGGGCAACCTGTTCGATTTCGCGATCATGAAAACTTCGGTGATCTCGGCCGAATTCCGCCAACGCTATCTCTCGCAGCCGGGCAACGAGGGCGTGTTCGAGGCCCGCGCGATCGTGTTCGACGGCTCGGACGACTACCACCACCGCATCGACGATCCGGAGCTCGCGATCGACGAGGATTGCATTCTGGTCATTCGCGGTTCGGGCGTGATCGGCTGGCCGGGGAGCGCCGAGGTCGTCAATATGCAGCCGCCCGAACGGATGATCCGCGCGGGCAAGCAATGGCTGCCGACGCTGGGTGACGGGCGGCAATCGGGCACCAGCGACAGCCCTTCGATCCTCAACGTCTCGCCCGAAAGCGCGGTGGGCGGGGGGCTGTCATGGCTGCGAACGGGGGACGTAATCCGCGTCGATCTGAACGCCCGGACCTGCAATGCGCTGGTGGATGAGGCTGAAATCGCGCGGCGCAAGGCGGAGGACCCTGCCCCGCCGGTGCCGCCGAGCCAGACGCCGTGGGAAGAACTCTACCGCGAGAAGACCGGCCAGCTTGGCGAAGGCGGAGTGATGGAATTCGCGCTCAAGTATCGCGGGACCAGCCGCAAGCTGCCCCGGCACAATCACTGACCTTGAATCAGGCAGCCATCGCGGAAATTTCCATTTCGACGCTGGCGGTGCATCCCGGCGGCAGCACGATCATTTCGCCCGGCGACTGGTTCGGCGCATCTGGGGTGTGCGTCACCGGCTCGCAGCACAGCGCGGAGTCATCGGTGGGGGAATAGACGTGCAGGTTCGGCGCACCGCGCGCACTCAGGGTAATCGTGCCCAGCGCATCCTCGATCCGCACCTTGCCCGCCCAGTGAACGAAGCAGTGATCGACCAGCACCTCGGGCAGCGCAGTCCCCGCGCCCCAGTCCGCCAGCGTTTTGGACGGCACCCGCTCTCCGGTGGGGATCAGCCCGGCATCCACCACCATCATGCCCTCGCTGGCGAAGCGCAGCCGGGTCTCAGGGTTGCGGCGGAAATAGGGGTGGAAGCCGAGACCTGTGGGCATGGGCGTGTCAGCAAAATTGGTCACGTCGAGCGTGACCTTGCACCCCTGCGCGCCCAGCCGGATACGTTGCTCCGCGCGATAGGCCCACGGCCAACTGGCGTCAGAACCGGAATGGCGATGCACCAGCGTACAGCGGAAGCTGTCCGCGCGCGCCACTTCCCACGGCACCTGCCAGCCGAGACCGTGAAGGCTGTGCTGTTCTGGCGGGAAATTGCGAGGCATTTCGATCATCTGCTCGCACCAGCGAAACGTGCCATCGGCGATGCGGTTGCAATAAGGCACCAACGCGAAAGAGGCGCTTTGGAGCGGGTCAGTCGCGTCTGCAGGCATCGGGCGCAGCACATCCACACCATTGAACCGCAGCGCCGAGAGGACCCCGCCGATTTCCGGCCGCACTTCGGCGTGCCACTCCCCCGCAAAAAGCTGCACCGTCATTCGCTAACCGCCAGCTCGAATCCCGGTAGGGCGATGTTGCGGGCGTCGAAGGTGTTGACCACCGGGGCATCGGCCCAGCCATGGCGAACGCGGGTGACGGGCAGATCGTCGAGCGGGAGCAGCACTGCGTTGCCACGAACAAAGCCGGCGGCAAAGCGGCAGCTTTCCTGTGTTTCGCCGCACAGTTCGAAAGCCAGCGGAGGGCCACTCCAGCTTTCGAGCGCGCCTTCGACGCCGGAGAAATCAACCCGCACGTAGCCGTCAATCCGCTCGGCAGACACCGGTTGCGGCAGTGCTTCGCCCAGCGCCGCCAGTGCCAGCCGCTGGCCGAGCAGCACCTTGTTGGTCGGGTGGATGTCGCTCCATTCGCCCAGATCGATCGCGGTGACGATCGCCGCATTCGGATCGGCGAGCACCGCCTGCCGCTCCACTTCGCGCAGCTCCGCCCAACCGCTGGCGACGGGCACGCTGCTCGGTTCGCCATAGTTCGCCAGTTGCACCACCAGCATCCGTATGTCGGGCCCGAACTGCGCGCGCCATCCGGCGAACAGCTCGCGCAGTCGATCTCCGTAGCCGGGAATGCCGACGTCGCTTTCGCCCTGATACCATGCCGCGCCTGCAAGGCTGAGCTGGCCGATGGGCGCAACCATGCGGTTGTGCATCACCCCGATCCCGGCATTGGCATCCCACGGCGCGCGCGGCGGCATCTGCGTGACCGGGCTGGCGGCGTGACGCCACCCTTCGCCGAGTGCGATGCGCTCGCCTGCCACGGTTAGCGAAAGCCGATCCGCGCCGCTCTGCATCCCGCCCGCGCCCCAGCTGTTGCTAGCGGCGAAGACGATCTCGTTCGCCCCTGCGCGCAGGAAGCGGGCTGGCACAGTGTACTCCCGCTCGGTGCTCCAGCCATGGCTGATGCCGACCGGATGGCCGTTGACGAACGTCCCATCGAGATCGTCGATAATGCCTATATTGAGCACAGCGCCCGCTGCCGCCTGCGCGGCGGTGAGTTCAATCGTGCGGCGGAACCAGACATTGCCGACCGGCGGCGGTGCGCCCTCGCCCCATGCGGTCCAAGGGCCGATTTGCGGGACAGACTGCCAGTCGAGGCTGTCGGGCTCGCTCCACGGCGTGCTGCCGCTGCTGGCTTCGCGATACCAGTCCTGCCACTCGGGCGCGAAAGCGGCGACCGCAGTCAAAGGATCGTCGGCGTAGCTCGAAAGCAGCCCCATCGCCTCCTCGCCATAGAGCGCCGCGCCGCCCGCAGGGGTCAGCCAGGCGCGGATCTGCGAGCCGCCCCAGCTCGAATGGATCGCGCCCATCGGAATGCCGAGTTCGGCGCGCAGATCACGCAGCATGTAATAGCAGGCGGCGGAGAACCCTCCGGTAGTTTCAGGCGAAGCCGATTGCCACGCCACTTCGCCGCCGAAGTCGCGCGTGGGCACGGCGGAGGTGGTGAGCGGCACGGTCAGCATCCGCAACAGCGGATCGTTGCTGGCCTGGATATTGTTGTAGCCGTTGAGACCAGCGGCGACGGTGAAGGCCATGTTCGACTGGCCGGAGCACAGATAGACATCGCCGACGAGTAGATCCGACACATCCACAGTGCCGCTGGCGTCGGTGACGCTGAGCGCCACGGGTTCGGCACTGGCGGGGCGGGCCGGGAATCGCAGGACGAACACGCCCTCGGCATCTGCGCGAGCATCCGCGCGATCCTCGCCCAGCGTGCCGATGATCTGCGCACCCGGCGAAGCGTAGCCCTGCACGGTCACGTCCCGGTCGCGCTGGATCACCGCGCCGTCGCTCCACACCGGGGCGAGTTCGGGCTCGGCAACGGCGGGGGTGCTGGCAAATAGCAACACACCTATGGCCCACAGGCCCGCCCGCAGGCTCATCCCAGTTTCACCCGCGCCTGCGGCACTCCCGCCACCGGCGCTTCGAAAGCCAGCAGATCGCCCGATGCCGGGAATTCAGCGTAATCGCCCGGCTCCATGTTCTTGGTCGCCGTAGTGACAAAAGCCGTGCGCAGGTCAGCGCCGCCCAGCGCCATCTTGGTGATGTCGCGCGCGGGCATGACCCATGTGCCCACCAGTTCGCCGTCGGGGCTGAACCGCGCCACCCGCGCGCCGAGATAGAGCCCGGTCCACACGTGATCCTCGGCATCGACGATCGGCCCATCGGGATAGGCATTGGGGAAATGCGTCGCGGTATCGACGAAGGGCCGCGCTTCGCCCACCCCGTCACGGGTCAGGTCCGCCACCATGATCTTCTGCGAACTGGTGTCGGTGAAATAGATCCGGTCCCCCTGCGGACTGATCGCAGGGCCATTTGTGATGGTGATGCCCGATGGCCCGGCCGCGCGAATCTCGCCGCGATCGAACACGTAGAACCGGCCCGAAGCCGCGTTCTCGCTATCGTCCATCGATCCGAACCATACCCGCCCCCACGGATCGGTGCAGGCATCGTTCAAGCGGTTGTGCGCGGGTTCGCCCGGCACCTCCATCAGCCGTTCGAAAAGCTGCGTTGCGGGATCGAAGGTATAGAGCCCGTCCTGCAAGCCGCACAGCAGCAGGCCACCTTCGGCAGGCAAGCCCCAGCCGATCTGGCCGGGCGCCTCGGCGCGGGCATTGCTGCCGGTCACCGGATCGTAGTGCCACAGGTGATGGCCCTTGATATCGACGAACCAGACCACGTCGCGCTCCGCGTCCCAGAACACGCCTTCGCCAAGGCGGCTCTGCGCCTGCAGCAGCGAACGAACTTCTGGCCTTATCTCCATCCGGCATCCACCCAGTAATTGTGCGCGGTGCAATAGCGCGCATCGTCCGACGCCAGGAAAAGCGCCATTGCAGCAATATCGACCGGCATGATCCGCCCGTCCAGGCATTGCGCGGCAACAATTTCCGCCTCGCCTTCGGGCGTGTACCATTTCATTTGCCGGGGTGTCTGTACATTGCCGGGAATGATGGTGTTGACGCGGATATTGTCCCGCCCCAGTTCGCGCGCCAGGCTGCGGGTCAGCCCCTCGATGGCGGCCTTGGCGGTCTGGTAGATCGTCAGGTCCTCCAGCCCCAGGTGCCAGCTGATCGAACCCATGTTGATGATCGCGCCACCGCCCGCCGCGCGCATCGCGGGCACGGCGGCCTTCGCGGCGAAGAACTGGTGCTTCAGGTTCACCGCCATCCGCTCGTCCCAATAGGCAGGCGTGACATCCAGCACCTTATGCCGATCATCGTTGGCGGCGTTGTTGATCAGCACGTCGCAGCCACCCAGCCGTTCGATCATCTTGCCGATCTTGTGGCCGTAATCCTCGCAATCGGTGATGTCGCAATGGACGAAATGCGGCGGGATCGCCGCGTCCTGCAAGCGCGCGATCAACGCCTCGCTCATGTCTTCCTGCACGTCGACAAAGGCCACCGCGCTGCCCTGCCGCGCGAATGCCTCGACAATCCCTTCGCCGATACCCGATCCGCCGCCGCTGACGATGACCTTGCGGCCGGCCAGCGACGGGTAGATTGCGCGCGACCCCTCCGGTCGCAGCTCCCCTCCGCTCATGTGAACTCAGTCTCCCGTATAAACCGTTTTTATCTGTGTGTAGAATTCGACAGCGGCAAAGCCCTGCTCGCGCCCGCCATAGCTGGAACCGCGCGTACCGCCGAAGGGCACGTGGTAATCGACCCCCGCGGTGGGCAGGTTGACCATCACCATGCCCGCCTTGATGTTCTTGCGGAAGTCGCGCGCCTTCGACAGGCTGGTGGTGACGATCCCTGCCGACAGCCCGAAGGTGCCGCGATTGGCTACTGCCAGCGCTTCGTCATAATCCTTGACCCGCACGGTCGAGACGACCGGGCCGAACACTTCCTCGTTGTTGATCCGCATCTCCGGCGCGGTATCGGCGATCACGGTCGGCTGCATGAAATGGCCCTGGGTCTCGGCAAGCGCCTGCTCGCCGCCCGCTACCAGCCGCCCGCCTTCGTCGCAGGCGATGCCGACATAACGGAAGTTCTGTTCGAGCTGCCGCGCCGAATTGGCGGGGCCGACCTGCGTGCCTTCGGCCAGCGCGCCGCCAACCTTGAGCGATTGCGCCTTGGCGGCCAGCTTTTCGACGAAAGCATCGTGAATGGCATCCTCGACGATCACCCGGCTCGATGCGGTGCAGCGCTGGCCGGTCTGGAAGAACCCGCCATCGGCGGCGATCGAGACCGCCTTGTCGAGATCGGCATCGGCGCAGACCACCAGCGGGTTCTTGCCACCCATTTCCAGCTGCACGCGCTTCTGCTTGGCCGCAGCACCGGCGAGCACCTTGGCGCCGGTCGCCTGGCTGCCGGTAAAGCTGATCGCGACAATTCCGTCATGCTCCACCAGCGCGGCCCCTGCATCGCCGCCGCCCAGCACCATGTTGAACACGCCAGCGGGCACTCCGGCTTCGTGGATAATCTCGGCAAGCATATGCGCCACCGCGGGCGTCTCGTTCGACGGCGCGATCACCACGGTGTTGCCGAAGGCAAGCGCGGGGGCGGCCTTCCACGCGGGAATGGCGATGGGGAAGTTCCACGGGGTAATCAGGCCGACCGGCCCGACCGCCTCGCGATAGGTGGCAACATCGAGGCCGGGGCGTGTCGATTCGAGCGTCAGCCCATGACGGCGCAGCGCCTCGCCCGCGAAATAGCGGAAGATGCGTGCGGCGCGCAGCGTTTCGCCCACGCCTTCGCCGCGCAGCTTGCCTTCCTCGCGCGCCAGCAATTCGCCGATCTCGGCGGAGCGGGCGAACAGGGCCTGGGCAATCTTCTCCAGCAGGTCGGCGCGCACTTCGGGGCTGGCATCGGCCCAGCCCTTCTGCGCGTCCTGCGCCGCAGAAACGGCAGCTTCGACATGGGCCGCATCGCCCTGCGGGAAGCGGGCGACGATCTCGGCGGTGTCCGAAGGGTTGATGCTTTCGAGCGTGTCGGCCGCGCCGGTGAAGGCACCGCCGATGTAGTGGGAAAGAGTGGAAGTCACGGTAATCAGATCCTGTCGATAAGCCCGCGCGAAGCGAGGTTGCGAATGAAAGCGCCGATGCCCATCGTCCAGGGCGGCGCGTCGCGGCTGGTGGTGACGGTATTGGTGAGCTTGCCCAGCCGCCGCGAGGAAATCGTCACCACGTCGCCCACCTTGTGGGTAAAGCCCGCACCCGGCGCATCGCGATCCTGCACCGGGGCAAACAGCGTGCCGCAGAACAGCACGAACCCGTCGGGGTAATGATGTTCGGACAGGCATTGTTCCACCAGATCGAGCGGATCGCGGGAAATCTGGCGCATGTCGTTGCTCCCTTCGAGCACGTAGCCCTCCGGCCCGAGGATATGCAGATCGACATTGGCCTGCCGCACATCGTCGATGGTAAAGCCATCGTCGAACAGGCGGATGAACGGGCCGATCGCGCAACTGGCGTTGTTGTCCTTCGCTTTCGACAGCAGCAGCGCGCTGCGGCCTTCGAAATCGCGCAGGTTCACATCGTTGCCCAGCGTTGCGCCAACAACCTCGCCGTGCGCATCGCAGACCAGCACCACTTCGGGCTCCGGGTTGTTCCAGCTCGAATCCGAACGCACCCCGACCATTGCCCCCGCACCCACGGTGGAGAGCACCGGCGACTTGGAGAAAATCTCCGCATCGGGGCCGATGGCGACTTCGAGGTATTGCGACCACATGCCTTGTTCGATCAGCAGGTCTTTCAGCCGCATGGCCTCGGCACTGCCGGGCACGACTTCGCGGATCGTGCCGACTTTCTCTTCGAGCGAGGCGCGAATTTCGGCAGCCCGCGCCGAATCGCCGCGCGCGCGCTCTTCGATCACCCGCTCGATGGCGGAAATCGCAAAGGTCACGCCGCTGGCTTTCACGGCCTGCAAGTCGATGGGAGTGAGCAGGCTCCAGCCTTCCGGGAGGCCGTTCTCCACCGGGCCGAGCGACCGTCCGCCCGCAAAGCTGCGACGCGCAATCGCGCCCGAAACGGTCGCCACGTCCTGCGTCAGGTCGAACAATTCGCCCTCGCGCACGGCAATCACGCACGGCCCTTCGGGCGCCAGAGCACGCCCGATAAAGCTGCCATCCCGGTAATCGGCGGGCAGCAGGCCCTGCAATTCTACGGACATTGTTTTCCTCTTGCCCCGCCTCTTGTCTTAAGGCCTGATAGCGCTACCATATGAGGCAGAACGCCACAGGGCAAGTGGCCGAATCCACGGAGAGGAAATTTCGTATGCGTGAAGGAATAGGTTTTGCAGCCGCCGGATTGGCCGCGCTGGCGCTGGCAGTTCCTGCCTGGGCCGGGCCGACCGCACGGTTCGAATATGTCGCTTACGAAGGCGAGGCCCAGGCAGTCCCCGCAGGCCAGTTCGCGAATCCCGTCCTGCCGGGTTTCCACCCCGATCCCTCGATCGTGAAAGTGGGGGACGATTTCTATCTCGTCACTTCCACCTTTGCCTGGTTCCCCGGCCTGCCGATCATGCACAGCCGCGATCTGGTGAACTGGCGGCAGATCGGCAATGCGATCGACCGCCCCGGCATGGTCGATTTCACCGGAATGTCGCTCACCGGCGACGCGCTCTATGCCCCGGCGATCACGCATCACGACGGCATCTTCTACATTTTCAACACCTGCGTGCGATGCGAGGGCAACTTCATGGTCACCGCCAGCGATCCCGCCGGGCCGTGGTCCGATCCGGTCTGGCTGGCGTTTGAGGGTATCGATCCCTCGCTCTATGTCGACGCCGAAGGGCGCGGCTGGATTACCTACAACGATGCCCCGGTGGGGGAGCCGCGTTACGAGGGCCACCGCGCGATCTGGCTGCGCGAATTCGATCTGGCGACCCAGCAACTGGTCGGCGAGCCCACGCTGCTGGTGGACGGCGGGGTGAACCCGGCGGACAACCCGATCTGGGCCGAAGGGCCGCACATCTACAAGGTAGGGGACTGGCACTACCTGCTGGCGGCAGAAGGCGGCACGGCAGACCAGCATTCCCAGACGATCTATCGCAGCCGCGACATCGACGGTCCTTACGAGTCCGGCCCGGTCAATCCGATCCTGACCCAGCGCGATATGCCGGCGAATCGCCCCGACCGGGTGGAAGCCACCGGCCATGCCGATTTTGTCGAGCTGGACGATGGCAGCTGGTGGGGGGTATTCCTCGCTACCCGGCCCTATGCCGGGCAGGATACGCTGCTGGGGCGCGAGACATTCCTGCTGCCGGTGGAATGGCGCGATGGCTGGCCGATCATGCTCGACAGTGGAGAACCCGTGCCGTTGACCGCCCCGCGCCCGGCATTGGCCCCGTCACCGGGGGCCGATTTCGATAGCTGGCGCGATGATTTCACCGCTGCAAGGCTTGGGCCGGAATGGCTGCGGATCCGCAACGTGCCCGATGTACAGAACATGGCACTGGAAGGCGGCGCGCTGATGCTGGCCCCGTCCGGCACCGATCTGGGCGAAGGCGCGATGCCGAGCTTTGCCGGGCAGCGGCTGCGCCATCACGCGGCGAGCTTCACCACCCGCTTTTCCTTCGCACCGCAAGCAGAGGGCGACTTTGCCGGGCTGGCGGCGGTAGCGAGCGAAGTCGCGTTCGTCAGCGTAGGGCTGATGGGCACGGAGCAAGGCCCGGTGCTGGCCGTATTGCGCCGCGATGGTGCGGGGATGGCTACCGGCGGCGAAGTGGTGCAATCGGTGCCCTATGCTGCGGGCGAGGTCGAACTGCGGATCGCTTTCGACAATGGCAATGCCGACTTCAGCTACCGTGCCCCCGGCAGCGGCACATGGCGCGTGCTGGCCGAGGATGTGGACGTTTCCCACATGGCCTCGGTGCGCAGCAACCTGTTCACCGGAGTGGTGGCCGGGCCCTACGCAGTAAGCGGCGACTAGTCTTCGGGCAGCCCGAAAGCCGCGCGCAGGCCGGGCAGCCATTGCCCGGTCTCCGCATCCCAGAACGGGAAGGTGTTGGCATAGGCCCAGGCGCACATGCCGATGCCGGTTGGGGCGAAGGCCTCGCGAACGGCAGTGTGGTAGGCGATCCGCTGGTCGAGCGCGGAACCGCCGTCGAATGCGCCCGTCTCGCCCATGAACGGGGTCAGCCCGGTGCGGGCGACATAGGCTTCAAGCTTGGCGACATCGCTTGCCAGCCGTTCGGCATCGGCGGGAGTGCCGTAGGGACGGGTGCCCGCTTCGGGAACCTGCCCCGCCCAGGTCGCGCCCTGGTGGGTGTAATCGAACGGCTCGTAGTAATGAAAAGTCGGGTGGACGTTGGGATCGTCGGGCAGTTCGAGCGTTGCCAGCGAATCGATGCCGCTCCAGTTGCCGCCGCCGATAATCACTGCGCGGGTGGGATTGGTGGCGCGGATTTCCGCCAGTGCGGGGGCCAGCGTGGCGACGAGGTTTTCGTTAGTGAACGCCCCGTGCGGCTCGTTCTCGGGTTCAAACCAAAGCCGGTCCGAACGATCGGCGAAATGCGCGCCCACCTGCCGCCAGATCGCTGCCAGCTTCGCCGCATTGCCAGCCGGATCGGCGTGCAGCTCCTCGAAATTGTGGCTGTTGAGCATGACGTTGAGATCGGCGGCGAGCGCGGCGTCGACCAGCTCGCTCACCCGCGCCAGCCACGCCGGATCGATGGTGTAGTCCGGCCCGTCCCCGGTCTTGTTCGCCCAGCGCACCGGCAGCCGCACGGTGGTGAACCCGGCAGCACGGATGCGGGTGAAATCCGCCGGGCCAAGCCGATGCGCGCCCCAGTCGTTCTCCTGCGGCGATTCGAGGTGATTGCCGAGATTGATGCAGGTGCCGACCGGCAGCGGCTCCGCCGGAGAAGCCTGCGCGGCGGCGGGCAGCGGGGCGAGCAGCAGGCTTGCACTGCAGCAGGTGGCAAGCAGGGTTCTCAGCGACATCAGTAAGCCTCCAATCGGGCGCAGATCGCGGCACGCGGGCGTGCGCTTTCCATCGCGGTTTTAGTTTGGGTGATGAGCAGTTGCCGGGAATTCTCGATCTGCCACGGCTCCCAGCCGGGGCGCGCTTCGGCAATACCGGCCACGCCATTGGGGTCGCCTGATACGGCTAGCGCCGCCCAGTAGTCCTGCATGAAGGCTTGCGACCCGATCGGCAGGCGTTCGAACACCCAGCCGATTTCATAGGCGTGCCGTGTCAGCCCGCCGTCTTCGCCGATATCGAATTCGTAGCGCCAGACGGGCCAGCCGCTCCGCGTGAGCAGGTCCGCAAGCTGGTCCGCGGGGCAATGGAACAGCACGTCCGAAATGATCCGCGTGCCGATCCCGCCGCGGCGCGGCTCGACCTGCTCGGCGCGGTAGAGCGCGAGCATTTCCTCTGCTTCATCGCCGAAATACTGGCGCGCCATGCCGCTTACCGTCGCCTCGTCATCGGGGGCGGAGAATTCCACCCGGTCGGTGCCGATGATGACCGGCAGCGGTTCGCGCCCCGCCAGCAACACGTCGGGCGCGGCGGGCAGCACCCTCCCGTCGATCACGGTGCGCAGGAACGGCGTGATCGCGCCGCCGCTAGTCTCTTCGTAGGCGGGTGTCGCGTCGAGAATTGCCTGCGCCGACATGCCGCGCAAGGTCGCCACGCTGCCGAATTGCGCGCCGACTTCCTCCGCCTCCGCCAGTGTGCGGAAGGACTGACCGAACCCCGGCGTCCCGCTTTGCAGGATTGCCGCGCCGAACAGGCCTTGCGCGGCGGGCGCGGCGAGCATCAGCGAAACGTCCTGCGAACCTGCGCTTTCGCCGAACAAGGTCACCTGCGAAGGATCGCCGCCGAAGCGATGGATGTTGTCGCGCACCCAGCGCAAGGCGGCGATCTGGTCCATCAGTCCGTAATTGCCGCTGAACCCTCCCTGCTCCTCGCTCAGTTCCGGATGGGCGAGGAAGCCGAGCACGCCGAGCCGGTACTGGATGCCGACCACCACCACGCCCTGCCGCGTCAGGTCCGAATCCGCCGGGCCGCCCGATGCGCCGGAGCGGTTCGAACCGCCATGGATCCACACCATCACCGGGCGCACGCCTTCGAGCGAGGGCGTGCGGACATCGAGCGTCAGGCAATCCTCGTCCCAGTCCGCCGCCTGCGCCGCGTTCCAGCCTTCGGAGTATTGCGGGCAGGCAGGCGCATTTTCCATGCCGTCGCGCACGCCCTGCCAGTCGGTGACCGGCTGCGGCGGCTGCCAGCGCAGATCGCCCGTGGGCGCGGCGGCGAAGGGAATGCCGCGAAACACCAGGCTGTCCGGCTCGACTGTGCCGCGCACCGTGCCCCCCGGCACTTCGACTTGCACCGTTTCCTGCGCGCAGGCCGCCAGCGACCCCAGTCCGAAGGCACTGGCCGCCAGCACGGCAAACAGCCGCATCATTCGCAAGCCAGCACCTGCTCGGCGTCCATGCCCAGACGCACTTCGGCCAGGCTCACATCACCCGCCCCGGTGCCGGAAAGCACGAAAGGCGTCTGCATCTGCGTCACGTCCACGCCTTGATCGCGGAAGCATTTGAGCGGAATGCCGTAGCGCACGAAACCCTGCCCTTCGGCAATGCCCAGCGCGCGCGTGCCCAGATTGCCCGCAGCATCGCGCATCCCGATCGCGGCGTTATCCGGCAGGTCCGTCGCGTTCATTGTGAACAGCAGCAGGATATCGGCATTGGTCTCGCGGCTGAGATCGACCGGTTCGAAGGTGCCCAGCGTGATCGTGGTAGCGCCGGGGCCGCTCAGTTCGAACCGCCGCGCGCCTTCCTGCACCACGTGGTTGACCGCCGAGATATCCACCCGCCCGCCGAGCACTTCGACCGGCACGGTAGTGATCCGCGTCTGGCTGCTCGGCTGTGCCGGATCGCCGACGTTCAGCGACCAGCTCGCCGCCGGAACGCCAGCAGCAAACCAGGTCCGCTCGTCGCCACCTGCCGCAACATTGGTGTTCTCCGGCAGCGGCGTCCACGCCACTTGCGGCGAGGCATAGCTGAGCCCGTCGCCGAAGCGGAACAGCGCGCCGTCCTCCATCCGCGCTGTCATGGGCCAGTCGGTCGGCAGGCGCCCGGTGAACTCGTGTCGCGGATTGCCCGCCGCATCGCCCACCAGCACATCGGCAATCCCGCCGCCTTCGCTGCCGGGGAGCCATGCCACCACGAAAGCATCGGCATCGTTAAAAGCCGGGTTCACATAGAGCGGCCGCCCGGTAATCATCACCGCCACCACCGGAATGCCCTGCTCGCGCAGCCGCTGCATCGTTTGCCACGGGCCGGTGAGCGCCTCATCGAGCTGCAGCGTGGCCCGGTCTCCCTGGAATTCGGCGTAGGGCGTTTCGCCGAACACCACCACCGCCACGTCTGGCCGCCGGGTGAAGCTGCCGTCGGGCGACAGCTCCGCCGACCCGCCGCCTTCGGTCATCGCTGCAGACAAACCGTCCCAGATCGAGGTCGCGCCGGGGAAATGCTCGTCGGTCAGCCCGGTACCCTGCCAAGTGATCGTCCAGCCGCCTGACTGGCGGCCGATATCGTCCGCGCCCTCGCCCGCCACCAGCAGGCGGCTGCCCGCCGCGATCGGCAGGGTGGACTGGTTCTTCAGCAGCACCAGCGACTGGCGCACGGCCTCGCGCGCCACTTCGCGGTGCTCTGGCGCGCCGAGCAATTCGTATTGCCCCGCCAATGGCCGCGTGCTCGGTGCGCCATGATCGAACAGGCCGAGCCGTAGCTTGACCCGCAGGATCCGCGCCACCGCATCGTCCACCCGCGCCATCGGCACTTCGCCGCTTCGGGTGCGCGCGAGCAGGTCTGCATAAACATCGCGCCAGGTATCGGGCGCCATGTACATGTCGATCCCCGCCAGCAGCGCCTGCGGGCAGCTTTCGTTGGTGCAACCCGCGACTTGCCCGTGGGCGTTCCAGTCGGAAACGACGAAGCCGCCGAAATCCATCCGGTCCTTCAGCACGCCAGTAAGCAGCGACTCGTTGCCGGTCATCTTCACGCCCTGCCAGCTGGAGAAGCTGGCCATCACCGTCGCCACGCCGCCTTCGATCGCCGGACCGTAGGGCGCGCCGTGAATGTCGCGCAGGTCTTCCTCGCTGATCGACGAATCGCCCTGGTCGACGCCGTTGTCGGTGCCGCCATCGGCAAGGAAATGCTTGGTCGAAGCGAGCACATAGGGGCCGGAAAGCAGGTCGGTATTGTCCGGATTACCCTGCAAGCCCTGCAACAGCGCGCCGACATAGCTGGCGACGAGTTCGGGGTCCGACGAATAGCCTTCATAGGCGCGGCCCCACCGGAAATCCTGCGGCACGGCCACGGTAGGCGCGAAGGTCCATTCCTGCCCGGTCACGCGGATTTCGGTGGCAGTGACGCGGCCGATCTGTTCGATCAGGGCCGGATTGTGCGCGGCTCCCAGCCCGATATTGTGCGGGAAAATAGTCGCGCCGATGATGTTCGAATGGCCGTGCACCGCATCGGTGCCCCAAAGCATCGGAATGCCCACGCCGCCGTCGCTCGTATCGACAGAGGCATTGTAAAACGCATCCGCCGCCGCCAGCCAGTCGGGCGCGGGGGAGAAGTCGTTGCCGTTGGGGCCGGAATTGCCGCCGACGAGGATCGAACCGAGGTGATACTCGCGCATATCCTCCGGCGTGACGCAGCACAGGTCCGCCTGCACCAGCTGGCCGATCTTCTCTTCCAGTGTCATGCTGGCGAGCAGCTGCGCGATCCGCGCTTCGTGTTCCGGATTGACCGTGACAGGATATTCGTAGGCAGGCCAGATCTCCGGATTGGCGACTCCGGCTCCACTGGCGGGCAGCGCGGCAGTGCTGGCGGTATCGCCTGGCGGAACCGTTGCGCAAGCGGCCAGCGCCAGCGCGGGCAGGCAAGCAAAAGCCGGTTTGAACCTCATAACCCTCTCCATTTTCCGTCCGCCTTGAGTGAACGATCACAATGGCGGAATTCCTTGACTGACATCGCTGTCATAAGTGGTCGAAGAGGTCAATCCCTCTCGGTCCGGCAATAGCTGTCGATCACTTCCCGGTGGCTCGCCATCGTGGCCAGTTGTGCGGCGATCCGCTGGCGCAGGCCGTCGAGCGACGCGCGCAGTTTTTCATCGCTCACCAGCCTTGCGAGGCGGTGCCAGCCAGCGGGTTGCAGGTTCTGGCCGAGCATCACCTGCGCCCAGCTATCCACCCGGAACAGGTCGTCCGCCGCCTGCCACGCTTCCGCGCTTTCGGCGAAAAGGTCGATCCGCTCCTGCAAGGTATCGGGCACCGCCATCGCCGCCATGTCGCGCCAGAACGGCGTGTCGGTCCGCTGGGTCAGCTTGTAATGCAGGATGACGAAATCGCGCACCCTGTCGATCTCGGCATCGGCCATGCGGTTGTAGCGGGCGCGTTGCGCGTGGCTCGCGGGGCCGAAGGGGAATTGCTGGATCAGCCGCGTTACCCCCGCCATGAACAGGTGGATGCTGGTCGATTCGAGCGGCTCGACAAAGCCGGAGGACAGCCCAAGTGCGACCACGTTGCGCTCCCAAACCCGCCGCCGCTTGCCGGTGGTGAAGCGGACCAGCCGCGGCTCGGTCAGCAGTTCGCCCTCGACGCTTCCGAGCAACAGTTCGCGCGCCGCGTCGGGTTCCATATGCCGGCTGGTGAAGACGCAGCCGTTGCCCATGCGGTGTTGCAAGGGGATGCGCCACTGCCACCCTGCGCCGTGCGCAATCGCGCGGGTATAGGGCACCGGATCGCCCGCCTGCCGGGTCTGCACGGCGAAAGCGCCGTCCATCGGCAGCCAGTGGCTCCAGTCCTCGAAACCCTCCTGCAACTCGCCTTCGATCAGCAGCGCGCGAAAGCCGGTGCAGTCGATGAACAGATCGCCTTCCAACCGCTCACCGCTGTCGAGCAGCAGCGCCGAGACATCGCCGCTTTCGCCGTGACGTTCTACCGAGGCGATCTTTCCCTCAATGCGCACCGCACCTTCGGCCTCGGCAATCTGGCGCAGGAACGCGGCATAGCGCCCGGCATCGAGATGATAGGCGTAGTTGGTCGCCGCCTCGCCCTCGAGTGCCAGCTTGCCCGCCAGCGCCGCCTCGTGTTCCAGGCAGTATGCGCCCACCGGCTCGGCAAAGCCGCGCGCGCGCGCTTCGAGCCAGAAATGCTGGAATTCGGCCACCCAGGTCTTCATCGGCACGGAGCCAAACGAATGGATGTAGCTGTCGCCCAGCTGGCCCCAGTCGTCGAAACGGATACCCAGTTTGAAGGTCGCCCCGGTGGCGCGCATGAAGGCGGCTTCGTCGATCCGCAACAGCTGGTGGAACGAGCGCGCGGTTGGGATGGTCGCTTCGCCCACACCGACGGTGCCGATGGCATCGCTTTCCACCAGCGTCACCTGCACCAGCGAGCCGAGTTGGCGCTGGATCGCGGCGGCGGCGATCCAGCCGGCGGTGCCGCCGCCTGCGATTACCACCCTGACCGGCTGGTCCACGCTCACCGCTGGAGCTTCCGCAGGACCTGCGCCCGCAATCGCCGCGCTGCGCCGGGATCGAGCGGGGCGAGCGGCCCTTGCGCATGCTCCGGCAGGTGCGCGCGCGGCAGGTCGGGATCGCCGAACAGGTAATAATCGAACAGCGCCCGCCACGCCTGCCGCTCCTGCTCGGGCCTTTCGCGCAGGGAGAGGAGGCCATGCAGAAGGGTGGTCTGCGGGCTGTCGATGTGCGCCGGAACGCTGTTCCACCAGTAGTTTACCAGCACGTTGAACGGTGCCAGCGCCTCGACGCAGTGCCACCACATCGCCGGATAGATCAGCACGTCGCCCGGTTCCATCTCCGCCACCTGCGCATTTTCCAGCGCTTCGGCAAAGCGCGGGAAGCGGTCGAGATCGGGCGCGGCGAGATCGACCATCGAGACGACCTGCCCGGCGGGCGTCGGCTCCAGCGGGCCGGGATAGAGATTGGCCACCTGATCGGGCGGAAACAGCGTGAACCGCCGCTGCCCGACGGCACAGACGGCGATGTTGTGCGAGTAGTCGTAATGCGCCGAAGCCGTGGTGCGATTGCCGATCCACAGGCTGGCGAGGCCGGGTTGTTCCACCAACATCGGGTGGATTGCCGCCAGATCGAAGCCGTTGGCAGCGGTGAAGCCGGGGAAATAAAGGCCGATATCGGTCGACCCGACATAGACCGGATCGCTACCTGCCAGCAGGTCATCCAGCACCTGCGCCAGCGGTTCGCGGGTGCCGGTGAAGTTGAAGCCGTCGAGCGCATCGTTGTAGTGAAACCGCCCCCGCATCGCGGCATCGCCGCGATAGACGGTGACGGGACCGCCGTTGCTGTAGCGGCGCAGGAGGTCGGCGGCAGACTTGGCCGATTTGCGCCCTGCTTCGACCAGTTCCCAGTTGCTAGCCGCGCCTTTGAACAGCAGGGGCTTGGCTTCGGCTACAGTGGCTTCCCACCCCGCGCCGCTAGGCAACCGACCGTCCTGCTGTTCTACCGCGATGACCATCAGGCCGCGCGCAGCGCGTCGCGCGCCAGCAGGGTATTGAAATTCGCTATGGATGCGGCTGCTTGAAAAGCAGGGCCGAGTAATCCGGCAGCGTTCAATCGCTCCAATTGTTCGCCGGACAAGGCCGCCAGCCGGTCTTCCGCCACGGCGAGATAGCCATCGAACCGCACCTGCTGGCCATTCGCGCGCGTGACGGTGAGATTGGCGGGTTCGATCACGCCCGATTCGGCGAACTGTTCGGCCATCTGTGCCATCTGCGCCAGCCCCGCGTGAACGGTGCGCAGCGCGGCAATCGCGCTTTCGAGCGCAGGCGCATGGCCGCCGTGTTCGCGAAACAGCGGTAGCGCCTCCGCATCCTCGGCGTCGGCTATACGCGGATGGTCCAGATCGACCAGCACCGCCAGGTCGCCGTCCACCCCGCCGCCCAGCCGGAACGGCCCGGTCCGCGTTAGCGCTGGAACATAGCGCGCGTCCCAGCGCCCATCGGAGACGAACAGATTGCTGTCCCGCTCCAATCCAAGGATCGCAACCGCCGCAAGTCCGCCCTCGCCCGCATGGAACAGGATCGGGCAATCGCGCTGGACAGCGGCGAACTCTGACGGAAACACCGGCACCTGGTTCACGCAGTCGCCGAAGCGCTGCCCGTGTCCGGGCTTCAGGCGCAGATCGGCATGGGCAACGTTATCGAGCGGTGCAAAGCGGGTCATGGTGGTCACGCTACATTACTGTGAGGGGCAAAAGAAGAGACGCCCCTCGCCACGAAAGCCGCGACCTCCAGACGAGATCGCGGCTCCCGGGAGAAGCTTGTGAAAACGGTCAGAACCGCATCCGCGCTCCGACATAGTAGCGCGGCCGACCTTCGACGATGAACCACGGCTGGTTCTCGGTGCGGGCATATGTCTTCACGTTGGAACCGGTCAGGTTGATCGCTTCGAACGACACGACGATGTTATCGGTAATGTCGTAAGACACGTTCAGATCGACCTGGTCATAGGTGTCGACGAACACCGGATTGCGCGACGATCCCCGGCTGTTGTTGGTGAGGAAAGTGTCGCGCCAATTGTACGTTAGCCGCGCCGAGATCCCGTAGTTCTCGTAGATCAGCGAGGCATTGGCGGTATCCGACAGGCCAAGCAGCGCGAACTGGTCGGCATTCGTCGGGGCGGTGATATCGAACCCGACATCGCCGCGCACCAGCGTATAGGCCGCGGCCACGCCGATCCCGGTATCGCCGAGGAAGTACTGCCCGGCGATTTCGAAGCCGTAGATATGCGCGTCTTCGGAATTGACCGGCTGCTGGGTCTGGAACTGGAACAGCGGATCGTTCGGCCCGGCTTCGAGGTCATAGAGGATGTTGATGTTGTCGATATAGGTCTGGCTGAGCGCATTGGATCCAGCCTGCCTTGGCGCGGCGAGGAACTGTGCCACACCATCGGCAAAGCCGAAGTTGTCGATCAAGGCGGACAGCACGAACAGGTTGTCATCCGAAACGTCGAAGGCGTTGTTCTGTAGATATTCGAGCGCCTGACCCGAAACCGTGCCGGGTTCGCCGGAACTCGGGTTGCGGAGGCCGAACAGCGGCTGCGTCGTCTGTCCGGTGCCGACGAAATTCTGCACCCGCTTGTCGAAGAAGCCGACCGAGACATAGCTCGACGGGGCAAAGTACCACTCGGCGCTGACATCGAAGTTGTCCGACACCAGCGGCACCAGTTGCGGGTTGCCGCGGTTGCCGCCGGGCACCCCGCCAAGCGCAGTCGGCCGGTTCGGGTTGCCGGGATTGGTCGAGGCGAACAGCGATCCGAAATCTGGCCGGGCAATCGTGCGACCGAAGGAGACGCGGCCAACCACATCGTCGGTCAGTTCGATCGAGAAATCGAGCGCCGGGAGGATGTGTTCGTAGCTGTTGTCCCCGCTCACCGCTTCGGGCGTGGGCGAAAGATTGGCAACGAAGTCGTTGTTCTGCGTCCAGACGATTTCCTGCGGAATCCCCTGCAGCGTCACCGATTCCGAATTGGTGTGTTCATAGCGGACACCGGCAAGGATGTTCACCGGGCGGCCCATCAGTTCGGTATTGAGATCGACTTCGGCATAGACCGCCAGGATGTCTTCCTCGACCTGGTTATCGGACGTGCCGTTGATCGTCGGGTTATTGACGAAGGCGTTGAACAGCGCCGTCGCATCGCCGCGGAAAGCGGTGGAGAGCGGATCGCCGGCGGCGATGCCGGTGTCGAAATCCTGCCACTGGCAGACGAGGCAGAACGGCTCGACCAGATCGCCGGCCTGCGCAGCGATATCTCCGATATTGCCCACGCCCCAGTCACCCAGCGCGTTGTAGGTGCTGATGGTGCGGCTGCTCATCGAAGCTCCGCGGTAGCTGGCACCGAACGACACACGATCGTCGTCACCCACATCCCAATGGGCATCGAGCCGCGCTTCATCGACTGTCTGCGACTGGTAGGCAGTCTGGCTGCGCGCGACCTGCGTGCCGAGATCGGGAATGTCGAGAATGCCGTTGTTGTTGCCGTTGCCGTCATCGAATTCGATGAACTGCTGCGGGAACCCGTCAACGATGTTCAGCCCCTGATCGACGATCGACTTCTGCGCAAAAGCGAACAAGGTGGAGGTGTGGCCGTTGGGATTGTTCGGCCGCGCATTGGCTTCCGAATGGTGACCGTCGAACTCGAGCGTGAAATTGTCGGTCAGCTCGTACGCGACATTGAGGCCAAGCGAATAGAGCTCGTCCTCGGTGGCGCGATATTGCTGCTCGAAGCCGCCGTCCTTGGGCGCGGTGATCACATCGTCGATGAAGATCGCGGTGGCGACATCGGGATTGCCGTCGAAAGTGATCGCATCGAAGGGACGGTTGTACCAGGTTGTCTGGTCGACCCGCTGCTCTTCGGCCTGGTTGCGATAATAGGTCGCGTCAGCCGTGATCTCCAGCCGGTCCGACGGGGCAAATTGCAGCGTCAGTTGGCCGTTGATCCGCTCGCGCGAGAATTCCGAATAGTGATAGCGGGTATCATTGGGGATCGCGATCAGCGTGTCCGGATCGCTCGGCGCATTCTGGACTACGGTATTGCCGTCCGCGCGGCGGAAGGTGGTGGACGATGCGAAATCGCCGTAAGTCAGGATGTTCCAGTCGTTCGCCGATTCCGACACGGCCGAGTTGTTGCGGCGTTGGAAACTGCCGAACAGACCAATGCCGAAGGTGCCCGCTTCATTGCTCCAGTTGAGCAGGCCGGACACTTCCGGCGTGATGCGATCGAGATCATAGGTATCGGCTTCGTCATAGGCGGCCTTGACGCCGATCGAGCCGGACAGGCCTGCGGCTGCATCAAGCGGACGACGGGTAACGATGTTGATCGCCGCGCCGATGCCGCCACCGGGGATGCCGGCGCGCGCGGTCTTGTACACTTCCAGTCGGGAGACGCCTTCGGACGCGAGATTGGCGAAATCGAAGCTGCGGGTGGTGCCGGAAACGAAGTCGCCGTTCTGGTCCTGCCCGACCGAGGCAATGCTGGCCGTCGGCAGCGTGCGCCCGTTGAGCGTGACGAGGTTGAAGCCGGGGCCGAAGCCGCGCACGGTGACGCGCGAACCTTCGCCGTTCACACGGTCGATCGACACACCGGTGATGCGCTGCAGCGACTCGGCGAGGTTTGTATCGGGGAAGCGGCCGATATCCTCGGCAGAGATGCCGTCCACCACGCCGGAACTGTTGCGCTTCAGGTCAATCGCGCGGTCGAGCGAGGCCCGCACGCCGGTGACCACGATCGAATTGTCGGGCTCCTCAGCAGCGGGATCAGCATCCTGCGCGAAGACCGTGGTAGCGCTCCCAATTCCAGCTGCCAGAGCGAGGATCGAGATCGAATGACGGATTACGGACGGTTTACGGATGTTCCTCAAGACAAATCCTCCCTTGCCGCGCCAACCCCTGCGAGTCGCGCCTCCTCTATGACCGCTTTTGTGCGGCTTGGTGGTATAGCTACCATTACTCTGACAAGGCTGTCAAGATAGTGCATCGAGGCGTGCCTACGATGCACCGCCAAACGGCGTGAGAATCGGGCTGGAGCGCGCGGTTTGCGCGACTAGCTGCTAGTTGTGTGGAGCAGCGGTGGAGCCGCGCAGGTGCAAACGGTAGGGATGGACAAGCGGGACCGTTTCGCTTTTCCCTCCAAGCAAGTGCAACAACTGGTCGGTAGCATCTGCAGCGATAGACGCTACGGGCTGTTCGACGGTGGTCAGCTGCGGCCAGCATAGCCGCGCAATTTCGGCATCGTCGAACCCGGCAACCGAAAGCTCGTCCGGCACCACGATGTCCAGTTCGCGCGCGGTGGTCAGCACGGCTGCTGCCATATCGTCGTTCTGGGCCAGGATTGCGCTTGGCCTGTCCGTCCTCTCCAGTAGCGCGCGCGCTGCGCGCTGGCCACTGGCGTAAGTGAAATCACCCTGCTCCAATGCCACCGATCCGGCATCGATCCCGGCGGCATCGAGCGCATCGCGATAGCCTGCCAGTCGCGCCTGCGTCGCGCCGTGGCTCTGGTGGCCGAGCACGATCCCGAAGCGGCGATGCCCCAGATCGATCAGGTACTGCGCCACCGCGCGCGCGGCCTCGCGCTCGTCCAGCATGGCGCAGGCGCCGCGTCCCGGCATGGTCGAGGGCGTGATCCGGGCATAGCGGATCCCCGCCGCGTCGAGGCTGTCGAGCACTTCGGGAATGTCGCAACTGGGCGGGGCGAGCAGCACGCCATCCACCATCGAACTGCGCAGCAGCGCGATCAGCCCGGCGGCATCGCTGCGGGCTTCGGCAAAGGGCAGAACCACCAGCCGGTACCGCTCGCTTTCGAGACGATCGAGAGCGCCGCGTTGAAGGTCCACCACGTAGCTGGGGCTGGGCCGCTCATAGGTGAGCCCGATCAGGAAACTCCGCCGCGAAATCAGCGCCTGCGCGTTCATGTTGGGCTGGTAATCGAGCCTGGCCGCAACGGCCTTCACCCGCTCGCGCAGGTCGGGGCGGACATAGGGCTCGTTGTTGAGCACGCGCGACACCGTCTTGGCCGAGACGCCTGCCTGTTCGGCGATGTCCATGATGGTGGCGCGCTTGTTCATTTTTCCCCACCCGCCCCATGCGGCATTGCCCGCAAGGCTGCAAGGGGAGGTGAAGGCGAGCGACGGGGGGTTTTCTGACAAGGTTGACAGAATGGCCCTTCCCAAACTCCGCCAAGGCTGCCTAGACTTGGGCAAAAGCGAGAGGGAGCAGGCCATGACCGGATCGAAGGCAAGCCGCAGGCAGGTGTTGCAGGCAGGGGGCGGCGCGCTGGCCGGAATGGCACTGGCGGGATGCGCCACCGGGGCGGGCGTACAGCAGGTAACAGGTTTCATCTCCACCGATGGGCGATCGCTGGTGCGCAATGGCCGACCCTATCGCTTTGTCGGAGCGAATGCCTGGTACCTCGCGTGGTTGGGGGCCGACGCCGCCTATGGCGATCGCGCGCGGTTGATGCGCGAACTCGACCGGATGCGCGCGCACGGCATCACCAACCTGCGGATCATGGCGAGCGGCGAGGAAGGGCCGGTGCGCAATTCGATCCAGCCGGGTTTCGTGCGCGCCGATGGCAGTGTGAACCGCGAACTGCTCGAAGGGCTCGATTTCGCGATGGCCGAGATCGGCAGGCGCGGGATGGTGGCGGTGCTGTGCCTGACGAACTTCTGGGAATGGTCCGGCGGAATGATGAACCGGCTGGCCTGGGCCACAGGGCAGTGGACGGACATGAACGATCCCGCCCATCCCTGGCCCGCTTTCCCCGATGCCGTCAGCGCATTCTATTCCAACGCGCAGGCGAAGGATGGCTATTATGATTACGTGCGGATGATGGTCGGGCGGGTGAATTCCGTCACCGGCATTCCCTATGCCGAAGATCCCGCGATAATGGCCTGGCAACACGCCAACGAACCGCGCCCCGGCGGGACCGAGGAAGGGATCGAAGCCGCGCTGCCGCATTACTACGACTGGATCGACACCACCGCCGCTATCATCCGCGAGGTCGATCCGAACCACCTCGTTTCGCTGGGCCACGAAGGGACGCAAGGGGCCAATGGCCGCGCCGACGTGGTGGAGCGGGCGCACCAGAACATCGACTATCTCACCGCACATATCTGGCCGCTCAACTGGGGCTGGGTCGACGGCAAGGATCTCGAAGGCACCTGGCCAGCCGGGCGGGTGCTGGTGGAGGACTATCTCACCAGCCACATCGCGCTGGCCAATGCGGCGGGCAAGCCGCTCACAATCGAGGAATTCGGGTTCCCGCGCGATGGCGAACTCTATGCGCCAAACGTGCCGACAACCTTCCGCGAACGCTACTACCGCACGATTTATGCCGCCGCCGAAGCCCATGCATCGGGCAATGGCGGCCCGGTGGCGGGGACCAATTTCTGGGCGTGGAACGGCGAGGCACGGGCACGGCACGCGGACTTCCGCTACCAGAACGGCGACAACGCCTACATGGGCGATCCGATGCACGAGCCACAGGGCTGGTACGGCAATTTCGACAGCGACGCGGAGATGCTGGCGCTGGTGGAAGCCCACGCGGAGGCGTTTGCTACCGGGTAGCTACTCCCTCACCGGCGCGGATATCCGGCGCACGATCTCGCCGTGCCACTGGCCGCTGGCGCTGTCCCACAGCTCGAAGGTGTTGGTGTAGCCCCAGGCGCAGCTATCGACGCCGATCGAGGCGAAGGCTTCGCTCAGCACTTCGTAATAGTCCTCCCGTGCAGCCAGCGGGCGCGTCACCCAGGCACCATATTCGCCGACAAACGGCACCCGCCCGGTGCGGGCCATGTAATCGCGCACTTTCTGCAGGTCGGCTTCGATCAGCGCCAGATCCTCTGCACTGCCGAACCAGTCGCGGCTGGGCGGATCGAGCCAGTCGGCTTCGGGAAAACCGAAGTTGACCGGCGAATAGTAGTGGAAGGTCGGCACGGCATAGGGATCGTCCGGGAAGGGACTGGTGAGCATGGCATCCAGCCCTGCCCATTCCGGCCCGTCGATGACCACGATACGGGTGGGATTGGTCCGCCGGACTTCTGCCAGCGCAGGCTCGATGGTTTGCAGCAGGTTTTCCGCGTTGAACCGATTGTGCGGCTCGTTGACCAGTTCGAAACTGACACTCGCGGGAGCATCGGCAAAGCGTTCGCCGATCTGCCGCCACAGCCCCGCGAGCCGCGCGGTGTGGCCCGCCGGGTCTTCTACGATCTCCTCGTAATGGTGGAGGTCGATAATCACCGAAAGCCCGCGCGCGGTGGCGAGGTCCACAATATGCGCCACCCGCTCCATGAACACGGGATCGATGGTGTAGGGCGGCCCCTCCAGCGCATGTGCGGAAAAACGCGCGGGCAGGCGGATAGCGGTGAAGCCCGCATCGGCGATCCGCTCCACATCGGCATCCTCGAACGCGCGGCCCCAATCGCCTTCGCGCGGCGCGTCGAGCATATTGGAAAGGTTGACGCATTTGCCCAGATCGAGCCTTGGCCCCACGCGCGGCACGGCAGGCGGCGCGGGGGTGAAATGATCCGCCAGATCGAGCAATGGCGGCGGCGTGGGGGCCGTTTCGCAACCCGTCAGCAGCAGCGCCACGGCACCCGCCAGCGCCCTCACCGATAGCCCTCCGCCGCTGCCGCCGCCCGCAGCCGTTCGCGCAGCAGGCGACCGCTTTCGGTCAGATCATCATCCTGCCAGCCCGATGGCCCGGTACCCGGCACCAGTGCGGCGCTGGTTTCGTCCTTGTCGGCGATCGACCAGTTGATCCAGCCCACGCCATTGGCCTCGGCCCAGTCCCACCAGGCTTCGCTTTCGGCGTAATCGATCGGCCCGTTGCCCGTCGCTTCCACCGTGCCGAATTCGGTAATGAACAATGCCGCACCCGAAGCCAGCGCCGCATCGCCGCGTGCGCGCAGTTCCGCCCCGTGAGTGGCGGCGTAGTAATGCAGGGTATAGGCGACGTTGGAGAAAGGCAGCGGATTGCGCGCGGCTTCGTCGACGTTCTGGCTCCAGCTCGGCGTTCCGGCGATCACCAGATTGTCCGGATCGACCGCGCGGATCGCACCGACCACCTGCATGTGATAGGGCCGCACATCGCGCGACCATTCGACATTGTCGCGCAGCGGTTCGTTGAACGGCTCGTAGATGACATTGGGCAGGTGCCCGTAGTCGCGGGCGATTTCGGTCAGGAACCGTTCGGCTTCATCGGGATGCGCGGTGTGCGCGTGCCAGTCGATGATAACATAAATGCCGTTCGCCACTGCCGCGTCGATCACCGTGCGCGCCTTGGCCATTTCCCGGTCGTAATGGGTTAGCGCGCTGTCCCGCTCGTGCACGGCGATGGCGGCGCGGATCACGGTGACGCCCCAGTCCTGCACCAGCCAGTCGACCGTCTCGCGCGAATAGTATTCCGGCTCCCACTGCGACCAGAACAGGCTCATCCCGCGCAGCGTTACCGGTTCGCCGTGTTGGTCGGCAATCCGGTTGCCCGCCACCGACAGCGCCCCGTGTCGGGCGACGGGTGAGTTGGTCGGGGCTTCCATTTGCGCGGGCGGAACCGTAGCGCAGGCCGCGAGCAGGCAGGCGGCGAACAAGGCAAACAGGCGGTGCATGGGCAATACTCCGGTGGTCAAACGGGAAGCTGACTGAGATCGATCCGAATTACGGGGACAGTATACCTATGAATGTCGGCGGGCAGGGTGATGGCTAGGCTATCAGTGGCCTGATCGTATGGGCAATCGCCACCCGCGACGAGTTGCACCCGCTCCACCCGCGTACCCGCCGCTGTGCCGATATCTCGCAGCGCCAGCGGTCCCGCCACAGGATCGAGCAGCAACGCAAACAGCGCGCCATTCTTCACGGTAAAGCGCACCCCGCCGCCTTCATCCTGCCCAAAGCTTCGCCACGGACGCGAGCCGTAGATCGCCGCTTCGCCCTCCCGCGCCATCCAGCGGCCAAGATCGCCGAGAATTGCCTGCTCGACGCCGTCCAGCGTGCCATCCCCGCGCACCGGCACCGAAAGCAGCAGCGTACCGTTTTTCGCCACCACGTCGGCCAGTTGCCGGATCACCCCGCGCGCATCGACATAAGAGCGGTCCCGGTAGCGACCGCGGTTGTAGTGCCAGTCACCGATGCAAGTAGCGGTCTGCCACGGTTCAGGAAGGATTTGCGTCGCGGCAGAGCGTTCGTGATTGTGCAGCGTGCCTTCGCCGGGGCGGAAGCCCGCGCTCATCACCCCGCTGAAATAGCCGGTGCGGGCAATTGCCTGGTTGTAGAAATGCGCCGCCGCCATGTGCCCGATTGCACCGAAGGGCAGGTAATGGCTGTCCTGATAGAGGAAATCGGGCTGGTAGCGTTCGACCAGCTGCATCTGCCGCGCCAGCCAGTGCAGCGCATAGCCGGGATCGCCGGGCGGTTCGCTCTCCAGCCATTGCCCGCTGTTCGCATCGTGCCAACTCCGCATCGCGGCGGGACTGTCGAGACCGGCAGGCGGCACCATCCGTGGCCCGGTGTAGAGCGCCTGCGGATCGAGCCCCTCCCATGCCGTGCCGCGCCCGTCTGCAGCAGTCAGGCGGAAGGCATCGTAACGCTCGCCCGCGCGCGGGCCACTCGTGTCATAGCCATAGGCGGTCTGCCACCAGTGCCACGCATGGCTGGCGTGGTTGCTGACCCCGAACGGCAGGCCAAGCCGCCGTGCCGCCTGTGCCCAGCCACCGACCAGATCGCGCATCGGCCCGATGCGGGTGGCGTTCCATTGATGAGTGCTCGGAAACAGGTCGAAATTGTCGTGGTGGCAGGCCATTGCCACCAGAAACCTAGCGCCTGCGTCGCGGTAGGCACCGAACACCGCGTCCGGGTCCCAGTTCTCCGCCCGCCAGTTGGCGATCACATCGATAAAGCCGCGATCCGCCGGGTGGCCGTAGAGCTGGCGGTGGTGTGCGGCCTGCTCGTGATCCTCCAGATAGAGATGCCGGCCGTACCAGTCGCCCGCTTCGGGCGCGCATTGGGGGCCCCAGTGTGCCCAGAGGCCGAGCTTGGCATCGCGGTACCAGTCGGGAACGGTGAAGGCTTCACGCAGGCTCTCGGCAGTCGGCTGCACCGGACCGCTGGCCAGCGCCATCTGCGCGCGCAGGGCCGCAGGCGCACCGGCAAGCAGTGCCGCAGCTCCGGCCATCATCTCCCTTCGCCGCATGATCTCTCCCGATTCCAAAAGCGACTTGCAATGCATCGCAGCTTTGTCATGGTAGCGCAAACATAGGAGAGGAAATTGCGGCTTTTCATCGCTTTTGCTGCCGCTGTCTGGGCACTGCTGGCCCCTGCGCAGGCGGTGGCGCAGGCTCCGCATTTCGTGGAAGGCCTCGCGCATCCGGCGCTGATCGTCGATGGCGAACCCTTCCTCGCGCTGGGGGTGCAGGCGAACAACAGTTCGAACTATCCCGCCATGCTCGAGACCGTCTGGCCGGTGATCGAACGGCTACATGCGAACACGCTGCTGATCCCGGTGGCGTGGGAACAGGTCGAGCCTGTGGAGGGCCAGTTCGACCTGACTTTCCTCGATTCGCTGCTGGAGCAGGCGCGCGACCACGACACGCGGCTGGTGCTGCTGTGGTACGGTGCGTTCAAGAATACCTCGCCCGCCTATGTGCCCGCATGGGTGAAGCGCGATGGCGTGCGATTCCCCCGGATGCGCCACCCCGATGGCGCTGCTCACTATGCACTGTCTCCGCATTCGGCCGAAACGCGCGAGGCCGATGCCCGCGCCTTTGCGCAGGTGATGCGGCATCTGGCGCGTAACGATCCGCAGCACACCGTCATCATGGTGCAGGTCGAGAACGAAAGCGGCAGCTACCGGCTGGCGCGCGATCATGCGCCCGAAGCCGCCGCGCTGTTCGATGCGCCGATACCGGAGGAGCTGGCCTTAGCACTCAACATCCCTCGCCAGCCGTGGAGCGCCGCCTTCGGCTCGCGCGCCGAGCAGTTCTTCATGAGCTGGCACATGGCAAGCTACATCGAGACAGTGGCGCAGGCGGGATTGGCCGAGTGGGAGCTGCCGATCCTCGTCAACGCCGCGCTGGGCAATGCCTTTACCGACGAACACGGCGATGTCGGCCCATCGGGCGGGCCGAACTGGAACGCGTTGCCGATCTGGCGCGTCGCCGCGCCCAGCGTAGATGCCTATGGCCCCGACATCTACAACCGCGATCCCGCTGCCGTCGCCGCCTTCCTCGATCACTATGCGGCAGACGGATGGCCGCTGCTGGTGCCCGAAATCGGCAATGCCGCAGAATATGCGCGGTTCGTCTGGCCGACGCTGGGGCGCGGCGGAGTGCTGTTCAGCCCGTTCGGCATGGATATGTCGGGCTATTCCAATTACCCGCTCGGTGCGAAGGTGCTCGACGAGCCGACTTTAGAAGCCTTTGCCGCACCCTATCGGCTGCTTTCCGGTTCGGCGCGCGACTGGGCGCGGATTGCCATCGATCACCCGACCTGGGGCACCGCGCGCGGCAGTGACGGCGCGGACCAGCAGCAGGTCATGGGCCGCTGGAAAGTGAGCGCGCAATATGCCCGCTGGCAGTTCGGGGAGGACGACTGGACCTTCCTCGACTCCGATCCGCACCCCTTGGCGGATGTGCCGACCGGGGGCGCGCTGGTTGCGCAGTTGGATGACGACACTTTCCTTGTCACCGGCAACAACGTCCGCGTCCGCTTCGCGCTCGCCGCGCCAGAGCCGGGCGAAGCGACGCAAGTGATCGAGGCACAGGAAGGCACGTTCGTCGACGGCGAATGGGTGATGCGCCGCCGCTGGAACGGCGACCAGGTCGATTACGGCTTCAATTTCGGAGATCAGCCCGTCTGGCTCCGCGTGGAAATGGGGACTTACCAATGAAACTGCGTCTCATCCTTGGCACCAGCCTGCTGGCGCTGGCCGCTCCCGCCCTTGCCGGAGAAGTCGAGCAAGTCCCGCACGGAATGCTGGTCACCACCGATGCGGGCGAGGAAGTGCGCGTGCTCGCCTATGCCGACGGCACCTTCCGGGTGACGGTGGCGGGCGACGTCGACGACGCGGCGCAAAGCCTGATGGTGATCGCCGCCCCGGACGGCGCACCCACTTTTGCCGCAGATGCCGAATGGGCCAGCCTCACGTCCAGCGGCGGCACGGCAAGGGTCCAGCTCTCCGACGGGCGGCTGATGGTCTTTGACGCCAGCGGCACCCTGCTGCTCGACGAACACGCCGCCGCCCGCCAGATCGACCCGGTGGAAATCGAAGGCCAGCAATGGTTCGCCACCCGCGCCCAGTTCAATCGCAGCACCGACGAGGGGCTTTACGGCCTCGGCCAGCACCAGAATGGCCAGATGAATTACAACGGCGAGGATGTCGAACTCGCGCAGCACAATATGGCGATTGCGGTGCCCTATCTGGTTTCGACGCGCGGCTTCGGGCTGCTTTGGGACAACAATTCGATCACCCGCGTCGGCGATCCGGAGCCGTACGCACAACTCGCTCTCGACTGGCAAGCGCAGTACTATCTCGGCGAGGAATTGGTCGTCACGCAGGCCGAGCCGACGATTAACTATCAGTACATCCGCGATCAGGCGCGCTGGCCTGCCGAGGCAACGGCGGCAGTAGAAGCCGCCACAACGGGTCAGAACACGCAGGGTAACGCCGTGCAGTCGCAGCGCGTCGTCTGGACCGGCAGCTTCACCCCCGAGCTCAGCGGCACGCACAAGTTCCGGCTCTATTCCTCCAGCTATGTTACTGTCACTGCCGATGGCGCGGAAGTGCTCAGCCGCTGGCGGCAGAACTGGAACCCCTGGTATCACAATTTCGAACTCGAACTGACCGCGGGCGAGCCAGTAAGCCTGCAAATCGACTGGGAGCCGAACCAGGGCTATATCGCGCTCGAACACGCCGACCCGCTGCCGGAAGAAGACCGCCACTCGGTCAGCTTCGCCAGCGAGGCGGGGCGCGCGATCGATTACTATGTCGTCCCCGCGCCGACGATGGACGCAGCCATCGCCGGATACCGCCGCCTGACGGGGGCGGCGCCGATGATGCCACGCTGGGCCTTCGGCTTCTGGCAATCGCGCCAGCGCTACGAAACGCAGGACCAGTTGCTCGGTGTGCTGCGCCAGTATCGCGAGGCGCAGATCCCGATCGACAACATCGTGCAGGACTGGTTCTACTGGCCCGAAAACCAGTGGGGCTGCCACTGCTTCGATCCCGCGCGCTTCCCCGATCCCGCCGCGATGGTGGAGGCGGTCCACGATATGGACGCGCGGTTCATGATTTCGGTCTGGCCCAAGTTCTATCCCGATACCGCGCATGCGCAGGAACTGGCGGCGGAGGGCTACCTCTACCAGCGCCCGCTCGACGCCCAGCAGCGCGACTGGGTGGGGCCGGGCTATGCCAACACCTTCTACGATCCCTACACGCAGGAGGCGCGGGACATCTACTGGCGGCAGATGCGTGAGACGCTGCTGCCATTGGGGGTGGATGCCTGGTGGATGGATGCGACCGAGCCGGACTGGCATTCCAATCTCTCGGTGGAAGAACGGCAGTTCCAGATGACCAGCCCCGCCACCGGCGTGCCCGGCGTGGCGATCTTCAATTCGTACCCGCTCCCCCATGCCGAAGGCGTGGCCGAAGGCCTGCGCGCGGCGCAGCCCGATACCCGGCCCTTCATCCTCACCCGTAGCGGTTTCGGCGGGGTGCAGCGCGCTTCAGCCGCGCTCTGGTCCGGCGATGTTGCCGCGCGGTGGGACGACCTGCGGGACCAGATCAGCGCCGGGTTGAACCTCTCGGTCGCGGGCGTGCCGCACTGGACGCACGACATCGGCGGCTTCGCGCTCGAAAACCGCTACAGCCAGCAGGACCCGGCGCACCTGCCTGAATGGCGGGAGCTTTACACCCGCTGGTTCCAGTTCGGCACCTTCAGCCCGCTGTTCCGCAGCCACGGGGAATTCCCGCAGCGCGAAACCCCGATCATCGCCGCCGACGATCCGGCGATGCTCGAAAGCCTCACCCACTATCACCGCCTGCGCTACCAGCTGATGCCCTATATCTACACCGTGGCGGCGGGCACTTACTACGACCATGGCACGATAATGCGCCCGCTGGTGATGGATTTCGAAGCCGACCGGCGCGTTTGGGATATCGACGACCAGTACCTGTTCGGCCCCTCCCTTCTGGTCACGCCCGTTACCGAGTTCGAGGCGCGCGAGCGGCAGGTTTACCTCCCCGCCGTGGCCGACTGGTTCGATGCTGCCACCGGCGCGCGCGTGCAGGGTGGCCAGGAGATCGCCGTCACCGCACCGCGCGAGCGGATGCCGCTGTTCGTTCGCGCCGGAGCCATCGTGCCCACTGGACCCGATGTGCAATGGACCGGGGAGAACCCGCAGGGGCCACTGACGATCCATGTCTTTGCCGGAGTGGACGGCGAGTTCACCCTCTACGAGGATCAGGGCACCGACATGGGCTACACGCGCGGGGAGTTCGTGCGGATACCGCTCAGCTGGGACGAGGCCACCCGCACCCTGACCATCGGCACGCGCGAAGGCAGCTTCCCCGGCATGGCGCTAGAGCGCGCCGTGTCGGTGGTGTTGCATAATGGCGAAAGCGGCGGGCCGGTGTTCGAGCGCCCCGCTGTCCGCGCTATCTCCTATTCGGGCGAGGCTGTCGAACTGTCGTTCTGAAGCACCTTCGGTTTCGAACCCGACAGAGCATACCAGATGATATAGACTTCGCAGGCGACCGTCAGCCAGAAGCTGTTCTGTAAGCCGTAGGCGTCTGCCAGCATTCCCTGGACGAACACCAGCGCGCCGCCGGCAATCGCGGTGATGAGGAGGCCAGAGCCTTCTTCGGTCAGCGGTCCCAGCCCCTTGATGCCCATCGCGAAGATCGCCGGAAACATGATCGAGTGGCCGAGACCGACCAGAATGAGGCACCACATCGCGATCGGCCCCTGCAATGTGGACGCGCCCACCATCACGATCAGCGCGAACAGCGCGAAGGCCGCCAGCGTCTTGTCCGCCGGGAAGCGGCCCAAGATGTAGCTGCCTGCAAACCGTCCGACCATCATCCCGCCCCACATCAGGGCCAGGTATTGTGCTGCCTCGGCGGGTGTGATGGCAGCGATTTCGGGCAGCACGGCGAAGTTGATGAACAGGTTTGCAACCCCGATTTCGGCAATCAGGTAAATGAAGATCGCCGGAACACCGAACACGAGGTTGCGGTGGTTCCACAGCGAAAGCTTCTTGCGCTCTTCGCGCGCCACCCGGTTGGTGGCGGAGCCCAGTGCAGGCAGCTTCGAGCGCCAGATGACCACCGCGATGATCACCAGCACCACCGCCACCATGATATAGGGCAGTTCGGTGGCCTGCGCATCCGCCAGCCGCTGCGCCTGGGTCAGCTCGGTTCCTTCGAGCGAAGTCCCGCCGATCGTGCGGCTGAGGATCAGGTAGCCGCCGAAATAGGGCGCCAGGAATGTGCCGAGCGAATTGAACGCCTGCACCAGCGTCAGGCGGCTCTCGCTGCTTTCGGCAGGGCCGATCACCGCGACATAGGGGTTGGCTGCGACCTGCAGCAGCGTGATCCCGCTGGCGATCACGAACAGGGCGAACAGGGTGACGCCATAGGACGGAAGCTGCGCCGCGGGCACCATGCACAGTGCGCCGAGCGCCATGACCACCAGCCCGACGATGATTGCCTTCTTGTATCCGATCCGCTCGATCAGGAAGGCGCTCGGCATCCCCATCACCCCGTAGGCGATGAACCACACGCTCTCGATCAGGGTGGTCTGGGTGTAGCTCAGTTCGAACACGCTGCGCAGGTGCGGCAGCAGCGTGCCGTTGATGACGGTGATGAACCCCCACATGAAGAACAGCGTGGCCAGCAGCGCCAGCGCGGGCTTGTAGTTGAAACCTGCCGCGCTTCCCGCAGCAGTTGCACCCGATTGCGGCATCACGGCCATCCTCAAATCCCTCCCCGACGCGGCTTGCGTTCTCGCTATTTGTCGGAGTATTGGAGCCGAAGGTCAGCGTCAAGCCACGCTGCGGAGGGAAGACATTTCATGAATGGCAAATCATGACTGGCAAATTGCGCAGCCGCGCCTGGTTCGACAATTCCGAGAACGTGGACATGACCGCGCTCTATCTCGAGCGGTACCTCAACTTCGGCCTCAGTCTGGCCGAATTGCGCGGCGACAAGCCGATCATCGGCATTGCCCAGACCGGCAGCGACCTATCCCCCTGCAACCGCCACCATCTGGTGCTGGCCGAGCGAGTGCGCGAAGGGATTCGCGAAGCAGGCGGGATCGCGCTAGAATTTCCCGTCCATCCGATCCAGGAAACCGGCAAGCGGCCCACGGCGGGGCTCGATCGCAATCTCGCCTATCTGGCGCTGGTCGAACTGCTCTACGGCTATCCGCTCGACGGCGTGGTGCTCACCACCGGTTGCGACAAGACCACGCCCGCCTGCCTGATGGCAGCGGCAACGGTGAACATTCCCGCCATCGCCCTGTCAGTCGGGCCGATGCTTAACGGATGGCACAAGGGCGAGCGGACCGGATCGGGCACCATCGTCTGGAAAGCGCGCGAACTGCTCGCCGCGGGCGAGATCGACGACGAAGGGTTCATCAGGCTGGTCGCGAGCAGCGCGCCGTCCACCGGTTATTGCAACACGATGGGCACGGCCACAACGATGAATTCGCTGGCCGAAGCGTTGGGCATGATGCTGCCCGGCAGCGCCGCGATCCCGGCGCCCTACCGGGACCGGCAGGAAGTGGCCTACCTTACCGGCAAGCGGATTGTCGAAATGGTGGCAGAGGACCTGAAGCCCTCCGACGTGATGACCCGCGAAAGCTTCCTTAACGCCATCGTCGTCAACTCGGCCATCGGCGGATCGACCAATGCGCCGATCCACCTCGCGGCTCTGGCGCGGCATCTGGGAGTCGAGCTGGACCTGACAGACTGGCAGGAACACGGCCACCGCGTGCCGCTGCTCGTCAATCTCCAGCCCGCGGGCGAATATCTGGGCGAGGACTACTACCGCGCGGGCGGAGTTCCGGCGGTAGTGGCCGAACTGATGCGCGCCGGGCTGATCCACGAAGACGCGAGCACGGTGAACGGGCGCACCATCGGCGAGAACTGCCGCAGTGCCCAGATCGAAGACCCGCGCGTGATCCGCACGATGGCCGAACCGCTGGTGCAGGATGCGGGCTTCATCGTCCTCTCGGGCAACCTGTTCGACGCGGCGATCATGAAGACCAGCGTTATCGGAGAGGAATTCCGCAACCGCTATCTCTCCGATCCCGATGATCCCGAAGCTTTCGAAGGCCCGGTGGTGGTGTTCGATGGGCCGGAGGATTACCACCGCCGGATCGACGATCCCGCAATGGGAATTACCGACCGGCACATGCTGATCATGCGCGGCGCGGGGCCGGTCGGCTATCCCGGCGCGGCGGAAGTGGTGAACATGCGAGCGCCTGCCTACCTGCTCAGCGAAGGCGTCCACGCGCTGCCGTGCATCGGTGACGGGCGGCAATCGGGCACCTCGGCAAGCCCTTCGATCCTCAACGCTTCGCCCGAAGCGGCGGTGGGCGGCCCGCTGGCGCTGGTGCAGACGGGGGACCGGCTGCGGATCGACCTGGCGCGCGGTGAAGTGAACTTGCTGGTGGGTGCGGACGAGCTGGAGCGGCGGCGAAGTGCGCTCGATGCAGCGGGCGGCTTTGCCTATCCGCCTTCGCAGACCCCGTGGCAGGAAATCCAGCGGCGGCTGGTGGGCCAGCTCGATGCCGGGGCAATTCTCGAAGGCAGCGAGGCCTATCAGCGGATTGCCCAGACGCGGGGATTGCCGCGCGACAATCATTGAGGGGAGCAGAGCGGATGCGTCAGATATTCACGTTGGCCATTGTAGCGCTGGCGGCGCTGGCCGCGCCCGCCGCCGCGCAGGTGGCGACCGACCGGCCCGCCGTGATAGCAGGTGCCGAGCCGGTTCGGGTCGAGACAATCTCGGTCCATTCGGACTTCATCGCCGGCAACCTCGAAGGCAATTCGGCGGAGCGCGAAGTCTTCGTCCTGCTCCCGCCGAGCTACGACCGCGAGCCGGAGCGGCGCTATCCCGTCGTCTATGCGCTGCACGGCTTCTGGATCGATGCGCGCCAGTGGATGGGCGAAATCCATATGCCGCAGACCGCCGAGGGCGCTTTCGCCAGCGGCGTGCCGGAAATGATCGTGGTGCTGCCGAGCAGCAAGACCCGCCATCTCGGATCGTTCTACGCTTCTGGCCAGACAGTCGGCAATTTCGAGGAATTTATCGCCAGCGAGCTGGTCGCGCACATAGACGCCAACTACCGCACCATCGCCCGGCGCGAAAGCCGCGGGCTGGTCGGCCATTCGATGGGCGGCTACGGCGCGACCCGAATCGGGCTGCGCCATGCCGACGCTTTCGGCGCGCTCTACGTGATGAGCCCCGGCGGTCTCACCCCGCGCGGGGCGAGCATTCCCGCGCCCGAACTGGTCGAGCGGCTCTATGCCATCGACGCGGTGGAAGACCTCGCCGACCTGCCGAACGAAGTGCGCGGGTTGCTGGCCTCCTCGGCGGCGCTCGCGCCCAATCCAGACAACCCGCCGCTGTTCCTCGATTTCCCGTTCGACGAAGCGGGCGTGGCACGGCCCGACATCGTGGCGAAGCTGACCGCAAACGCCCCACTGGCCTTCATCGACCAGCACATCGACGATCTGCAAAGCTATGCCGCCATCGCGCTGGATGTGGGCGACGCGGATTTCCTGATTGCCGACGCGCAGGCGCTCCACACGGCGCTCGACCGCTACGGCATAGTGCACCAATTCGAAATCTACGCAGGCGATCACACCAACCGCCTCGGCTTCCGGATGCAGGACCATGTGCTGCCGTTCTTCGGCCAGCATCTCGAATTTGGCGCAGAGCAATGATGCGCGCGCTCTCACTTTCGCTGGCGCTGCTGGCCCTCGCCGCGCAGCCCGCCATCGCCCAGACTGATAGCGCGCCACGCGAACTGGCGCTCGAACCGACCGGCGAATGGACTGCCTACGAAGGCGGCAATGCCCCCACGCCGCCGATGGGGTGGAACAGCTGGAACGCCTTCTATCACGATGTGGACGAGGAAAAGGTGCTCGCATCGGCGCAGATCATCCTTGATCGCGGACTGGCGGCGGCGGGCTATCGCTCGATCAATATCGATGACGGCTGGTGGCTGCGGCGCGATGCAGCGACGGGCCGGATGATCATTCGCACCGCCACTTTCCCCTCTGCCGCGATGCCGGACGGCAGCACCAGCTTCCGCCCGCTGACCGACCGCCTCCACGCGATGGGCCTGCGCGCGGGGATCTATTCGGATATCGGGCGCAATTCGTGCGGCCAGACCTTCGGCCACGGCGCGGCGAACAATCCGCAAGGCTCCATGGAAGAGCGCGAAGTCGGACTCTACGATCACATCGATCAGGACATCGCGCTCTATTTCGGCGAATGGGGCTTCGATTACATCAAGGTGGACGGCTGCGGCATTCGCGGCATGGGCGCGGGCAATCCCAATGTGCAGGCGGGCACCTACCGCATGTTCGACCCGCTGATCGATTTCGATGCCCACAGCCGCACCGACATCGCCGCCGTGCAGGCGCTGTTTGGCGAAGTGGGCGCGGCGCTGGAGCGGCACAATCCCGATGGCGATTTCACCTATTCGCTGTGCATCTGGGGTGCGGCGGACGTGCGCAGCTGGTTCGGCCGCTACGGCAACCTGTCACGCACCAGCGAGGATATTGCGCCGACCTGGGGGCGGATGCTGCACAATCTCGATAGCGCCGCCCGCCGCGAACTCTACGCGCAGCCGGGCAACTGGAACGATCCGGACATGCTGTTCATCGGCTCGGGCGATTTCGATTCCGCGCACATGGTGGAAGCGCGTTCGCACTTCGCGCTCTGGGCGATGCTCTCGGCGCCGCTGATCATCGGTTACGACCTGCGCCGCGCGACCGACGAGCAAATTGCCCTGCTCGGCCATCCCCGGCTGGTGGCGATCAACCAGGACCCGGCGGGCAACCAAGCGGTGCTGGCTTTCGACAGCCAGGACGTGCAGATTTTCGTCAAGACATTGAGTGACGGGAGCAAGGCCGTGGCCCTGTTCAACCGCACTGCCATGCCGCTGGAGGTGACGCTGACCGCGCAGCACCTCAAGCTGGCGGGGGACAGCGAAATCACGCTCGGCGATCTGTGGAGCGGCGACACGCTCGCCTTCACCGGCCAGCACCGCCTCACCCTCGCGCCGCATGAAACGCGGGTGTTCGACGCGAGCGGGGAGCGGCAGCTGGCGGACGGTTTCTACCTTTCCGAACTTCCCGGTCGGATCCATGTCGCCGAGGACGGCGTGCTCCACCCGCAACCCGATCCGCTGATCCACCGCGCAATCGTGCCGTGGCAGAACACCAACGGTTCGGGCGAGCGCCCGCGTTACACCGGCTGGGGCGGCGCGCGGGCGGACAGCACCCCCTTTGGCGAGGCGCAGCGGATTGCGGGGCGCGAATTCACCAGCGGCATTGGCGTGCTGGCAGGATCGCGACTGGAACTGCGCGCCAACGGGTTTTCGCGGCTGACGGCCGAGGTCGGGATCGACGAGTCCGCGCCGGTGGACGGGCAGCGGGCAAGATTCGAGATTTATGGCGATGGCGAATTGCTGGCGCAGTCCGAATGGCTCGCGCAGGGCATGGTGGCCCGGCCATTGGCGGCAGACCTTGGCGGTGCGGAAGTGGTCGAGCTGGTGGTGCGTCCCGAAAGCGAAGGCGCGCTACCGCTGCCGGTCACCTGGGGCAATGCGGCGCTGCTGCACGGCGGTGCCGATGTCAGCCCCTAGCATGATCCTCGATCGCGGTCCGCGTGTCGCGGTGCGCAAGTTCGATCAGATCGGTCATCGCCCCGGCTGCGCCGTCCGCGTCTCCGGCTGCCACGGCATCGAGCACCCGCTGGTGATCGGGCACCGGATCGCGCGAAAGGCCTGCAGTGCGGCTCTTGTAGATGGTGGTGAAGGCGACTGCCGCGCCAATCGAAGCCGCCAGCGACATCATCGCTTCGTTGCCCGTGGCGGCAATCAGCGTGGCGTGGAAGGCCTTGTCCGCGGCCTGCCCGCGCTCGTTCTCCAGCGTCTCCCGCTCCATGGTCTCGAGGCAGGCGCGCATCGTGGCGACATGTTCCGCCGTGCGCCGCTCCGCCGCCATCCGCGCCACGGCCGGTTCCACCACCGCGCGCAATTCAAACAGGTCGCGCACGAAGGACACATCCGGCTCCTCGGCAAAGGCCCAGGCGAGCACCATCGGATCGAGCAGGTTCCACTGGTGGCGCGGCAGCACCCTTGTGCCGTCCTTCGGCCTGCTCGCCACCAGCCCCTTGGCCGCCAGCACCTGCACCGCTTCGCGATAGGCGCTGCGCGATACGTCGAGCGCTTCGGCATTGGCGACTTCACCGGTCAGCTTCTCGCCCACCGCGATGCGCCCCGAAACGATGGCGGTGCCAAGCAGGTTCGCCACCGCGCCGTGCAGCCGCCTGCCCGAATCGCGCTTCTGGCGCACGACCTCGCGCGGCAATCTTGCGGGACTGGGCGTGGCGTTGCTCATCGGGCTCCCCTGATTGCCGGTGCTGGCTTTCCCCCCGGCTTATTCGCAAAGCCTTGGGCAGAGTCAAATTGTGGAGATTGCGCGGATGGCTGATCTGGATTCGCTGCTGGTAGCAGGCGCGCCGCCGATTATCGCGATCCTGCGCGGGCTGGTTCCCGCCGAGGCGTTGGGTGTGGGCCGGGCACTGGTCGATGCCGGGGTGCGAATGCTGGAAGTTCCGAGCAATTCGCCCGACTGGCAGGACAGCGTTGCCGTGCTCGCGCGCGAATTCGGGCAGGACTGCGCGATTGGTGGGGGCACGATTACTTCGCTTGAACTGGCCGATATGTTGCACGCGGCGGGCGGCACCCTGCTGGTCGCACCAAATTGCGATCCCGCAGTGATTGCGCGCGGACTGGCGCACGGTATAGAGGTTCTGCCGGGCGTGTTTTCGCCGAGCGAGGCCTTTGCGGCGGTAAACGCCGGCGCCCGGCGGCTGAAGCTGTTCCCGGCAGGTAGTGTTGCTCTGTCACACATCGGCGCACTGGCCAGCGTGCTGCCGCAGGGAACGGGTATCTGGGCAGTTGGCGGAGTCGATGCGGACAACGCCGCCCAGTGGATCGCCGCCGGAGCCGAGGGTGTGGGCGTGGGCGGCAGCCTGTTCGCGCCGGGACGGCCCATCGAAGAACTTACGCGCCGCGCCCGCGATCTGGTCGCTGCTGTTGCACAAGGAAGTGCCCAATGATCTTCATTCAAATCCGCTCGCCTGCGGGCGAGCGTCAGGTGCTGGCCGCAACGGAAGACGGTCACCGGACAGTGAACGGCATCGAGTCCACCCGCGAACTAGCGCTCGCAGCCATCGCCGCAGGGCAATCGCTGGAAGCGCAGGCGCATTCGGCGGGGCTGGGGGATGTGGTGGATGTGGCGCAGGCGCTGGCCGAGGGGCGTGTCCTCCCGCCGGTCGATCATCCCGATCCGGCGCACCTGTTCCTCTGCGGCACCGGACTGACCCACCTCGGGAGCGCCGAGGGGCGCGACCAGATGCACCAGTTGGCGGCGAGCGGGCAGGCGACCGATTCGATGAGGATGTTTCTCGAAGGTCTCGAAGGCGGCAAGCCTGCCGAGGGCGCGATCGGCCAGCAGCCCGAGTGGTTCTACAAGGGCGACGGGGCGCATCTGGTCGCCACAGGTGCGCCGCTCGATCAGCCAGGGTATGCCGTCGATGGCGGGGAGGAGCCGGAGATTGCCGGGCTCTACATCATCGGCGCGCACGGCACCCCGCACAGGCTGGGCTTCTGCCTTGCCAACGAGTTCTCCGACCATGTGACCGAGCGGCACAACTATCTCTGGCTCGCCCATTCCAAGCTGCGGCAAGCGGCGCTTGGCCCGGAATTGCTCACCGGCGGCCTGCCGCGCGATGTACGCGGCCATGTGCGGATCGAGCGGGCTGGTGCGACCGTGTGGGAAAAGCCGTTCCTCACCGGCGAGGACAACATGGCCCATTCGATCGCCAATCTTGAGCACCATCACTTCAAGTACGCGCAGTTCCGGAGGCCGGGTGATGTGCATGTGCATTTCTTCGGCACCTCCACCGCCAGCTTTGCCGATGGGTTCGTGACACAGGATGGTGACGTGTTTGAAATTGCCGCGCCGCCGTTCGCGCTGCCTTTGCGCAATGCGCTGAGGGTGATCGCGCCCTCGCTCGCCCCGACCAGCGTTGCGGTTCTGTGAGCCAAATGCCGATTGCGGTCGCCGTTATCGGGCTGGGCAAGATTGCGCACGACCAGCACCTGCCCGCTATCGCCGCCAGCGACCGGTTCGTGCTGGCCGCAACGGTCGATCCTGCGGCAGAGGAAACGGGAAGCCCGCCCCACTTTACCAATCTTGCAGACCTGCTCGCCAGTGGCTGCAAGGTTGATGCGGTAGTTGTCTGCACCCCGCCGCGCGTGCGCCAGAAGCTGGCACGCGAGGCGCTGAAGGCAGGGCTGCACGTGATGCTCGAGAAGCCGCCCTGCGCCACGGTGGAGGAAGCGGAAGAGTTGCGCGACCTGGCCGCGCGTGGAGGCGTCACGCTCTACACCGCCTGGCATTCGCAGCACGCCGCTGGCGTCGCCCCGGCGCGCAAATGGCTGGCGGGGCGGACCATCCGTTCGGTCGCCATCGACTGGCGCGAGGATGTGCGGGTGTGGCATCCGGGGCAGAAGTGGATTTTCGAGGAATGCGGCTTCGGGGTGTTCGATCCGGCGATCAATGCGCTGTCGATCCTGACCGCGCTTGTCCCCGGACCGTTGCGGGTAGAGTCAGCCCTGCTGGAAGTGCCCGCCAATTGCGCCGCGCCTATCGCGGGAAGGCTGGCGATGACCGATACCGCCGCCACCCCCATCGCGCTGGAAATGGATTTCCTGCAAACCGGCCCGCAAACCTGGGACATCCGCATCGAGACCGATGCCGGAACGCTGCTGCTGCAAAAGGGCGGCAGCGTGCTGGTGACGCCCGAGGGCATCCGGACCGCTTCCGATGGCGAATACCCCTCACTTTACGCACGCTTTGCCGAGCTGATCGGCAGCGTGGAAAGCGAAGTCGATCTCGCCCCACTCGAACTGGTCGAGTCTGCTCTACTCCAGGGCGAGCGCCGCGAAGTCGCGCCCTTCCACGAATAGGCAGGCAGACTACTCCAGCGCCAGCACCGCCACCGACTTCGGCGGCAGGTCCACCGTCACCCGCGAACCATCTACCCTGCCCGCAATCGCCACCGGCACCACCACATCGGGCGCGGCAAAGGTGTTGAGCGAATTGACATTCGGCCCGGTCAGCACTTCGCCGCGCGCGCTCTGCACCTGCACCGATCCCAGATCGAGCGCCACTTCCCGCGCGACATGCGGATCGAGATTCACCAGCGCAACGTGCAGCCTGCCGTCAGTATCCCGGAAGGCAACCGCATCGACCCCCGGCAGAGTGATCTCGCCATGCCGGTACTCGCCCGCCGCAAACTCCACCGGCACCAAAGTCGCGTCCTGCATCGGCAGGTAGAGCTTGTGCACCCAGTAGGTCGGCGTGCGCACCATCTGCGGGCCGTCGGTCAGGATCATCGCCTGCAAGACATTGACCATCTGCGCGATATTGGCCGCGCGAACGCGCTGCCCGTGGCGGGCGAAAATGTTGAAGTTGAGTGCCGCCAGAATGCCGTCTCGCAGCGAGTTCTGCTGCTGCAAAAAGCCCTCCCGCGTGCCGGGATCCTCGGCCAGCCACACGCCCCATTCGTCCACCACCAGCGCCACTTCGCGTTCCGGATCGTAGCGATCCATGATCGCCGAATGCGCGGCAATGCGCTCGTCGATCAGCAGCGTGGTCTGCAGGATGAGTGCGTAATCGTCCTCGCCGAAATCGGTGCTGGGCAGCGAGGGTGGCCATTGCGGGACGGTGTAATTGTGCATCGAGAGGCCTTCGATCGACCAGCTCCAGTCGCGCCCCGCCCAGGCTTCCATCACCGCTTCGGTATAGCGGGTATCGCCGTCGCTCGGCCCCACCGCGACGCGCTCCATCGCCCGTTCGCCAGTCTGGTTCGCGTTATAGTTGCGGTTGAAGCGCGCGTGGCGTTTCATCAGATCGACATAGTGTTCGGGCCGCATGTTGCCGCCGCACCCCCAGCTTTCGTTGCCGAGGCCGAGGAAGCGCACTTCGTATTGATCGGGGTGCCCGTTGGCCGCGCGTTCCTGCCCGGCGGTGCTCTGCTGGTCGGCAGTGAGATAGGCCATCCAGTCGGCGGATTCCTGAATCGTCCCCGATCCGACATTGACCGAAATGAAGGCTTCGGAACCGATCTGCTCGATGAAATCGTAGAATTCGTCGGTGCCGAAGGTGTTCGGCTCCAGCGCCCCGCCCCAGTTGGCGTTGACCGTGACCCGCCGGTTCGGCCCTATGCCATCGCGCCAGTGGTATTCGTCGGCAAAGCAGCCGCCGGGATAGCGGACATTAGGTACCCGGATTTCGCGCAGCGCCTCGACTACGTCGGTGCGGATCCCGCGCACGTTGGGGATTGCGCTGTCCTCCCCCACCCACACGCCTTCGTAAATGCCTTCGCCCAGATGCTCGGCGAACTGGCCGAACAGGTGGCGGCTGAGGTGGGGACCCTCGGCTTCGGTACCGATGGTGACGACCACATCCTGCGCCAGAGCAGCGGGAGCGGCGGCGAGCGCCAGAGCGGCGGCAAGGGAGCGCGCGATCATTGGCCGTTCTCCGATGTCGGGGCCAGGCTCACCCGATAGATCATTTCATGACGGTAGGTCTGGCCCGGATCGAGCCGCGCCGAGACGAATTGCGGCTGATTGGGCGCGTCGGGGAAGCGCTGCGGTTCGAGCGCGATCCCGTCGCCCATCCGGTAAATCCGCCCGCTCCGGCCCAGCACGGTGCCATCAAGGAAATTGCCGGTGTAAAACTGGATACCCGGTTCGGTGCTGAGCACTTCGAGCATCCGCCCGCTCACGGTATCGACCAGCCGCGCTGCCAGCTCGGGCACTTGCGTCACGCCCTTGTCGAGCGCGAAATTGTGATCGTAGCCGCGTCCGCGCACGATCTGCTCGTCGCTGCCATCGCGCAGTCCTTCCTCGATCAGCCGCCAGCCGGTGAAATCGAACTGGCTGCCTGCCACGGCGCGCAGTTCCCCGGTGGGGATCAGCGCTTCATCGACCGGAGTGTAACGGCGTGCGGGGATCATCAGGTAATGCCTCATCGCGCCACGCTCAGCCTCGTCCCCGGCGAGATTGAACAGCGCGTGGTTGGTCATGTTGACCACCGTGGGCGCGTCGCTGGTCGCTTCGAACACGATGCCCAAATCGCCCACATCGTCGAGCGTGTAGGTGACGCGCACCTCCATGTTGCCGGGATAGCCCTGATCGCCGTCCGCGCTGGTCAGCGCCATCGTCACCGAGGCGACCGGGCCGCTTTCCACGGAGACGATCCGCCAGACCCGCTTGTCGAACCCGATTGCACCGCCGTGGAGCGAATTGGGATCATCGTTGGCGGGAAGAGTATAAGTCTCGCCGTCCAGCGTGAAGGTCGCGCCGGCAATACGGTTGGCAAAGCGGCCCACGGTGACGCCGAAGTAATTGGGGAAGCGCTCGTAATCGGCGGTGTCGTCGTAGCCGAGGGTGATGTCGGCCACGTTGCCCTCGCGGTCCGGCGCTTCGAAGGCCTGCAAGGTAGCGCCGTAGGTTATGATCCGGGCGCTGACCCCGGCGTCATTCGACAGGGTGACGGCCTCGATCCGGGTGCCATCCGCCAGTTGCCCCGCGTCGCCGCGCTCAGCCTCCGCTGCCGCCACCGGAACTGCGCCCAAGGCGAATGCTATCGCCGCTGAAACCCCAATCGCCCGCATCGCTCTTCCTCTCATGACCCGACACCTATTTGTCAGAGTAATAGAGAATTGCAATGCGCTTTATCGGCGCAGCCCTGCATAGGGCGCGGCATCATCGACTGGCGGGATCGCCCCCCGCCGCATCACAATCCAGCCGCCGAGCGCATGGCCCGCCAGCGCTGCCTGCGCCGGTTCGTCGCCAGCCAGCCGCGCCGACAGATAGCCCGCATCGAAGGCATCACCCGCGCCGCTGGTATCGACCGGATCGAGCCGCGCCGGGGGCGGGACAATGGTGCCATCGGGCAGGCGGCACCCGTCCGCGCCCAGCTTGACGACGACTTCCGCCTTGCCTTCGCTCGCTTCCATCCAGCTTTCGTAAACCGCCTGCGCATCGCCCAGTCCGGCGAGCGAGGCCTCGTCCTCCAGCGTCGGCAGGCCCATCGTCGCGCTCGCGGCTCCGGCATTGCGCCAGTCCAGCGCTTCCTCGCGCGAGGCCCAGAGGCGCGGGCGGTAATTGCCATCGAACATCACTCGCCCGCCCTTGCCGCGCACATGCTGGGCCAGCGCCAGCAATTCGCCGCGCCCCGCCTCGTCAAGGATGGCCAGACTGATCAACGAGAACACCAGCAGGTCCGCCCGCTCCGCCGCCGCCCGGATCGGCGCGAAGAGTTCGGGCGCAAACATATGCCGCGCCGCAGCCGTCTCGCGCCAATAGGTGAAGCTGCGTTCCCCCGCAGCATCGGTATGGATCGCATAGAGCCCGATGTTGCGCGCAGGGTGTTCTGACACCAGACTGCAATCGAGCCCCTCGCCTTCCCACGCAGCGCGCGCCGCCAGGCTGAAGCGATCCGCGCCAAGGCTGCTCAGGAACGCCACATCGCAGCCGAGTCGCGCCAAGTGCACGCCGACATCAAGCATGTCCCCGCCATGCGCCATCTGCCAGTCGTCCGCCCCGCCGCCCGGCGCGCGGAACAGTTCGGCCATGCCTTCGCCGACGCAGACAATGCGGGGCTTGCCGCTCATGAAAAATCCTTCCCGTTCCCGTTAGCGCTACCTCTTGCGCAAGCGCGGGCGAAGTTTCAACGGAGAAGCTGCAAGGCCATCCCGCCGTCAATTGACTATGTCCACGCTCCGCGCCTAGAGCGCCAGCGCAAAGGAGCACGCCCCCATGACCCAGCACATCCTCGAAAAACTCGCCGCCACCAATCCCGAAGCCGAGATCTGGTGGGACAGTTCGCCGCTGGTCTATCCGAGCTGGAAGGCCGAATCGCTGGCCAAGGCGCCCGAAGCCAAGCGCGCCGAGTGGGAAGAACAGCTCACCCGCCTCTATGACAACGCGACCATCAAGCAGTCGGGCGAGATGGGCTTTCGCGGTGTCACCACCAATCCGCCGCTGTCCTTGCAGGCGGTGCAGCTCGATCCGGCGGGCTGGACCCAGCTGGTCAAGGACATCGCCGCGTCGGACCGCGCGCTCGATGTCGAAGGCGTGTACTGGAAGATGTACCTCGAACTGGTGAAGCGCGGCGCCGATGCGATCCGCCCGGTGTTCGAGAAGTCGGGCTACAAGTACGGCATGCTCTCGGGCCAGGTCGATCCGCGCTTCGTCACCGACGGCGAGGCGATGCTGGCGCAGGGCCTGACGATCGCCGCGATGGGCGACAACGTGATGGTCAAGCTGCCCGGCTCCAAGGAAGGCTACGAAGTGCTGGAGGAACTGACCGCGCGCGGCATTTCCACCAACAACACCACCAGCTTTGCCGTGGCGCAATACACCCGCTGCCGCGCGGCAGTGACCGCAGGTCTGCAACGCGCGCAAGCGGCAGGCGTGGACCTCTCGAAGTGGCGCTCGGTCATCACCCACATGTCCAGCCGCCTCGGCGAAAAGGGCGACTGGAAAGTGCAGGCCAAGGCGCGCGGCATCGAACTGTCTCTCGACGAGATCCGCGATGGCGAGGAAGCCGTGCTCAAGCGCGCCTACTGGCAGGGCAAGAACACCGGCCACCCGTCCAAGATGCTGCAATGTTCGATGCGGGTGGAAAAGGACAAGGACGGGAAAACCGTCAGCCGCCACGTGCAGGATTTCGCCGGCTCGGACATGGTCTACACCTGCCCGCCGAGCTACATCCTGCAATTGATGGAAGTGGAGGACGAACTGGCTCCCTTCGATCCCAAGGCCATCGAACGCGAGCCGAACCCGGCCAGCGTGGAAAAACTTATGAAGCTCCCCAGCTTCCGCCAGGCCTATGAATTCGAAGGCATGAAGCCGAACGAATTCGCCCAGTTCGGCGCCTTCCAGGCCACCGCCACCGAATTTGCTGCTGCCACGCGGCAGACGGTGGATTTCGTGCGGATGGTGATGGAGGGATAAAGGCGACGGCTGGAACGCCCGCCTTCCCCATTCATTCTCCGAATTGAAAGGGGAGAGAGCATCCAGACGATCCTGCAATTCTTCGTGCAGATCCTGATGGCGCTGTTCGGCGCGATCGGGAGTGCGCTGGCGACCTTCGGCACCGCCGGGTTGTTCATGGGCGGCGGCGCACTGGGCGGAGGCTGGTTCTGGCGGCGCTGGCGAAGGCGGGGCCGGAAGCCAGACAAGGACGATTAGCTCCTGCTAGGAGGCCGCCTTCTCCGCCACCCGCGCCGCCACCCATTCGTCCCTTAGCTTGAACTTCTGGATCTTGCCCGAACCGGTCAAAGGCCAGCTTTCCACCTGCTGCCAGTAGGCAGGGCATTTCTGCGGCGCGATCTGTGACCGGCAATGCGCGCGCAGCGCATCGGGATCGAACGCAGCGCCGTCCTCCATCCGCACGAATGCCGCCACGGCTTCGCCCAGCACATCGTCGGGTACGCCCACCACCGCGCACTCGGCCACGCCGGGCACTTCGAGCAGCACGTTCTCGATTTCCGCCGGGAAAAGGTTCTCCCCGCCGCGAATGATCATGTCCTTCACCCGGCCGGTAATCTTCACATAGCCGCGATCGTCCATCGTCCCGAGGTCGCCGGTATGCAGCCAGCCTTGTGCGTCCACCGCCTCGGCCGTGGCTTCGGGATTGTCGTTGTAACCGAGCATCGTGGCGTAACTGCGAGCTCGGATTTCGCCCACCGTGTCGCAGGGCAGCACGTCACCCGTCAGCGGATCGAAAATGCCCACTTCGCAGCCCAAGGCGGGCTGACCGATGGTGGTCGATACGTCCTCGATCGTGTCGGACGGGCGGGCGCTGGTGATCAACGGACTGCTTTCGGTCTGGCCGTAAGCTACCAAGGCCTTCGCGCCGAGCACGCCTTGCACCGCCCGCGCGAGTTCCGGCGCGACCATTGCCCCACCCATGCCGATGAGCTTCAGTGAAGTGAGATCGCGCGGGCGCGCTTTTTGCGCGGCCACCATCGCCACCGCCATGGTCGGCACGCAAATCGTCCAGGTCACCTTTTCCCGCTCGATCAGGTCCAGCGCCGCATTGGGATCGAATGCAAACAGCGGGCAGTAGGACGAGCCCGATTGCAGCGCGCCGAGCACGCCCATCGAGCAGCCCATCGTATGGAATAACGGTGTCAGCCCCAGCGTGGACTGGTTGTCCCCCAACCCGCCTGCCTGCACGAACAGCCGGGCATTGTTGGTGAGGTTGCGATGCGACAGGACGACACCCTTCGGGAAGCCTGTGGTGCCACTGGTGTACTGGATCTGCGCCGGATCGTTCGTATCGACCTGCGGCAGCGTCCCGGATGGATCGGTGAACAGCGCGGCGTGCTCCTGCATGTCCACAATTTCGCGCAGCGCGGGGCAGTTCGGCGCGACTTCGGCGGCAATGGCCGCCATTTGATTGCCGCGGAATTCCCGCACCAAAAACAGGCCCGCTGCGCGCGACTGTTGCAGCACATAGGCAAGCTCACGCCTCTGGTATGCGGGATTGACCGTTACCAGCGTCAGCCCGGCGAGCGCACAGGCATATTCGAGCAGCACCCATTCGGGCAGGTTCGGCCCCCAGACCGCGATTTTCTCTCCGGGCTGGAACCGCGCCGCCAGCCCCAAGGCCAGCCGTTCGGTATCCGCAAGCAATGCTGCATAGGTCCAGCGCCGTCCGCTCGTACCGTCGGGCAGACCTTCGATCAGCGCGTCGGCAGAGGAGCTTTCGACCGCCTGCTGGCGGAGCAGGTCGCCGATGGTTGTGTCGAACACTTGCTCATCCGCAAACCAGTCACACAATGCCTTGTCGAGGCGCCGCTCGGCCATCTCTCTCTCCGTCCACGGCCGATCATACGCCAGCCCTAATCCGACCAGTATAGGCGATTCGGATTTTCGACCAAGAGCTTCGATTGCAATTCTTCTGTCGGCGCGATGCGCGGGATCATGTCGACCAGATGCCCGTCATCGGGCACTTCGTCCTGCATATTGGGATGCGGCCAGTCGGTGCCCCAGACGCAGCGATCCGGATAGTCGGCCACCAGCGGGGCGACGGCCGCCGCGAAATTGTCCCACGGGTCGCCTCTGCCGCCTTCCTTGATCGCGTCGAGCCGGTCCGGGCAGGTGGGCTTGAACCAGATGTCGTCGCGGCTTTCGAGCAAGCGGCGGAACGCGCGCATGTCCGGCCCGTCCGGCCCCTGCGTCACATCCGGGCGGCCCATGTGATCGACCAGTACCGGCACCGGAATGGCATCGATGAAGGGGCGCATTTCCTCGAGGATATCGGCTTCGAAATAGATCACCACGTGCCAACCGGCGGGCAGCCGCGCAGCGACTTCGAGGAACTTGTCCTTGGGCGCATTGTCCACCAGCCGCTTGAGGAAATTGAAGCGGATGCTGCGGATCCCGCCTTCGTGCAGCGCGGCCAGTTCCTCCTCCGAAATCGCCGGATCGACCACCGCCACCCCGCGCGCTTTCCCGCACGACTTGGCAATGGCATAGAGCGTGGCACCATTGTCCGTCCCGTGGCAACTTGCCTGCACGATCACGTTCTTTTCGAAGCCGAGATGGTCGCGCAGGGCGAACAGAATGTCCGGCCCGGCGTCTTCGGGAAGGTACTTGGCTTTCGCGCTGAAGGGGAACTGCGCCATCGGCCCGAACACATGGCAATGCGCATCGACCGCGCCGGGGGGCGGAGTGAAGCGCGGTTTGCTGGGGGCGGGGTGCCAGGACGTGATGCGGTTGGTCATTTGGACTCCGGTTGCACTGCGTGCTTCGACAGGCTCAGCATGAGCGGAGATGGGACTAGGGCCTTGGAAAAATCCCGCTCAGCCTGAGCTTGTCGAAGGCCACGCGCCGAGGTTCGATCAAACATATACAGTGCCATCCATCAGCTTACGCGCGGTGCGCAGCAGCGCGGCGCTTTCGACCTGCCCCGATGCATCGAGAGTCATCACGCAGGTCATTTCACCGCTGGGATGCTCGATGCTGAGCGTCTTCACATCGCCTTCCGGCACCGAGGCCACTTCGGCAGCGGGCGAGCCTTCGACAAGGCAGGCCGTCGCCGCCGTTACCGCGCCCAGCACACCAATGCTGGCGTGCGCACGATGCGGAATAAACACCCGCGTGGTCAGCGCACCCCCATGCTGCGGCGGAGCGACCAGCGTCATCTTCGGCACCGATTTCGCGCTGACATCGCCAAGGTTCATCAGCGGGCCTGCCGCCAGACGGATTGCTTCGATCTTCGCACGGATCGGCGCGAAGGCCTCGCTCTCCAGTTCCTCGCGGGTCTCGTACCCGCTCGCGCCGACATCCTCGGCCTTGAACACCACGCACGGCATGCCGTTGTCGATCAGGGTGCAGCGCACCCATTCGATCACGTCGAAGGCATTGCCGGTGGGCAGCAGCGCGCCGCAGCTCGATCCTGCGGTATCGCGGAAATCGATCGGGATCGGCGCATGGCTGCCCGGCACCCCGTCGATCCGCGCCGTGCCGAAATAATTGACATGCCGCCGCCCGATTTCGTCGAGCGGGGTTTCGACGCTGGCCACGGCGATCTGGCCGGTGTTTTCCATGTAGATGGTGACCTGCGTCACATCGCCGGTCGGCTCGACCAGGTGGCGTTCGATGGCAAAGGGGCCGACACCGGCAAGGATATTGCCGCAGTTCTGCGCGTCGGACACGATCGCCTGATCGACGAACACCTGCAGGAACAGGTAATCGACATCGATGCCGGGCCGCGCCGACTTCTGCACCACCGCCACCTTGCTGGTGAGCGGATCGGCGCCGCCCATCCCGTCGATCTGGCGCGGATCGGGGCTGCCCATCACCCCGAGCAGGAATGTGGCGCGTTCGTCGGGATCGGTGGGAAGATCGGCTGCGAGGAAGTACCCGCCCTTCGACGTCCCCCCGCGCATCCACATGACCTGGGATTGGTTCATACGATCTTCCTTCTCCCCTCCCGCTTGCGGGAGGGGCCGGGGGTGGGCCTGTAATCGCGTCGATCGCTGCGCTCGCGCCCACCCCTAACCCCTCCCGCAAGCGGGAGGGGGACTGTCGCGCTCAAACCCATTTCAGCCCCATGTCCGTGAGCTTCTGGCGGAAGCCGTACATATCCAGCCCCAATTCGCCGGCTGCCAGCCGCTGGCGCTTGCTTTCCTCGTTCGCCTCGCGAGCCTGCGCCGTCTGGAGCACCGTCTCGGCATCTTCACGGCGGACCACGCAGACCCCGTCGTCATCGGCGACGATCACGTCGCCAGGGCGGATGAAGGCACTGGCGCAGACCACGTCGATGTTCACGCTGCCGAGGCTGGCCTTGATCGTCCCCTGCGCGAAGACCCGCTTGGCCCAGACCGGGAACTGCATTTCGGTCAAGTCGCGCACGTCGCGAATCCCTGCGTCGATGATCAGCCCGCGCACTCCGCGCGCCTGTGCGCTGGTGGCGAGCAGGTCGCCGAAATAGCCGTCTTCGCAAGGACTGGTCGGCGCGATCACCAGAATGTCGCCCTCGCGGCACTGCTCGATCGCGGCGTGGACCATGTAGTTGTCGCCGGGCGGCACCGAGATGGTGATCGCCGAAGCACCGATGCGCGCGCCCGCGTAAATGGGCCGCATATAGCTGGCCAGCAGCCCGGTGCGGCCCTGCGATTCGTGCACCGTGGCGACCCCGCACTTACCCAGAGCCTCCACCACTTCGGGATCGGCCCGTTCGATATTCTGGACGACGACACCCATGCGCGATTCTCTCCTCTTGTCCCTTGCCGCCCCGCCTGAACGCGGCTCCGCACTGCGTCAAGCTGGCCAGGCACACTTGGCTCCAAACTTGTAAGCACCACTTACAATTGATAGGGCATTGCGTCGAGAGTGATGACCAAGACAGAATCGCAAATTTCTGCCCCCCGTGTGGCACTGATCGGCTTCGGCGAGGCGGGGGAGAGCTTTGCCCGCGCTGGAGCGTGGCACGGACACGCGCGAGGCTGGGATGTGCTGGAAGCGCGGCGGCTCGCGATGGCGGAGTGCGGTGTGGAAGCTGGCGGGGATGCTGCTGCCGCTCTCGCTGGTTCGGATTGCGTGCTCAGCCTGGTCACCGCCGATGCGGCGCTGGCGGCAGCGCGGGACTATGCCGCGCTGCCGCCCGAGGGCGCGCTGTTCCTCGATATGAATTCGGTCGCTCCCCGCACCAAGCGTGCTGCTGCCGAGGCAGTGGAGGCGGTGGGCGGCGCTTACGTCGATGTCGCGGTAATGGCTCCGGTCGACAAAGGACTGGCAGTGCCGCTGTTGCTGGCTGGCGCGCAGGCTGAAGCGGCGCAGCAGATGCTCACTGCGTTAGGTTTCACCAATGTCCGCGTGGTCGGCGAGGAAGTCGGCCGCGCCAGCGCAATCAAGCTGTGCCGTTCGGTCATGGTCAAGGGGCTCGAAGCGCTCACCGCCGAAATGGTGCTCGCGGCCAGCGCAGCGGGCGTGCTCGACGAAGTGCTCGCCAGCCTCGATGCCAGCGAGAAGCCGCAAAGCTGGGCCGAGCGCGGCGAGTACAATCTCGACCGGATGCTGGTCCACGGCCAGCGCCGTGCCGCCGAAATGGCCGAAGCCAGCGCCATGCTCCGCGACCTCCGCATTGCCCCGCTGATGAGCGAGCAGACTACACAGCGCCAGCAAGCGCTCGGCCAATTGCAACTTGCGCCCCCGCCCGCCACGCTTTCTGCTAAGCTGGCGGCGATCCGGGCGAATCCGGACTTCAAGGAGAGACCCGACCGATGAGCCTCATCATCGACTGCCACGGCCACTACACTGTCCTGCCCAAGGGCCACGACATGTGGCGCGAGGAGCAGAAGGCGGCGTTCAAGAACGGCACCCTCTGCCCTCCCTATCCGGAAATCTCCGACGAGGAGATCGTCCGCACGATCGAGGACAACCAGTTGAAGCTGGTGCAGGAACGCGGCGCCGATTTTACGATTTTCTCCCCCCGCGCCAGCGCGATGGCCCCGCATGTCGGCGACCAGGCGGTGGCGAGCGAATGGGCGCGGCGCTGCAACGATCTGATCTACCGCGTCACCCAGCTGTTCCCCGATACCTTCATCGGCGGCTGCATGCTGCCGCAGAGCCCCAAGTCGGACCTCACCGAAAGCGTGCGCGAACTGCGCCGCTGCGTCGAGGAACTGGGCTTCGTCGTCTGCAATCTCAATCCCGATCCCGGCGGCGGCCACTTCACTCACCCGCCGCTGACCGATCCGTACTGGTTCCCCATCTATGAGGCGATGTGCGAGTTGCAGGTGCCCGCGATGATCCACGTTTCGGGCAGCTGCAACCCGGCAATGCACGCCACCGGCGGCTATTATCTCGCCGCCGATACCGTCGCCTTCATGCAATTGCTCGAAGGCGACCTGTTCAGCCGTTATCCCGACCTGAAGCTCATCATTCCCCACGGCGGCGGCGCGGTGCCCTATCACTGGGGACGCTATCGTGGCCTCGCGGACATGCTCAAGCAGCCCGATATCGAGCAGCACCTGATGAACAACGTGTTCTTCGATACCTGCGTCTATCACCAGCCGGGGATCGACCTGCTGGCAGACGTGATCGCCAACAAGAACATCCTGTTCGGCAGCGAGATGGTCGGCGCGGTGCGCGGGATCGATCCGCAGACAGGCCATTATTTCGACGATACCAAACGCTATATCGACGCGCTCGACATCTCCGAGCAGGAGAAGCACATGATATTCGAAGGCAATGCCCGGATCGTCTATCCGCGGCTCGATACGATCCTGAAGGCCCGCGGATTATGAGCGCCACCGCCACCGGATTCGCGCCCTGCGAAAAGCCCGAACGCTATATCCAGCAGCTCGTCAGCCACTGGGGCCACAAGCTGGCCACCAGTTACGACGAGGGCGACGGCATGGGCATTTTCCCCTTCAGCGAGCACACCAATTGCGTAATGACCGCTCATGCAGGCGGCATCGGCATCACCCTCACCACCGCCGACCTTGATGAAAATCAACGCATGCGCGCGGTAATCGAGGAACATATCGACCGCTTCGCTTTCCGCGAGGCGCCGCTGACTTACGAATGGCAAGACGCCAAGGAAACCTGAAATGACCCAGCCGAAAAAAGAACGGATCAACATCCACGAATATCTCGCCGAGTTCGAGGATATCCCCGGCACCCGCGTCTTCACCGCGCAGCGGGCGCGCAAGGGATACTGGCTGAACCAGTTCGCGATGAGCCTGATGAAGGAAGAAAACCGCGAACGGTTCAAGGCCGACAACGCCGCCTATCTCGACGAATGGAACCTCACCGATGCGGCCAAGGCCGCAGTGCTGGCGCGCGATTACAACGCGATGATCGACGAGGGCGGCAACGTCTACTATCTCGCCAAGCTGTTTTCCACCGATGGGCAGAGCTTCCAGCAGGCCGCCGGTTCGATGACCGGGATGACCCAGGAAGAATATGCCCAGATGATGCTCGCGGGCGGCCGTTCGCCCGAAGGTGTAAGATCGAAGAAGGGAGCCTATTGACATGGCCCGCGTAACCACAGGTATCACCTCCAGCCACATCCCCGCGCTCGGCGCAGCGATACAGACCGGCAAGACCGGGGACGATTACTGGGGCCCGGTGTTCAACGGCTACAAGGCGATCAAGGAATGGATCGCCAGGCCGGAGAATATGCCCGACGTGGTGGTGCTGGTGTACAACGATCACGCCTCCGCCTTCGACATGAACATCATCCCGACTTTCGCGATCGGCTGCGGCGAAGTGTTCAAGCCTGCCGATGAAGGCTGGGGCCCGCGCCCGGTGCCCGATGTTATCGGCCATCCCGATCTCGCTTGGCACATCGCCCAGAGCCTGATCCTCGACGATTTCGATATGTGCATCTTCAACCAGATGGATGTCGATCACGGCTGCACCATCCCTCTCAGCATGATGTTTGGCGAGCCGGATGCCTGGCCGTGCAAGGTCATTCCCTTCCCGGTCAATGTCGTCACCTACCCGCCGCCCTCGGGCGCGCGCTGCTTTGCGCTCGGTGACAGCATCCGCGCGGCGGTGGAGAGCTTCCCCGAAGATCTCAACGTCCACGTCTGGGGCACCGGCGGGATGAGCCATCAGTTGCAGGGGCCACGTGCCGGCCTCATCAACAAGGAATTCGATCTCGATTTCATCGACCAGTTGATCAACGATCCTGAAGCGCTGAGCAAAAAGCCGCACATCGACTACCTGCGCGAGGCTGGTTCCGAAGGCATCGAGCTGGTGATGTGGCTGATCATGCGCGGCGCGCTGCCGGAGAAGGTGCGTGACCTGTACAATTTCTACCACATCCCGGCCTCGAACACCGCGCTGGGTGCGCTCATCCTCCAGCCGGAAGAGACGGCAGGCGAACCGCTGGACCCGCGTCGGGTGCTGAGCGGCCACTCGATGGCGGCGGCGTAACTCAAACTCCCCTCCCGCTTGCGGGAGGGGCCGGGGGTGGGCCTGTCCAACAGGCCGCACCCCGTTTCATTCCCACCCCTAACCCCTCTCGCCAGCGGGAGGGGGATTTGAGGAGTTAAACATGAAAATCGCACTCGCCGGTGGCGGCGCATTCGGTGAAAAGCACCTCGATGGCCTCAAGAATATCGACGGCGTGGAAGTCACCGCGCTGGTCGGCCGCACGCTCGACAAGACGCAGGCGATGGCCGACAAATACGGCGTCGGCTTTGCCACCACCGATTACGACGCCGCGCTCGCGCGCGATGACGTGGACGCGGTGATCCTCTGCACTCCCACGCAAATGCACGCCGAGCAGGCGATCAAGGCGATGGATGCGGGCAAGCACGTCGAAGTGGAAATCCCGCTGTCGGATAGCTGGCCCGATGCGCAGGCCGTCATGGACAAGCAGGCGGAAACCGGCCTCGTCTGCATGGTCGGCCACACCCGCCGCTTCAATCCGAGCCACCAGTTCGTGCACAACAAGATCACCGGCGGCGAATTCAACGTCCAGCAGATGGATGTGCAGACCTATTTTTTCCGCCGTTCGAACATGAACGCCAAGGGCGAGCCGCGCAGCTGGACCGATCACCTGCTCTGGCACCACGCCGCGCACACCATCGACCTGTTCGCCTACCAGGCGGGCAAGATCGTTGCCGCCAACGCGATCCAGGGGCCGAAGCATCCGGGCCTTGGCATCGCGATGGATATGTCGATCCAGTTGAAGAGTGAAAGCGGGGCGATCTGCACCCTCTCGCTGTCGTTCAACAACGATGGCCCGCTGGGCACCTTCTTCCGCTACATCGGCGATACGGCGACTTATCTGGCACGCTATGACGACCTGTTCACCGGCAAGGAGGAGCAGATCGACCTGACCGGGGTGGCGGTGAGCAACAACGGCATCGAATTGCAGGACCGCGAATTCATCGCCGCGATCCGCGAGGGGCGCGAGCCGAATTCGAGCGTTGCGCAAGTGCTCGATTGCTACCGCGTGATCGGCGAACTGGCGCAGAGTCTCGAAGCACAGGACGGCTGGTCCTGATGGCGGTGGGACCGCGCAGCATCAACGGCAGGGCGCTCAATCCCGTCGGGCTGGGCTGCATGAATGTCAGCTGGGCCTATGGCGCCCCGCCACCACCAGATGAGGCCGCCAGGCTGCTGCACCGCGCGCTCGACCTGGGATGCGATCACCTCGATACCGCGCGGATTTATGGCGCGGGCGAAAACGAGAAGCTGATCGGTGAGACGCTGAAGGGGCGGCGCAGCGAATTTTTCCTCGCGAGCAAGTGCGGCATTACTGTCGACGGGCCAAAGCGCGGGGTCGATTGCAGCCCGGAGGCGATTGCCTCCGCAATCGAGACCAGCCTCGAACTGCTCCAGACCGACCATATCGATCTTTACTACATGCACCGCTTCGATCCCAAGGTGCCCGTCGCCGAATGCGTGGGCGCGCTGGCCTGCGCGGTGGAAGCGGGCAAGATCGGGGCCTATGGCGTATCCGAATGGTCTTCGGCGCATATCCGCGAGGCGCACCAGGTGCATCCCATGGGCGCGGTGCAGACCGAATTTTCGCTATGGACGCGCAATGTCGAACTGGGCGTGCTGGCGACTTGCGACGAACTGGGAATTCCGCTGGTGGCGTTCAGCCCGGTCGGGCGCGGGGCGCTGTGCGGGGAACTGCGCGAACCGGCCACGCTGGAGGACAGCGACCTGCGCACCAAGATGCCGCGCTTCAATGCGGAGAACTGGCCGCATAATTTGGCGCTGATCGACCAGTTGGCGGAACTGGCGCGCGCCAATGGCCTGACTCCTGCGCAGCTTTCCTTGCGCTGGGTGCTGGCGCAGAGCGAGGTCTGCCACGTCATTCCCGGCACCACCTCCATGGCGCATCTGGAGGACAACATGGCCTCGCTGTCGCTGGAGGTGAGCGACGAGGTGCTCGCCGAAGCCGGGCGGATCGTGAACCAGCAGACCGTGGCCGGGCACCGCTATCACGCGGCGATCCTGCCGACGATCGACACCGAGGACTTCGCACCCGCCTGATGGCGACGGTTCGCGCCCGGGTCGGCTATTCCGAGCGGACCGCGCGCGAACCCTACTTCTACGCCAACGCGCACGAGAAAGACTTCGTCCCGCTCGCGCGAGTGGAGGTGGAAATTGCCGATGCGCGCGGGCGGCACTGCTCGCTCGATGTCGAGGGGTTCCAGCTGGTCGAACATCGCAGCGCACTGGCTGACCTGACCGATCTTGATGCGGTGCGGCGGGATCATCCGGCTGAGATCGTCGAACTGCTCACCGCCGTCACCGGCTGCGATCGGGTGGTGATGACTCCCGGCGCGATCCTGCGCTTTTCCGAGAAAGCGGGAGCCAACGCCCGCCACGACAACTCGCATCCCGCCCGCTTCGTCCACGTCGATATGGCGCGCGAGGATGCTGCCGAGGCCCGCGCCCGCTCCGCGCCGGAAGGGACCATTGCCCGCAGCGCGCAGTACAATGTCTGGCGCGTACTCAGCGATCCGCCGCAGGACGTGCCGCTGGGCCTGTGCGACTGGACCTCGCTTGCCGAGGGTGACCTGCTGCCCTGCCGGGCGATCTTCGATCCGCTCGACGGCTCGCCCGAGTGGGGCTTTGCCAATTACCTGCTGGCGCACAATCCGGCACACCGCTGGTTCTGGTTCAGCCATATGCACCCCGGCGAAGTACTGGTGTTCAAGACCTCCGAAAGCGATCCCGCCCGCGCACAACTGATGCCGCACGGCGCCTTCGACAATCCGCTCGCCCCCGCCGATGCGCCGCCGAGGGTGAGCCTGGAAATGCGCGCCACCTGCTACTGGTTCGCCGACTGACGGCCCTTCGGCGGCTTGAGCACTTTCTTGCGGTAAGAGCACAGGTCCACCACCCGGCACCGCCAGCACTCCGGCGTCCGCGCCTTGCAGACATAACGGCCATGCAGGATCAGCCAGTGATGCGCGCCGAGCCGGAAGGGCGCAGGCACCCGCTTCTCCAGCTTGGCCTCCACAGCTTCGGGAGTCTTGCCGCTCGCCAGGCCGGTCCGATTGCCGACCCGGAAGATATGCGTATCGACCGCGAAGGTCTCCTGCCCGAACCAGCAATTGAGCACCACATTGGCGGTCTTGCGCCCCACCCCGGGCAGCCGCACCAGTTCCTCGCGCGTGGCCGGAACCTCGCCGCCAAATTCGTCGATCAATAATTGCGAGAGCGCGATCACGTTCTTCGCCTTGGAATTGAACAGGCCGATGGTCTTGATGTGCGCGATCAACCCGTCGAGGCCCAGTTGCACCATTTGTGCAGGCGTCTGGACCTGTTGAAACAGGGCTCTCGTCGCCTTGTTCACCCCGACATCGGTCGCCTGCGCCGATAGCGCGACCGCCACCACAAGCTGGAAGGCATTGCCGTATTCCAGCTCGGTCTCGGGCGCGGGATTGTCTTCGGCGAGGCGGCGGAAGAATTCGAAAATCTGGTCTTTCGTCACTCGACCGCGCCGCCCCCGCTCGCCGCTTTCCATTCCATCGCCGTGCGAATCCGGCGCTCGACTGTCGGGTGGGTGTAGAACAGCGCCTCTTCCACCGGCCCAGCCAGCGGATAGCGGTATTCGGCGGTCTCGATCAGTGCGCCCGCCAGCGCATCGGGCAGGCCGACATGCGCCAGCGAATAGGCATCCGCCTCGCTCTCGCCCATCCGCGTCATCATCTTGGTGATCGGCTGCGCCAGCGTGAACAGCAGGCCCAGGACGAACGCGAATACCGGCAGCCCGCGCGGGTCTTCCAGTGGCGCGTCGGTGCCGAAGCGGCCAGCGAACCACGGATAGAGCCGCGCGGTCAGCCAGAACAGGGCCACCGCCAGCAGGCTCAGCACCGCCACCGTGCGCCAGACATGGCCGAGCACATAGTGGCCGATTTCGTGCCCGGTCACGGTCTTCACCTCGTCGAGCGAGGCCTCGTCCATCGCCACGTCGGATATGGCGATCCGGGCATTCCCACCCACGCCCGAGACATTGGCAGTGAAATTGTTCGATTGCCTGGAGCCGTCATAGAGGAACACCCGGTCCTCGGGCACCCCGGCATCGGCAGCCAGTTCGAGCACAGCGGTACGCACCTCACCTTCGGGGATCGGCCGGTAATCGTTGAACAGCGGCTCGATCAGCACCGGTGAGAGCAGCAGCAGGAAGGCCACCGCGCCCGCCACCAGCGCTCCGCCCCAGGCCCACCACCAGCGACCTGTCTTGCGGATCAGCGCGTAGACTCCGGTCAGGAACAGGCCGCCGAACAGCAGAAAGATCACCGTGCTCATGGCATCCTGCAGCAGGAAATCACCGAGCGGCTGGCTGGTCCGGCCATATTGCGTCTCGCGCCACCATTCCTCGTAAAGCGCGAATGGCAGGCTGAGCAGGGACAGCAGCAGCAGGAACACCGCCGCCACCGCCAGCGTGCGCAGGAAGAACCCGCGCTTGGCGAGCTTGCCCGCCAGCCGGTCCAGCAAGCCGCTGCGGACGATCAGCCAGGTGACCAGCGCGGAGACCAGTAGTCCGGCAAGGATCAGCCAGTGGTTGCCCATGGTATAGTCGCGCGCCAGCGCCAGCTCGTCGGCGCTGAGCGTGGCGATCCATTGCTGCGTTTCGGCTTCCGCCCTGCCTGCGACCACGATCTTCCCCTCAGTCGATCCCCAGCACATCGCGCATCGTGTACCGCCCCGGCGGGCGTCCGACCAGCCAGACCGCGCCCTTCACCGCCCCGCGTGCGAAGATCATGCGGTTCTCGGCGCTGTGGGAGAGGGTGATCCGTTCCTCGTCTCCGGCAAGGATCACCGAGTGCTCGCCTGCCACGGTTCCGCCGCGCAGGGAGGCAAAGCCGATGGCGCCTTCGGCCCGCCGCCCGGTGTGCCCGTCGCGTCCACGCTCCGAATGTTCGGCCAGATCGATCCCGCGCCCGACCGCGGCTGCCTCGCCCAGCAGCAGCGCGGTGCCGGAGGGGGCATCGACTTTCATCCGGTGGTGCATTTCCACCACCTCCACATCCCAGTCCGGCCCCAGCCGCGCCGCCGCTTCCTGCACCAGATGCGCCAGCAGCGTAACGCCGAGCGAGGTATTGCCTGTTTGCAACACCGGAATCGCGCGTGCGGCATCGTCGATCGCGGTATGGTGCAGCGCCTCCAGCCCCGTGGTGCCGATCAGGATGGGAATGCCTGCGCCGATGGCGGCGTGGAGATTGTCCTTCAGTGCAGGCGGGGCCGAAAAATCGACCAGCGCATCGCTGGCATCGGCGAGGTTGGCCACCGAATCGCCCTTGTCCGCGCCGCCCGAGCACTCGTGCCCCGCCGCCACAATGGCCGCTTGCAGCGCCGCGCCCATGCGCCCTGCGCTGCCGATAATCCCTATTCTCGCCATTGCGCTTCCTCCGTGCCCTGTGCTTCATGCCCGCCATGACTTCCCCACGCAACATCGTGATCCTGACCGGGGCGGGGATCAGCGCCGAATCAGGCCTGCGCACCTTTCGCGCCGACGATGGACTGTGGGAAGATCACCCCGTCACCGAAGTCGCCACACCGGAGGGTTTCGCCCGCGATCCCGATCTGGTGCAGCGGTTCTACGACGCGCGGCGCGCCGATGTGCAGGCGGCACAGCCCAACGCGGCGCATTTTGCCCTAGGGCGGCTGGACAGCGAGTTTTCCGGCGAACTGCTGATCGTCACCCAGAACATTGACGACCTGCACGAGCGGGGCGGGGCGAACAGGGTGCTGCACATGCACGGCGAGGCGCTGTCCGCATGGTGCGGATTGTGCAACGCCCGCCACCGCTGGACCGGCACCCTCCGTGACGGACCACCATGCCCGGCCTGCGGCCAATCGGCGCTGCGGCCCGACATCGTCTGGTTCGGCGAGATGCCCTACCGGATGGGGGAGATCTATCGCGCCATCGCGACGGCGGACCTGTTCGTTTCCGTGGGCACCTCGGGCGCGGTCTATCCCGCTGCTGGTTTCGTGCAGGAGGCGCGGCGGGTTGGGGCGCGGGCGCTGGAGCTCAATCTGGAGCGGAGCCTGGGCAGCGCGATGTTCGATGAGACACGGCTCGGCCCGGCGAGCGCGCTGGTGCCGGAGTGGGTCGAGGAGATGCTGGGCTAGTCGCCCTCACCGCCCCTTCTTCGCCAGCGGCGCGTTGAAATCGGGGTCTTTCTTGGCCACCCAGTCGACGAATTTGCGCACTGTCGGATCGGCCAGCAGGCCTTCGGCATCCATCCCGTGGCGTTGCAGTTCGGAATTGGTGAAATTGGTGATCAGCATGTTCTGGCAAATCGGATGCATCGGCACCGTATCGCGCCCGCCCCGGCTCTTGGGGATCGGATGGTGCCAGACCACCGTCTTGCCGGTCGGCCGCCCGCAGAGCCAGCACGGCGGAACTTCGGCGGGAGGAGCGTCGTCCTCCGCCTCGTAATCGTAGGGACCGTGCTTGGAATGCTTGCGGGCCATGGTTTCAACCTTCTGATGGAGCGCAGGCCGAACAGCCCGAGTCTTTGGCGATGCGAATGGTCCGCATAGCCGGCTTCAGTCCGTCGAGCAGGTGCAGCTTGCCCCATTGCGGATCGCCCATTTGGCCAAAGCCGCTCTGGGCGATGAGCAAGCGCACCGCCTGCATCGCCGCGAAGGTGCCGACCCAGCCGACCATCGCGCCCAAGATCCCGTCCTCGGCGCAGGTATCGCAGTCCTCGGCATCGAAGGCATCTCCGACGAAGCAGCGGTAGCACGGCTGATCGGAGAGATGGCCCGCAAAGGCCGCGACCTGCCCCTGGAAACGACCCACGGCGGCGCTGAGCAAGGGAATGCCGCTCGCCACGCAGGCATCCGAAACCACCAGCCGGGTGGCGAAATTGTCCGTCCCGTCGATCACCAAGCCCGCGCCCGCGATCATTTGGGCGGCGTTGCCAGGCCCGATCCGCCGGTCGGAAATCGAAACCTCCAGCGCGTCGTCGAAATTGGCCAGCCAGCGGCGCGCAGAAGTCGCCTTGCCGTGGCCCAGATCGCGGGTGGTGTAGATCGTCTGCCGCTGGAGATTGCTCGCCTCGACCTGCCCGTCATCAACCAGCGTCAGCCGCCCGACCCCGGCACCCGCGAGATATTGCAGCACCGGCGCGCCGATCCCGCCCAGCCCGATAATCGCGACGTGGCTTGCCACCAGTGTCGCCTGCCCCGCTCCACCGACTTCGGGCAGCACGATGTGGCGCGCGAAACGGTCCAGTCTGTCAGGGGATAAGCTCATGGCAAGCCTGTTGGCAGGCTCGGGATTGGCTGTCGATAGGTTAGACAGGGCATGATCGGTCCGAAGGACCGCAAGGCCGAACGGCCGCCCGCAGCGGGCGCGGCTCGGCCGCGCGTCTAGCGAGGACGAGGCCGCGGAGGCGGCCTCAAAAGAGAACTAGCTCTCCAGCTGCCGCAGCAAACTCCGTACATCGCCATCCATGTCGGCATCGCGCGTGCGCAAGTCCTCGATCAGCCGCACCGCGTGGATCACCGTCGAGTGATCGCGGCCACCGAACTTGCGCCCGATTTCAGGGTAGGAGCGCGGAGTCAGCACCTTGGCGAGGTACATCGCCACCTGTCGCGGCCGCACCACAGCGCGGGCGCGGCGCTTGCTGCTCATTTCAGAGCGGTCGATGCGGTAGAACTGGCACACCGTGCGCTGGATTTCGTCGATGGTGATGCGGCGGCGATTGGCCGAAAGGATATCGGTCAACTGCTCCTCGGCAAGCTGGAGCGAAACTTCCTGCCCGGTCAGCTGCGCATAGGCGATCAGCTTGTTCAATCCGCCGACCAGTTCGCGGACATTGCGGCTGACGGTACGGGCGAGGAAATCGATCACGTCGCTCGGTACGTCCAGCGGGGCGAAGCGGGTCAGCTTGCTTTCGAGAATCGCTCGGCGCAGCTCGATATCGGCGGGCTGGATGTCGGCCACCAGCCCCATCGACAGGCGGCTGAGCAGCCGCGGTTCGACTCCGTCCAATGCCTGCGGCGCGCGGTCGGCAGCGAAGACCAGCCGCTTGCCTTCGGCGAGCAGTGCATCGATGGTGTAGAGCAGTTCCTCCTGCGCCGCCGCCTTGCCGATGATGAACTGGATATCGTCCACCAGCAGCAGGTCGAATGCACGCAGGCGGCCCTTGAACTCGATCATCTCGTTCGATTTCAGCGCCTGGACGAATTCGACCATGAAGCGTTCTGCCGAGCAGTAGAAAATCCGCGCGCGGGGGAAGGCCTGCAGATAGGAATGGCCGATGGCGTGCATCAGGTGGGTCTTGCCCTGCCCGGTCGCGGCCTTGAGGTAGAGCGGGCTGAACTGCGGCTTTTCGGCCTTGGACATCCGTTCCGCCGCGTTCTTCGCTAGCACATTGGTGCTGCCGGTGACGAAGGAGGCGAAGGTCTGCGTCGGATCGAGCCCGACCGAACTGGTGAAGCCATCGTCACCGATCGACTCCATCGCCAGCGTAGCATCGTTGGCGGCGCGGTGGCCGAAGCCGTCCTGCCCGCGCAGGTCGAATTCAGCGATCTTGCGGCGGCCGGGGTGCACCTTGATCGACACGTGGCGCACTTCGGACGAGGCAATCTTCCACGCCAGCGATAGCCGGTCGTGATAGCGTTCCTTCACCCAGTTGGCGGAAAATTCGGTAGGCATGAACAGATCGAGCGTGCCCGATTCCTTGTCCAGTTTGCCCAGCTGGATCGGCTTGATCCATTGGGTGAACAACTGGTGCCCGAGATCCTTGCGCAGGCCCTGGCTGATATCTGCCCAATCGGCGGCCAGGTCTACTGCTTCGCGATCTTCCATACTGTCCTCTGCCATATTGGCCGCGCCCGCAGGATTGCGGCCGCCTTGCGGTCCCATCCGGATCATACCTTGAACCCCATCCTCACCGCCTGCGCCCCGTCATGCTGGCTATCAAAGCAAAATCTTCCCCGCCCGGAACCCGCAGGCAGGGGTGCCGGAACTTTCGTTTCGATAGCTAAGTTGCAACGCCGGAAATGGAGATCATCGCCGACCCGAAATACGTTTATGAAGGCTTTGGCCGGGGGGGCAATAGCGGGGTGACGAATTTATTAAAATTTAGCCGCTTGACTCGGCCCTAGGCCGCAGGCTTGCGTTCAAATATTTGAATTTAAATGATAGTTTTGTGACAGTCCTGCGAATCGCGGGATTCCCTCCATTTGCTGCACCTGCACAATGCCATGTATCGCCCAAGCGAAAGGGGCCGGTGGTTTCACCACCGGCCCCGTTCCGATTTCGTTCTCAAAATTGCCTCGGCAGCCTGCGTATCGCAGGCACCGCAACGCCGAATCAGAGCGCCGCGATTCGCTTCGAAAGGCGGCTCATCTTGCGGGCGGCGGTGTTCTTGTGGAACACGCCCTTGGCAACGCCCTTCGCCAGTTCTGGCTGCGCAACCTTCAGCGCGGCTTCGGCGGCGGCGCGATCGCCATCGACGACGGCCAGCTCGACCTTCTTGACGAAACCACGGATGCGGCTCTTGCGGGCCCCGTTGATTTCGGAGCGCTTGTCGTTGCGGCGGATGCGCTTCTTAGCTTGCGGCGTATTGGCCATATTCGTTCCTGTCTTTCAGCCGCCCGTTAACGGCCGGTCTTGCGTCTCTTGAGAATCGGTAAGGTCGGCGCCAGGGCACCGGAAAGCGCGCCACATAGGGGGCAAGGGCGCGCAGGTCAACATTTTCGCCCCAAGTCTTTCTGGCCCCGTTGCTACCTCTGGCAAGCGGGACAGAACCAGGTGCTACGCCCTCCCTGCACGATCCGGCGGATTAGCCCACCATCCCCGTGCAGACAGGCCTCTCCCTCGCGCCCGTATACGCGAAACCGGGTGGCGAAATAGCCCAGTTCGCCATCGGGCCGCGCATAATCGCGCAAAGAGGAGCCGCCATCGCGGATCGATTCCTCCAGCACTTCGCGGATCGCCGGGAGCAGCCGGGTGAGCGCAGGCCGCGTCACCTTGCCGCCCGCCTTGCGCGGATCGATGCCGGCGCGAAACAGCGCTTCGCAGACATAGATATTGCCCAAGCCCGCAACCACGTTCTGATCGAGCAGCAATTGCTTGATCGCCTGCTTGCGGCCCTTGGTGGCTTCCCGCAGGTGGTCGACCGTCAGATCATCGCCCAGCGGTTCGGGCCCCATCGCGGCAAAGGCGGGCCAGCGATCTAGCGACCCCGTGTCGACCAGATCGACATAGCCGAAGCGGCGCGGATCGTTGAGCGCGAAGCGGTGCTGCGCCGTCTCCAGCACCAGATGATCGTGCTTCTCGTCCGCACCCGGATCGATCCGCCAGCGCCCGCTCATACCCAGATGGAAGATCATCGTGCTGGCGCGATCGGTATGGATCAGCCCGTACTTGGCCCGCCGTCCCAGCGAGGTCACGCGCGCGCCGGTCAGCGACTGCACCAGCCCCAGGGGAAAGGGAAACCGCATATCCGCCCGGTTGAGCACAACCCGCTCGATCCGCTCGCCATCGAGCAGACGCGCGAGGCCGCGCACGGTTGTTTCGACTTCGGGAAGTTCCGGCATGGGTGCCGGTTAGTCCGCGCGATGCGGCTTGTCCACGCTCGCCAACGGTCCTACCTGCGCTACTCGATCCGCCCGCATCAGGAGACCTGCCTTGTCGATCACGCCCCATGAAGCCTGCATTCCGCCCTGCATCACCATGCTCGGCAATATCAAGCTGTGGCTCGACAAGGCAGCAGAGCAGAAGCCGGAAGCCGAGCTGCTCGAAGCGCGGTTGGCGCCCGATATGTATGCGCTGGCGCGGCAGGTGCAGATCGCCTCGGACATCGCCAAGGGCGCGGCGGCGCGGCTGTCGGGCAGCGATGCTCCTGCCATGCCCGATACAGAGACGAGCTTTGCCGAATTGAAGGACCGCTGCGACCGGACCATCACCTTCCTGCAAGGGGTCGATCCGGCAGCGGTAGAAGCGGGCTATGGCGGCGAGATCGTCGTCACTTTCCCCAGTGGCGGCGGAATGCGGTTCGACGGGCCGACTTATGTCAGCGGGTTCGTCCTGCCCAATCTCTATTTCCACGCCAGCATGGTCTATGCGATCCTGCGCGGCGCGGGCGTGAGCCTCGGCAAGCAGGACTTCCTCGCCCATCTCGCACCCAACATGTTCGCGCCGCCTGCCGCTGCGTGAAACCGCCCAACCGCTGCGGCTTTCGCTGGAACCCCCCGTGATGTCCAGCTAAGGCCCAGCCCATGAGCGAACAGGTTTCCTTCGGATACGAACAGGTTGCCCCGGAAGAAAAGACCGCCCGCGTCGGCGGGGTCTTCTCCAGCGTGGCGAGCAAATACGACATCATGAACGACGCCATGTCGGGCGGGATGCACCGGTTGTGGAAGGATCAGTTCGTCCGGCGGGTGAAACCGCAGCCGGGCGAGGCGATTCTCGACATGGCGGGCGGCACCGGCGACATCGCCTTCCGGATGGCCGCGCGCGGCGCCGAAGTGGTGGTGGCCGATATCAACCAGGATATGCTCGATGTCGGGATCGAGCGGGCGATGCAGCGCGGGATAGATGGCCTCTCGTGGTCGTGCCAGAACGCCGAAACGCTGTCCTATCCCGATCGCCAGTTCGACGCCTACACAATCGTCTTCGGCATCCGCAACGTGACCTATATCGACAAGGCCCTGCGCGAAGCGCACCGGGTGCTGAAATATGGCGGGCGGTTTTACTGCATGGAATTCAGCACCACCGAATGGGGCGGATTCAAGGAAGTCTACGATCTCTATTCGCACCGGTTGATGCCGAAGATCGGCAAGGCGATTGCCAATGACGAGGACAGCTATCGCTACCTCGCCGAAAGCATCCGCCGCTTTCCCAAGCCCGCCGAGTTCGAAGCGATGATCCGGCAGGCCGGGTTCGTGCGGACCAGGGTGGAGAAGATCCTCGGCGGCGCGGTGAACATCCATTCGGGGTGGAAGGTCTAGGGTGACTCGCCCTTCAACGCATATTTTCCGGCTGCTCAGCTGGGGCCGCACCTTGGCACGTCACGGCGCGCTGCGCGGGATCGAACGCGATCCCAACACCCCGCCACCAGTACGGCGGCTGGTGCGGATTGCCCGCTTCGGCACCATTCAGCCGAAGGAGCCCGACTATGCTGGGGCCTTCCGCGCCATCGGCCCCGCGGCCATCAAGCTGGGGCAGACGCTCGCCACCCGCCCTGATCTGGTGGGCGAGGATGCCGCGCACAACCTGCTCAGCCTGCAGGACAGCCTCCCGCCGGTTTCCTTCACCTCAATCCGCGAGCAGATCGAGCGCAGCTTCGAACGGCCGCTGGAAGAACTGTTTGCCGAAGTCGACCCGGTGCCCGTCGGTGCCGCCAGCATAGCGCAGGTACACAAGGCACGCACAATCGAAGGACGCGAAGTCGCGATCAAGGTGCTGCGCCCCGGCATCCGCGAGAAATTCGCCCGCGATATCGCCACCTACGAATGGGCCGCTGCGCATCTGGAGGCGCTGGGTGGCGAAGCGACCCGGCTGCGCCCACGCCTGACCATCGCCAACTTCAAGCGCTGGACCAACAGCGAGCTCGACCTGCGGCGCGAAGCGGCCTCTGCATCCGAACTGGCCGAAGCGATGCGCGGGATCGAAGGCTATCGCATTCCGGAAATCGACTGGGACCGCACAAACGGCAGGGTGCTGACGATCGAGTGGATCGAAGGCGTCAAGATATCCGACCGGCAGGCGCTGGTGGAAGCCGGGCACGACCTGCCCGAACTGGCGCGGCGACTGGTGCTGGCTTTCCTCACCCAGGCGATCAGCGGCGGCTTCTTCCATGCCGATATGCATCAGGGCAACCTGTTCGTGAAAGCAGACGGCACCATCGTCGCCATCGATTTCGGCATCATGGGCCGGATCGACCGGCGCGCGCGGCAATGGCTGGCGGAAATCCTCTACGGCCTCATCACCGGCAATTACCGGCGGGTGGCGGAAATCCATTTCGAAGCGCAGTATGTGCCCAGCTTCCACTCGGTGGACGAATTCGCCACCGCCCTGCGCGCCGTGGGGGAACCGATGCGCGGCAAGCCGGTGAGCGAATTGAGCGTCGGCCAGATGCTCGACGGGCTGTTCGCCATTACTCGCGATTTCGACATGCAGACCCAGCCGCACCTGCTGCTGTTGCAAAAGACGATGGTGATGGTCGAAGGGATCGCCACCCAGCTCGATCCGGCAATCAACATGTGGGAAGTGTCCGCGCCCTACGTGCGCAGCTGGATCCGCGACGAACTGGGGCCGGAAGCTGCGCTGGCCGATCGCATCCGCGAGGATGGGGCAACGCTGCTCCGGATCCCCGAACTGGTCCGCCGCATCGAGGCACAGTATCCGCCGCGCGGCGGTGCACCAGAACCGGCACCGCTGCCGCATGTCGAGCTTGTCTGGGAACGGCGCGCGCGGCAGGGTAATGGCTGGTTCGGTTATGTCGTGGCGGCGCTGCTGGGGGGAGCGCTGGTCTATGGGGGGAGTGTACTGGGGTGGCTCGGCTAAGATCGCGACCCAGAACCTGGGACCGTTTCGCGCACTGGGCTCCCGGTGCGGCGATGCTGGTGCTGGCGCTGGTCGCCGCGCTGCTGGTAGGTGCCGCGCTGACCGAGCGGACTTCGGGCGATCCCTTTGCCGAGACTGCACCGGCTGCTGACGCTGCCCCGGCTGAAGCCCAGCCTGCGGCGAGCGAAGAACCCGCGCGCGATACCGACCTGCAACTCTACGATGCCATCGCCGAGCGGGTGGCGGCGGGCGAGAATTACCATGCGGCGGCGGTGGAGGAACAGCGGGCGCGCAATTTCCCCGTCCGTCCGGGCCTGGCTGTGCGCTTGCCGACGCTGGCCTGGGTTACTGCCGCGCTCGGCCACTGGGGAATGATAGCGCTGGCAGCACTGCTGGCCGTGGCCACGCTGGTGAGCTGGCATTACCGGCTGCGCGACGTGCCGGGCACGCAGGGGCGGCTGCGGTTCATCCTGCTGCTGCTGGTGATCGGCGCGGCGACCGGGTTCAAGCCGCAATACCTGGTGCTGCACGAAGTCTGGACGGGAATGCTGATCGCGCTTTCGCTCGGCCTCTATCGCCCGGAACGCTGGATTTTTGCCGTGATCGCGGGCGCGCTGGCGCTGTTTGTGCGCGAACTGGCGCTGCCCTTCGTGCTGCTGATGGCGGCGATGGCTTGGACGCGCGGCAATCGCGGCGAGGCGGCGGCCTGGCTGGGGGCGGTGCTGCTGTTCGGGCTGGCACTGGCTTTCCACCTGTCTGCCGTGGCGCAGCATGTGCTGCCGAGCGATCCACCCTCACCCAGCTGGCTGGCGCTGCGCGGGCTGGGTGGCTGGACTTCGAACATTGTCCTTTCCAGCCCGCTGTACCTGCTCCCCGGCTGGCTCGCGGCGCCGCTGGCCTTGCTGCCGCTACTCGGCTGGGCAGGCTGGCGCAGCTGGTTCGGTGTGACCGGGTTCCTGCTTTGCCTTGGCTACGGGGTGCTGTTCATGATCGCCGGGCGCGACAACAATTTCTACTGGGCGCTGCTGGTGATGCCGGTGTGGTTCGTCGGCTATGCCTTCGTCCCACGCGCGCTGGCAGGGCTGTGGCGATCGGTGCGCGACTATTGAGCGGGATAGCCTTTCCCGACCGCCCGCTTGCCCGCCTGCCGCGCTGGGGGGCGCTGGTGCTGCTGGCGCTGCTGGCGGGAGCAATGGCGTGGGCGGCGGTATCGGTTGGCCCCGTGGCGCAGGAAGCGGCACCGGCTGAGACTGCCGATGCGACTGAGCTCGACGACGAGGACGGAGGCGACCTCGCGCTCTACCGGCGCATTTCCGAACGGGTCACTGCAGGCGAGGGCTATTACCCCGCAGCGATGGCCGAGCAACGCGCTGGCAATTACCCCACCCGCCCCTTCGTCACCGTGCGCTTGCCGACACTGGCGACACTGCACGCCATTATCGGACTGCAAGGCGCAAACTGGCTGGCGATGGGCCTGCTGCTCTCCGCCATCCTGTTGTTTATCCACCGCCTGAGAGCCCTGGCCCAACCCGCAGAACGCATCGCCGCAGGCGTGTTGCTGCTGCTTGGCGGTGCGGCGGCGATTACGCCCGAGGCTGGGCTGATCCACGAACTGCTAGCGGGCCTGCTGCTGACTCTGGCGCTGGCGCTGTACGATCCGGCGCGCTGGTGGCCCGCGCTGCTGGTCGCGGGGCTGGCGCTGGCCGTGCGCGAACTGGCGCTGCCGTTCGTTCTGCTATGGTTGGCCTTTGCGCTGGTCGATCAGCGCTGGAAGGAAGCGGCGGGGATTGCCGCGCTGCTGCTGGTGTTCGCCGTGGGCATGTACCTGCATTACCTCGGCGTCGAGGCGCAGCGGCTGCCCGAAGATGCCGCATCGCAGGGTTGGGCCGCCTTCGCGGGTTACAGCCTGCCGCTCTACGCCATCGCCAGCCTCACCGCGCTGCTGTTCCTGCCGACCTGGCTCGCCGCCCCGCTGGCGATCCTGCCGCTGCTCGGCTGGCTCGGCCTTGGCGGACGACTGGGCCTGTTCGCCACGCTCTGGTTTGCCGGGTTCCTGACCATGGTGGCGCTGTTTGCCCGGCCGGAGAACTTCTACTGGGTCCAGCTCACCCTGCCCGCGCTGTTTGCCGGGTTTGCCTTCGTCCCCCGCGCACTCGCCGATCTGGCCACCGCATTAAGGGGCGGCACTAAAGCCTAATTTAACCATCATTTGCGATGGCGCTTGCCTGGGCTATTGAAGGGCGGGCACGCGTGCTGCACCAGCGCATCGAATCCGATCGGGAGGAAGCAACGACCAGTCCCAAGATCCTGCTTGTCGTGGGCGGCGGCATTGCCGCGTACAAGTCCTGCGAACTCGTGCGCCTGATCCGCAAGGGCGGCGCGGAAGTAACCTGCGTGCTCACCGAGGGCGGGGCGCAGTTCGTCACCCCGATGTCGCTCGCCGCGCTGTCGGGCAGGCAGGTCCACACCACGCTGTGGGACCTGAAGGACGAGGCCGAGATCGGCCACATCCAGCTCTCGCGCGAAGCCGATCTGGTGGTGGTCTGCCCTGCCACGGCCAACATGTTGGCGAAAATGGCGGCGGGGATTGCCGACGATCTGGCCACCACGCTGCTGCTCGCCACCAACCGCCCGGTGATGGCGGTGCCAGCGATGAACGTGAAGATGTGGCAGCACGAGGCCACGCAGCGCAATATCACCACGCTGCGCGACATGGGCATCACGGTGCTCGATCCCGACATGGGCGAAATGGCCTGCGGCGAATTCGGCCCCGGTCGCCTGCCGGAGCCCGAAGCCGTATGGATTGAAATTGCCGAAGTGCTGGGGCTGGATGCAGGAGCCGCCAGCACAAATATCGCCGCCTATCTCGCCCGCCGCTATGACGCCGAAGAACTGGGCGAGGAAGGCGAGGGAGAAGGCGGTTTCGGGCTTGGTGGCCTGCTCGGCTCGATCATCCCGCGCGCGGCGGCCAAGCCGGTCGACGATGACGACGACGAATTCGCGGACATGGAACTGCCCGAAGGGATCATCGAAGGCCCCGAATTGCCAGAACCGGATATGACCGGCTTCGAGCACCTGATCGCCCGCAAAGGCAGGGCCAGCGCCGCTCCTCCGACCGACCGCGAAGCGATCAACCACGAAGTCAACGCGCGCCAACAGGCTCCGCAACCCTTCGAGGGCGAGGGCGCAGCTGCGCCGGTGAATCCGATGCTCAACCAGCTCGATTCACCTGCCGAACTGGCGCTGGAGCAGGACTATGACGCCTTCGACCCGCTCGCCGGACAGCCCGATTTCGACGACGATATCGAGCGCCGCCCGCTCTACGGCAAGCACGTGCTGGTCACTGCCGGACCAACGCACGAGCCGATCGATCCGGTGCGCTACATCGCCAACCGCTCGAGCGGCAAGCAGGGCTTCGCCATCGCCGCCGCCGCCGCCGCTGCAGGCGCGAAGGTGACGCTGGTATCAGGCCCGGTGAACCTGCGCACGCCGCTGGGGGTGGATCGCATCAATGTCGAATGCGCGCTGGAAATGGCCGACGCGGTGCGCACGGCCCTGCCCGCCGATGTCGCGGTGATGGTCGCCGCCGTGGCCGACTGGCGGCCGCGCGATTTCAAGGGCGAGAAGATCAAGAAGCGCGGCGCCGCCCCACCCGCGCTGATCCTCACCGAAAACCCCGATATCCTTGCCAGCGTCGCCGCCAGCCAGGATCGCCCCGAACTGCTGATCGGCTTTGCGGCGGAGACCAGTGACGTAGTCGAAAATGCCCGCAAGAAGCGCAAGAGCAAGGGCGTCGACTGGATCGTCGCCAACGATGTTTCGGGGGACGTGATGGGCGGGGAAGACAACCGCGTCCACCTTGTGCGCGAGGGCAAGGTCGAGCACTGGGACGAAATGTCCAAGCAGGAAGTCGCGATGAAGCTCGTCACCCAGATCGCCGAACGGCTTACCGTCGATGCCTGAACTTGGGCCTGACGCAGTAGGTGTGCAGATCAAGCGCCTGCCGCATGGCGAGGGGCTGGCGCTGCCGACCTACGCCACGAGCGGCGCGGCGGGAATGGACGTACTGGCGGCGGAGGACATCGTGCTGACGCCCGGGATGCGCTACCCGGTCGCGACCGGTTTCGCGCTGGCCATCCCGGCGGGATACGAAGTGCAGGTTCGCCCGCGTTCGGGCCTTGCCTTGAAGCACGGCATAACCCTTCCCAACACGCCCGGCACCATCGACAGCGATTATCGCGGCGAGCTGAAGGTGATCCTGATCAACGTGGGCGATGCGGATTTCCCCATCGTGCGCGGAGATCGAATCGCCCAGTTGGTGCTCGCCCCGGTCACGCGGGCAGCGTGGGAAGAAGTAGCAGAACTCGACGATACCACACGCGGCGCAGGCGGCTTCGGCTCGACCGGCGGACACGCCAAGCTCTAGAGCGAAGCGCCGCTTTGTGCGGACCGCGCCGCGTGGAAACAGGCCGCCGCAGCGCCCCAGATCAGCGCGAAGAACGTCAGCACGCCCCATTCCACCGCATGCCCAGGCATCGTCCACAGCGCCGCCACCACACCGACGGCGAACTGCCCGGCGGAAAGCGTGGCCATGATCCAGCGCATCGGGGCGGCCCGGAACCATACCAGCAGGCTGGCAACCACCCCGATGCCTGCCATCGCAATAAAGACAAGGTTGGTCGGTTCCTCCTCGCTTCCGAGCATTCCGACGGCCCCGTTGATCCACACCGTAAGAAACCCGCCGAGCGCGGCTATCGCGATGCCGACCTTGTGCGGGGCGTTGCGCCCCACCGCGAAGGCAATCTCCGCTCCTGCGCCGAGCAGGCCAAGAAGCACCGTGGCGAAAGCGAAGTCGGAGGCGGTCCAGTGGACTCCTTCGGCATGCCATTGCATCGCCAAGGCGGGCAGAATCAGCAAGGCAAGCAGGCAGCCCCATCCTGCAAGTCGCCAGCCGTTGAGAAGGCGAGGGCGGGGGGAAACAGTTTCGGTCATCGGGTCATCCTTGCAGTTGGAATTTTCCCCCTCCCCATGCCCACCACCGAGGTGAGCGGCATGAGCAATTCGTGAGCAATGGCTGAAATCCTTCCCCCCGCCGTCCGCTGCTTCTAGGACCGCGCAACGCATGGACACCCCGCCCGCCATAATCCGCTTCGATGCTTTCACGCTCGATCTCGCCAACCGGCAATTGCGGCGGGCCGAAAAAGGGGGGAGCACGGAGGTGGAACTGGGCAGCCGTTATCTCGATGCGCTGGCGCTGCTAGCGCGCGAAGCCGGATCACTGGTTTCCAAGGACCGCTTCATGGACGAAGTCTGGCGCGGCATTCCGGTGACCGACGAGGCGCTGACCCAATGCATTCGCACCCTGCGCCGCGCGCTGGGAGACGATGCCACCAACCCGCGCTTCATCGCCACCGTGCCCAAGCATGGCTATCGGTTTCTTGCACGGGTTGAGCATGGCACGGGAGAACCGCCAGCAGTCGCGGGCCAACCTTCGCGTACATCGTCGACTTCCCTCCCTTCGCGTGTAGCCGGAGCCTGCACGCTAACGGGTGCCTTGGCTGGCGCGGCTGGAGGTCTGTTCTATGCACTGGCGGCGGGCACCGGCGCAGGCACCGGCGTACTCGTGCTTGCGGCAATGATCGGTGCACTCGGCACCCTGGCGGGTGCGGGAATCGGTCTGGCGCTGGCGATTGTACTCGCAATCCGTGGTCGCCCGGACCTCGGGCTGATCCCGGCCGGGACTGCAGGTGGGATGGCAACCGGCGCGCTCGGCAGCACGCTCGGTCGCGAGGGGATCACACTGCTGACAGGCAGCCAGGTCGCCGCAGTCACCGGATCGTTTGAAGGGCTGATGCTCGGTCTGGCCTCGGGAATCGCCGCATGGCTGGTGCTGGCACCCAAGATCAGACCTGCCATCAGGCTTGTGGGCGCTGCAGTTATCGGCGGGAGCGCGGGCGCTTTGCTTCATGCGCTTGGCGGCGTGCTACTCGGCGGCAGCCTGTGGCAATTGCAACAGGCGCTCGGCACTTCTCGACTGTCGCTCGAGAAAATCGGAGGGGCGCTGGGGCGGGATGGTTTCGGCCCCGTCGCCCAACTGGTGACGGCTACGGCTGAAGGAGCAGTTTTCGTCGGATTGCTTGCTTGCGGAATGGTTTTGGCAGTTCATTCCGACAGGCACTTGGTTCAGAACTGTTCGTAGAATCGCGACCGAAATGGAATATCTCTCAAACTGCTAAAGCCAGCCCGCATCCTTAAGAGGTCCAAGATTTGCCCTGCTGACGGGCGCTTCCAAGCCGTTGTCCAGCACCAGCCGGACATTGCGCCCGACGCGCCTCACATCCGCCACTGCGCCGCGTGCGACCCACCAGCTGCGGTGGACCTGCTCGCCAGCAATCCCGTCGAGCTCCGCCACGGCATCGCGCATCCGCAGCAGCACCAGTTCGCTGCCGAGCGCCGTATGCGCGCGGACGTAATGATCCTCCATTTCCAGCGCCAGCAAATCGGTTCCGAGGTGCGCCGGGAGCCGGTCGAGGAATCGGGGGGCTACGGCGGGAGCCGCCGGTTGTATTGGTGATTTCTGAACAGGCTGGACGGCAATCGTGCTTTCGTCGCGCCGGATCAGCGTGGTCGTTACCGTCACGATGGCGCCGATCAGCACGACCGAGAAGTAATGGGTAATCGTGGTCGCCAGATCGGGCACCGGGGCCGCGTTGGGTAGATAGGGCAGGACCCATACCGCCAAGGCCATCGGTAGCGAAGCGAGCAGCACCCCCGCAGCGCGCAGGCTCCAGGCGGGCAGTTCCAGCACGGGAGACAGCCGCCGCGCGGCTGCATCGATGGGCGCGTAGAGCAGATAGCCAAGCCAGGCGTAACCGAGCCAGATCACCAGCCGCTGTGCGAACGGCGTGTCATAGGTGCCGAACGGCCCCACCAGCGCCAGCACCACGCCGATCACGGTCATGATCGCCAGATCGATCAGCACACGCCGGACGAGCGGGTTTGCGACATTGCCGGGAGCAAGAGCGGTGGAACCGTGTGCCATTCCGCCTGAAACTAGCGCCCGTTCGCGCTTCGTAAAGTGGCAATTCCCTGCCAATCCGCGCATTTCGCGAACGGCTGCTCCCGTCGGCGAAGCCCGTGATGCGGGTGAATGGCGGGCGGGCAGAGCGGTCTCACGAACTTCGATGGAGACCCGCAATGACAACTTCGCTCACCCCCGCCCCGCCAGCCCGCAGCTTCGATATCGGCCCGGTAGCCCGCACTGCGGTCAGCCTTGCCTGCTTCACGATGAGCTTCGTGCTGATCGTGGCGCTGGGGCGAGCGGCGCTGGGCCTGGTCGATGACCTGCATCATTACGCCAAGATTCCAATCATGATTCACGTCGCCACGGTGGTGCCCGCCGTCATTCTGGGCGGCTACCTGCTGCTGGCACCCAAAGGCACGCCGCTGCACAAACTGCTGGGCAAGGTCTGGCTGGTGCTGATGCTGGTGACCGCGACGAGCGCGATCTTCATCCAGTCCAACGGCGGCTTCAGCTTCATCCACCTGTTCGTGCCGCTGACCTTCCACGCCGCGTGGAAGACCATCGCCACCGCGCGCCGGGGCGATATCGCCGGGCACAAGAAGCACCTGGTGTTCACCTACCTTACCGCGCTGATGATCCCCGGCATTTTCGCCTTTGCGCTGGAAGGGCGGCTGATGAACGTGATGCTGTTCGGCTAGCCCCGCTTCTTGAGCACCAGATAGAGCGCACCCTCGCCCCCGTGGCGGCGCGGCGCCGGTCTGACCGCAGCGATGTCGGAGGCGTGGGGGCCGGCCGCGAGCCAGTCGAGGAACTTGGCGCGGATCGCCCCGCGCTTTTCGCCCCGGTCGGCGGCGGCTACCGGGCGCGGCTTGCCCGTCACCACCAGCACCACCCGCGCGCCCATCGCCTTCGCCTGCACCAGCCCACTATCGAGCCTATGCCATGCAGAATCGAGCGTGTGGCCATGCAGGTCGAGCGTGAAATCGGGCTGGGTGGTGTCGCGGGCAAGGCGGCGTTCCCAGTGCGAGTCGAGGCCGGTCTGGTTGTACTTGGGGCGGGGAGGAGAACCAGCCGCAGGCTGGGGGAGGGGCACGCGCGGTTGCTTGACCGGCTTGACGAATTTCGGCGGCACCTTTTGCGACGGAGCGACGGTAGGGGCCACCGTCACTTCAAGCGGCTTGGGCTTCTCCTTGCGCAACGGCTTTACTGTCTTCGCCAGCCGGTCCCACAGCGCCTTTTCCTCGGGTGATAGCCCGCGCGGTGCGCTCATCGGTTCAGGCGGGCGGCGGCGGCGCGGGGGAGCAGGATCACCGCCTGCCCGCGCCCGCTCATCCCCCCCGCAATTTCACGCGCTTCGGCACCCGCGCCCCAGAAGGTATCGAAGCGATTGGGCCCGCGGATTGCTCCGCCGGTATCCTGCGCAATCCACAGGCCGTTGGCGACCTCGCGATCCAGATCGAGCACCACCGGCGCGCCATAGGGGACGAACAGCGGATCGACCGCCACCGTGCTGCGCCCGCGCACCGGCACGCCGATGGAGCCGAGCGGTCCAATCGCTGCATCCGGGCCGCTCAATTCCTGGAAGAACACCCAGCTTGCGTTCTCGCGCATGATCGCGCGGCCTTCTTCGGGGTTGGCCCGCAGATATGCCATGATGCCCTGCATCGAGGTGGCATAGCCGGTCTCGCCGCCGATCAGCCCGCGTTCGCGCATCAGCGCACCGATGCCGGTGTAGCCGTGGCCGTTCTGCCCGGCGTAGCCGATGCGGATCACCTCGCCTTCCGGCGTTATCAGGCGCCCCGAACCCTGAATCTGGAGGAAGAAGAATTCCACCGCATCGCTGGCATAGCCGAGCACCGGAGCGCGGCCTTCGAGCGCGCCTTCCTCGATCTCGGCGCGGGTGAAGTGGGCGACGCAGCGCCCGTCGGGCAGGCGGCGGCTGAGCGGGGCGCGGCCCTCGCGCTCGCTTTCGGGAATCTCATCGCGCCAGCAGCGTTCGAGATCGCTGGGGACACCGTACACGGGAACATCTGTCGGAGAACGGCGCGTGCGGCTCCCGGCGATTTCGGGTTCGAAATAGCCGGTTGCAAAGGCTGTTCCTTCGCCGACCCGCACCGGGGTGAAGTAGGTCGAGAAGAAGCGGTGCGCATCGGTATCGGCCCAGCCCGCAGCGGCATCACAGGGAACGCTCCAGTCCGCAGGAGTGGTCAGGCCGGAGACATCCTCGCGGGTGGTGGCGACGCGGCAACTGGCGCGGAAAGCGACAAGCGCGGCGCTGGCATCTTCGGATTCGACGGCCAGCGGAGCAGTGGGCAGCATCGTCACGCCGAGCGCAATGGCACTGGCAGCAACGGGAGCAGGAGCAGCGGGGACTGTGCCGGCTGGGATGATCCCCCCGCAGGCGGACAACAGGCCCAAGGCGATCAGCGGGACGAGGCGGCGGGACATGCTCACGCCGCCAGCGTTATCAAGCCGCGTCGGTCTCGTCGAGCAGCCAGGCGGGATCGTTGCTCTTGGTGTCGCGCATGAAGGTCCAGATGTCGCGGCTCTCGATCGCATCGTCGAGCGAACCGGCGATCACCGTGCCGTCCTTGTCGCGGGTGACACTGGCGATATCGGCGACGAACCGTACGGCAATGCGCGCGGTCCGGCCGTCGAGAACGGCGGAGTGAATGGTCGAATCCTCGATCCGGATCAGCCGGTTGTCGAGCACTACGCCCGCGCCCTCGCGTTCATCGATGGCGGCGACGAAGCTTTCGTAAACGTCGCTGTCGCACAGCTGCCGCAGTTCTTCCTTGTCCCCGCGCCAGAAGGCTTCGAGGATCATTTCGTAAGCACCGCGCGCGCCTTCGAGGAAGGGGATCAGTTCGAACCGGCGATCGGCGGAAGCGATGTCACGCAGCCCCTGCTCGATCGCGGGCGAAAACCCGGTGATCACGCGATCCGGGCGAGCCACTTCGGCCACCTGCGGCGGCTGGCCCTGCTGGCGCTTTTCGGCCTCCTGCTGCGCACGTTCGAGCCGCTGGGTCACCACCTCTTCCTCATGCTCCGCCTTGCGGCCGAGCACCGAATAGAGCCGCATGCCCAGAAAGGCTGCGATCATGGCGAGGATGACGATTTCCCAGATCACGCGATAGATTTCCCAAACTTACCCGCCGAACCACAAAATAAGAGGCCGTAATCCGTCACGGGCATTTCCGTTATAGTGAACGAGATAGGTGTCAAAAGCAAATGAACAAGCAGGGCTTAAGGTCCCCTGAAGCACCAGCGAAACATTTCGCCGCATTGCGCCCGCCCCGTTGCGGCGGGCAAACAAGGGTGATAGGCGCGCGCAGCACGAAATAGACGCGCGGCGCATCGGCACCGCTATCCACTCCACAGACGAAAGAAGCACGACAATGGCCGATGAAGGCGATGTTCTCACCAACCTCGATGCAGCTCCCCGTGGCAACGGCGCGGACACCCAACCCGTCGCCGGGATCCTCTCGCAATATGTGAAGGATCTCTCGGTCGAAAACCCGCGCGCGCCGGAAAGCTTCCAGTGGCGTGACCAGCCGGAAATGGACGTGCAGTTCAATATCGGCGCGAACAAGATCAATGACGAGTTGACCGAGGTCGAACTGAAAGTCACCGCCACCAGCCGCGCCAGCCAGGGTACGGCCTACATCGTCGATCTGACCTACTGTGGCGTCGTCGGCATGCGCAACATGCCCGAAGATCAGGTCCACGCATTCACGTATGCCGAAGCCCCGCGCATCCTGTTCCCCTTCGCCCGCCGGGTAGTTTCGGATGCAGTGCGCGATGCCGGGTTCGCCCCGCTTATGCTCGATCCGATCGATTTCAACGGGCTCTATATCCAGCAGTTGCAGCAGAAGCGCGCGCAGGAAGCGGCTGCAGGCGGCACGCCGCCAACCGGCGGCCAAGGCTGAACTGCGCCAAGCCAGCGGGCGACTGACGCATGAGCCTGCTCCGGAATGTCGGCACGATTGGCGGACTGACCCTGGTCAGCCGTGTTTTCGGCTTTGCCCGCGATATCCTGCTCGCCCGCGTGCTCGGCGCGGGCGGGGTAGGCGACGCCTGGCAACTGGCGTTCCAGCTGCCCAATATTTTCCGTCGCCTGTTTGCCGAAGGAGCCTTTGCCAGCGCCTTCGTGCCGCTGTTCAACCGTCGGATGACGAAAGAAGGCGATATTTCCGAAGCGCGCGAATTTGCCGCTGCGGTGATGGCGGTGCTGATCCCGATCCTGATCCTGTTCTCCGCGATTGCTCTGATCGCCATGCCGTGGATCGCCGGGCTGTTCGCCAACGAAGGGATCGAAAGCGATCCCGAACTGATGGACCTCGCCGTGGTGATGGCACGGGTGGCCTTTCCCTATCTCGCCTTCATGAGCGTAGCGACGGTGTTCGCCGCTATCCTCAATTCGCTGAACAAGTTTGCCGCCGCGGCCGCCGCGCCGATATTGCTCAACCTGTGCCTGATCGCGGCGCTGGTGTGGGGCGCGCTGCAGCCCGATTCGCTCGAACTGCGGCGCGAAGTCGGCGTATGGCTGGGCGTGGCGGTGACCGTCTCGGGGGTGTTGCAGGCGCTCTGGCTCGGCTGGTTCGCACTCCGCAACGGCTTCCGCATCAAATTGCGCCGTCCGCGCATGACGGCGGGGGTGAAGGAGCTGTTCATCCTGATCGGCCCCGCCGTGCTGGGCGCCGGCGTATACCAGATCAGTCGCTTTATCGACCTGTTTTTCCTCTCCACACTGCCCGATGGTTCCTACACGTTCCTGGCGATGGCGGACCGGCTGAACCAGTTGCCGATGGGGATTATCGGCATCGCGCTGGGCACGGCGATCCTCCCCGCCTTGAGCCGCTATGTGGCGCAGGACCTGCCCGAGGAGGTACAGCGACTGCAATCGAACGCGGTAGAATTGGCGCTGTTGCTGACCCTTCCCGCCGCCGTGGCGCTTTTCATCGCCGGCAGTGCATTCACCCGTGCCTTCTACACCGGCGGAGCCTATACGCTGGACGATGCGATGGCGACCGGCGCGGTTGTATCGGGGCTGGTGGTGGGCCTGCCCGCCTATGTCCTGATCAAGGTGCTGATCCCCAACTTCTTCGCCCGCAAGGATACCCGCACGCCGGTCTATACCGCTGGCGGAGCGCTGCTGGTGAACATTGCGCTAAATTTCGTGCTGGTGCCGCGCTTCGGGGTGATGGGGCTGGCGCTGGCGGGATCGGTTTCCGCCTGGTGCAACACGGCTGCGCTCTACACCATCCTGCACCGGCGCGGCTTTTACCGGCTCACCCCGCTGGTGCTGTCGCGCATTGCCCGCATCCTCGCCGCTACCGCTTTCATGGGCGCGGTTTTGTGGTATGCGCTGCCCAATGGACAAGGCTTCTACGCCGGTAACGCTCTTGAGCGCGTGGGCGCAATCGTCGCGCTGGTCGGTGTGGGCGGCTTTGCCTTCCTGCTGGCGGCAGTGGCGTTGCGGGTTGTAACCCGCGAGACCATCGGCCAGTTGAAGCGTCGTCAGGGTTGAGGCCCGCCTTACTTCTCCATTTCTTCCAGCACAGGATTTCCCATGCCCTCCACCAGCATGACACCCGGTTCGATGACCGTCGTTTCCGGCATCCAGCCCACCGGCAAGCCGCACCTCGGCAACTATCTCGGTGCGATCCGCAATTATGTGAAGTTGCAGGATGAGGCCCATGCCAGCGGCGGGCGGTGCTTCATCTTCCTTGCCGATCTGCACGCGATTTCGATGCCCCACATCCCGGCAGACCTGCATTCGGCGACGCTGGAAATGGTCGCCACCCTGGTCGCCTGCGGGCTAGATCCCGCCAAGTCTGTGCTGTTCAACCAGGCACAGGTGCCCGCACATGCCGAACTGCAATGGCTGCTGATGGGCACCGCGCGGATGGGCTGGCTCAACCGGATGACGCAGTGGAAGGACAAGGCCGGCAAGAACCGGGAGGGCCAGTCGGTCGCGCTGTTCGGCTATCCGGTGCTGCAGGCTGCCGACGTGCTGCTTTACCAGGCCACCCATGTGCCGGTGGGCGAGGACCAGAAGCAGCATCTGGAGCTGGCGCGCGACATTGCGCAGAAGTTCAACAACGACTTTGCGACTGAGGATACGCCCGTCTTCACCCTGCCCGATCCGTACATTCCGGAAGAAGCAGCACGGATCATGTCGCTGCGTGACGGCAGCCGCAAGATGAGCAAGTCCGAACCTTCGGACATGAGCCGGATCAACCTGTCCGACACTGCCGACGAAATGGCGCAGAAGATCAAGAAGGCGAAGACCGATCCCGAACCGTTGCCCAGCGAACTGGCAGGGCTGGAAGGGCGTCCTGAAGCGCTCAACCTGATCGCAATCTACGCCGCGCTGGCGGGGACGACACCGGCGGCTGTGCTGGCCGAACATGGCGGCAAGGGCTTCGGCCATTTCAAGCCGCTGCTGGCGGACAAGCTGGTGGACGTGCTCGGCCCGATCCGTGATCGCTTCGTGGACCTGAAGGAAGACCGCGAGGCGCTCGACGCCATTCTTGCGCGCGGAGCGGCGCAGGCGCGGGAGGCGGGGCGAAGCACGCTGGATCGCGCTTACAACGCGTTGGGACTGGTCCGCGGCTAATCTGGGCAAGTTCCCGCGATTACAAATGTTTACAGACGTCTACGCCTGAACGGTTCAACCCGCGTTCAGCACACCCTTGCTATTGCACGGCTCATCGTAGAGATTTGTGCGCGTCCGGGTGTTGGGGCGAAGCACAGCCACCTGCACCTGATTCGAAAGAAACGAGCCATGAATATTACCACCTCGCTCAGGAAGAGCCTGAAGCTCGCCGCTATCCCCGCGCTCGCGCTGGGCCTCGCTGCCTGCGCCACGCCGTTCCGCGCAGACGTATCGCGGTTCGAGAGCCAGTTGCCCGCACCGCAGGGTGAAAGCTTTTTTGTCGTAGCCGACGATCCCGCGTTGGCGGGCGGGCTGGAGTTCTCACTCTATGCCGATCATGTTGAAGCGGAGATGGCGGAACTCGGCTACGTCCAGGCTGCCTCGCCGGAAGAAGCCACGTTGCTGGTCCGCTTCGATTACGGCGTTGACGAAGGGCGTGAGCGCGTCCGCTCGACCGGCTTCGGCTACGGCTACCATGATCCCTTCTACAGCCCCTGGCGCAGCTATTCGCGCCCGGTGCTGTTCCGTGACCGGCAGGGCCGCACCCGCGTTGCCTACCTTGGCGGCAGCCGCTGGGGCTACGGCTGGCATGATCCTTTCTTCAGCCGCGGCAGCGATATTACCAGCTACACCGTCTATACCAGCGGGATCGATCTGAAGATCGACAATGCGGCCACAGGCGAACGCCTGTTCGAAGGCAGCGCACAGGCGGCCTCGCAATCGAACCGGCTGCAATATCTGGTGCCGAACCTGGTTGAGGCGATGTTCACGGATTTTCCGGGTAATTCGGGCGAGACAGTGCGCATATCGGTCGCGCCGGAAGAAGGCCAGCCGCGCCGCTGAGCGATTTCGCGGACAAAAATTCACAAGGGCGGTCCTCCTTCGCGGGAGGGCCGCCCTTTTTTGCGTCACGCGCGGGCGATTGCCATGAGTAGGCAGGCTCAGACGAGCGAGGTGCAGAGTCTTTACCGGGTTGAAGTTCTCGCCCAGCAGGGATCGCCTGTCGCGGTGGCGAGTTGCACTCGCACCTGATCATCGACTACGGGCACTGCCATACCACGCCGCCCGCACATCCCGGCGCGTCCGGCACCGGAATCTATTGAAGGAAGTTACCTGATGTTCAAACACTTCGGTGGGTCGCTGATCTTCACCGCTGTCATGCTCGCCTTGGGCGGATGGTACGGCTGGGTATCGACCGGAACGATCGGGGGGGTGCTCAGTATCCTGTGGATTTGCATTATCCTCTCGATCCTCGAAGTCTCGCTGTCGTTCGACAATGCGGCGGTAAACGCTTCGGTGCTCAAGGATATGGATCCGGTCTGGCAGGCACGCTTTCTAACCATCGGGATCATCATCGCCGTTTTCGGGATGCGTATCGTCTTCCCGCTACTCATCGTAATGATCGCCGCCAGCCTCGGCCCGATCGAGGCGGTAGATCTCGCACTCAGCAGGCCAGACGAGTACCAGCGCATCGTCAGCGATGCACATATCGGGCTGATGGGCTTTGGCGGCGCATTCCTCGGCATGGTCGGCCTCAAGTTCTTCTTCGACGCCGACAAGGAACACGACTGGATCAGCGTGATCGAGCGGCCGCTGGCCAAGGTGGCGAATATCGAAGCCGTGGCCATCGGCATCGTGCTGGCCGGCACCTGGGCAACCTCAGCTATGCTCGCCGATGACGACGCGCTGACTTTCATCGTCGCGGCTATCGGAGGCTTGCTCACTTACATCGCTGTCGAGATCGTCAACCATGTGCTCGAACCGCCCACGCCTTCCACTGGTGATGTAGCCAAGGCAGGTTTCGGGGCCTTCCTCTATCTTGAAGTGCTCGACGCCAGCTTCTCGTTCGATGGCGTGATCGGTGCCTTCGCGCTGACCAACAACCTGATCGTGATCGCGATCGGCCTTGGTATTGGCGCGATGTTCGTCCGCTCGATGACGATCTTTCTTGTCCGCAAGGGAACGATGTCCGAATACCGCTATCTCGAACATGGCGCATTCTACGCGATCATGGCGCTGGCGGTGATCATGTATGTGAACACCTTCTACCATATCCCCGAAGTGATTACCGGCCTTATCGGCGCGGTATTGATCGGACTCGCATTTTGGTCGTCGGTTCGCTGGAACCGCGCCAATCCCCACGGCGAATCGGACATCATCGCCGACATGAGAGCCTGAAAGGGCTCCACCAATTATGGGACATCTATCGATCGTCGGAGGTCGGATCAGAACCCCGTGATCTTGAATACTCGTCAAGCAAGATAAGACAGCCCAAGCCTCTGTTGGCGAGCCACCAGCAGGGCATAGCCCGCAGCAAGCAAGGCTTCGCCATCCTGTGCAATCGAAATCAGTTCTGCCAGGCGGGTCATACCATAATCGCCAAGCCGGGCCGCGTGAGCTGCGCGTTTCCCTTCGAGCAGAGAGGCCAGTTGCGGCCCTGCTTCGAGCCGGTCGAGCAAGTTCCGCCACGCATCGGCAATCGCGCGCGAGGAGGCGCTCGGCTGGATGAATTGCAGGTTGCGCCCCGGATCGGGGCGCAGCCGTAGCAGCCAGCTACGCAGGTCGCGATCCTTGTTCCTTGCCCAGTGCTGCGGCGGCACTGTCAGGTCCGCCGGTTCGCCATCGCCGAGTAGCGACACCGGAGCCAGCTCCACAGACTCGCCCGCTAGAGTGGCCTTGGCCAGCACGGTCCCGCGCCAGCCCCTGCCGAGCGCCATCTGCAAGTTTTCAATGGCGGTGCTGCCGCGTACGTCGTGATCTAGCATGACTGCCAGCCAGCGGCCCTCGGCATCGCGCAGCGGCCAGATCAGGCGCTGTGCCAGTTCGTCGAAGCTGGGGCGGGCGGTGTCGGTGGGGTGGAGCAGTACCATCTGCGGCTGCCCGGTCGCCGCCAGCCCGAGCGCGAATCCTCCGGCGAGCGCGGCGCGCATGGCCTCCCAATCCGCGTGCCCATGCGCTGCGGATGGCAGCGCCGCCTTGTCGACCAGCCGCGCGCGGACATCTTGCCCCGCTGACAACCGCCCGTCAGCCGCAACTCCAGCGCCCGTCAGGGCAATCCTCGCGTGGGCCAATTCCGCTAGCGGCCCAGCCTGCCACACCGCCTGCTGGTAGAAAGCGTTTCGCGGATCGAACAGCGGCTCCTGCCCCGCGCCGCGTGCCAGCGAGATCGCGTGGAAGCGCCCGCTGCCTTCGTCGAGCAGATGCACCGTCACCCCTCGCGCTCCGCCTTTCGTGCGCCAGATCTCAGCGCCGCAGCCGACCAGTTCGACATCGCCCAGCGGCTGGTACTCGCGCCGCACCTGTCCGGCCAGGGTGGCGAAATGCGGGTCTGCCGGGTCGGCCTTTGCCACCGCGCGGCTCAGCGCATGGGCAGTCGCCATCAGTTCGAGCATCAGCCCGGCATCGAAGGAAAACGATCGCTGGCGCCGCAGCCGCATCTGCGCGGCAATGGAGCGCAGCAGGCTGGCGAGGCGCGGCAGGGCATCGGCGCGCGAGGAGACCGACAGCGCGAACAGGCTCTCCTCCAGCGGCAGCGGGGCAAGATTGAAACCGAGCGCTGCGCAATCCACCAGTGCCCGTTGGACGCGGGCGAGGAACTGCGGATCGGGGGCACTGGTGGTCGGAGCCGCTGCCTGCTCCTCCGCGTCGGCACTTTCCAGCGACAGGCCAAAATGCCGCCGCGCCGCCAGCAGGGCTGCGGCATGATAGGCCTTCTTCTGCGCCTTGCTCGCGCCCGAAACGATCTCCGCCATGCCCTGCCCACGAAGGATCAGCACCGGCTCATCCAGCTCGTCGAAGCGCACTGCCACAGATGTGCCACCGGGTTCCACCTCACCCGCCGTCTCCAGCAATTCCAGCGCCGCGCGCCAGCCGGGGCGGCCGGTGAACTTGCGCGCCTCTTCCAGCGGGATTGCGGCGATAATCTCTAGCGGGTCGGCGACAGAAGCGATTTCACCTTCCACTTCCTCGACGGCAGACTCCCGCAACAGCAGCACCGCGCCGAGCAGGTGGCGGCAAACCCCCGCCGCCGAACAGTCGCAACGCCCTTTCGCCGGGCCAGCCGCGCCAATCTCCACTGCCTGCCCGTCCACCGCCAGCCGCGCATTCCCGCCTTCGCTCGCCTCAAGCACGACCTTGCCATCGGCAAGATCGCGCTGCGCCCGCCGCAGCAGGCCGGGATTGGCGAGCGTTGCCAAAGCTTTATCGTCGAAGGCCTGCATCGCAGCAATGAGCGCCGGATCGATCATCCCATCGCCCGCCCTAGCCATTCGGCGAAGCGATCCGGCGTCAGCGCCGCCACTTCCATCCCCACCCCGGCCAGCCGTTGCGCCGTCGCCCGATCGTAGACTGCCGCCCCATCATCGCTCAGCGCGGCAAGGCCGAGCAGCTTGACGCGGGCGGAGTTCATGCGGCGGACGCCGGCCAGCAATTGCGCCACGGATCCGCCTTCCATGAAATCGCTGAGCAGCACGAACACGGTCCGCGTCGGCTGGGTTATCAGCCCTTCGCAATAGCTTACCGCGCCGCCGATGTCGGTCCCGCCGCCAAGTTGCACCGACATCAGCACCGCCACCGGATCGTGCGCCTCGCTCGACAGGTCCACCACCGAGGTGTCGAACACCACCAGACGGACGTCAACCGGCGGCAGACCGGTCAATATCGCCGCCATAACCGCTGCATAAATGGTTGAACCGAGCATCGAGCCCGACTGGTCGACGCACAGGATGATCGTCCACGGCAAGCGCCGCTCGCTGCGCCCGAAAAAGCGCAAGCGTTCGGCCACGATCCGCCCGTGTTCGGTATCGTAATGTTTGAGGTTCTCGCGGATCGTCCCGCGCCAGTCGAAATTGCGCATCGACTTGAGCTGGCTGCGGCGGAAGCGGTCGGTCTTGCCCGAAAGCGCCGCCATCACTTTCGGCTTCAGCCGTTGCATCGTCTCTTCGACGATCTTGCGGGCAATCTCGCGGATCTTGGCCTGCGCCGCTTCATCGGCAATCCCCTTGTAGGAGATCAGCGCCTTGAGCAGGTCCTGGTTGGGTTCGAGCTGGTCGAGCACCTGCGGATCGCGCAGCAGTTCGTTCATGCCGAGATTGTCGATGGCGTGGGCCTGAACAGTTTCCAGCACCGATTGTGGGAACAGCGCGCGCAGCTCGCCCAGCCAGCCGAGCGCGGTGAGCTGGCTGGGATCGAGCGAGCCGCCGCTGCCCTTGCCGCCGCCGCGCCGCATCCCGCGCTTTTCCATTTCACGGGCGTAGAGGTAATCGAGCGCGCGGTCGGCACGGCCATCGCCGCGAGTCATCGGGGTCTGGCCCATCTGCCTGTCGGCGTATCGGCCTAGTGCCAAACGCCAGCGGCGGGCGCGGGCGGGATCGGGAGGCGGTGCCCCGCTCATGCCACGCCCTCCGCAATCAGCAAGTCCGCCATCGCCCGGTCGAGCGCGAGATTGGCGAGCACCTCGCTTTCCGAAACCGCCGCCACCTGTTGCAGCGCCAGCCCGGAAATGCCCAGCCGCCCGGCGACCATTTCCGCTAGCCGGTCCACATCGCGCGGATCGAGCGGCATCAGCGCCAGCCGCAGGTGCGGCAGCAGGGCGACGAACGCGTCCTCGTCGGCATCGCCCACCACCGCGTCGAGCTCGGCCACGATTCCGGGCAGGGTCCACAGCAGTTCGGGCGCGACCGCGATGATCCCGCCGAGGAAGCCGAGCCGGTCCGCCGGATCGACATAGGCCCCGCCCAGTTCGCCGCGCAGCCGCTGCGCCAGCACAGCACTGTCCGCGCGCCCATCGAGCAGCGCGAAGGCGAGCACCGCCCCGGCGACGGGCGGCACCAGATCGGCAGTGCGCAGCCGCTCGAGCGCAGCGTCGAAATGCTCTGTATCGAACGGAATCTCCGCCGAGCGAGCCAGGTCGATAATCCCGCGTAGTGAGGCTAGCGCGCGCAAGGCAGCTTGCGCCTGATCGGCGGGCAGTTGGGCCAGTTCGGGCAGCAGCATGGCCACCCGCCGCCACACCGTTTCGCGCAGCGAATCGATCGGCGCGGTGTCGGCAATGCCCAGCACCTCGTCCCCGCGCCGCAGCAGCACGACCTCGTCCAGAGCGGCGACGACCGAGCGCAGTTCGGCGTCCTCGATCACTTCAGCCTCGACCAGTTGCAGCACCGCGCCCGCGCTGTCGCCCACCCCCGCGCGGCAGGCCGTAGCGAACAGGTCCAGCGCCGCTTCGGCGTTGCGGCCCAGCCCTTGCTCTGACAGCGCGGCGATCCGTTCGGCGATCACCGCCGCCACGGCTTCAGGCAGAGTGTCGGCCATGCCCGCCAGTTCGACCAACCGCGCCTCGACCATCGGCGACCAGCTCACCGACCAGACTTCGAACAGGCGATCAAGCGCGACATCGTTGCGGAAATCGGGCCCGCCGGTGCGATGGCCGAAGCCTGCTTCGAGCAGTGCCAGCGCATGGCAGAAGCGGCTCGCCTCGCGGTGCGCGGGCTTGCGGTAGAGATCGAGCTGGCGGCTGCGCACGTCGCCATCGTCCACGGCGAAGCGCAGGCGGCGCGCTTCGCTGCGCACCGCTTCCACCAGCGGGGGAGAGCCGGTGCCGGGGGGCACATCGCCGATGGCATTGCCGGTCAGCCAGAGGTGCAGTTCGGCGAGCAGCGGAGTGCCGCTGCGGGTGATTTCTTCCTTGATAAAGGTAGATCGCACCGCATCGATAATATCATCACGCAAGGGCAGGCTGCGCCCGCGCAGGGATGCGAGCCGCTGCGCCTGTTCGACCGCGGCTAGGATGATCGGGAACGGCGGGGCCTTGCCCTCCTTGCGCAGGTGCGCGGCGAAGCCGGAGATCAGCGCAGTGGTCCATTCCTCCGCGCTGGCTTGCTGGTCAGGCACGGCGTGCCAGTCCCACCAGTGCTGGTAGAACCCCGGCAGCGGCAGTCCTGCCGAATAGCCCGCAAGCGCATCCAGTTGGCGGTTGCCATACCGCACCAGATAGGCCGATGCTTCTTTCGCCGATGCCGCCATCGGCTTGCCCGCACCATCGGCAAACAGCGCCCCAGCATGGAACCCGCCGACAATCGCGACAATCGGCCCGTCCACCTCGGCCCGCGCCTGCGCCACCAGCGCGCGCATCTGCGCCTCGCGTTCCAGCGTGCCGTCGGCTTCCATCACCCTCGCCGCCGTCGCCGCGCGGATGCAGGCGCAATATTGCCCGACATCGGCAAAGAAGGCCCGCCAGTCGGCCTCGGCAATGCGGGTTTCGAACAGCTGGTCCCATACCTCGTTGCCGTCGCGGCAGCCGAGTTCACGCGCCAGCCCGCGCACGTAATCGCCGCTGTCAAACGCCGCTTCGTCCCCCATCAGGGTGCGCGAGACTTCGCCCTTGCCGTCGAACAGCATGGCGCGGGCGTGGCTCGGCAGGTCGATGAAGCGGGTGACAATGCCCCGTTCCGCGCCGTGCCGCAGCGCAATGAATTCGGGAGAATGGCTGGAGAAGGGGAAGTAGCTGGTCGCGCGCCGCCGCTTGCCCTCCTCTTCCTCCACCTGCCGCAGCGCCACCACCGCGACCGGCGCGCGGGTGCGCGAATCGCACAGTTGCGGGATCAGCGGATCGAAATCGCACGGCCCTTCGATCAGGATCGCCCCCGGCTGCACCTCGTCCAGCAGCCGCTTGAGCGCAGCCGCGCAAGCAGGGCTGTGATGCCGCACCGGCACCACGTAAAGATCGCGGGCCGGATCGTGGAGAGGGACCGGAGCCAGCATCGCTCAACCAAGCTTGAGCGCGCGCGCCGCCGTATAGAATTCCTTCCAGGTGGCCGACCGCGCCGCCCGCTCCCGCGCGATGTGTTCGACATAGGCGCGCAGCTTCTTGCCATCGTCGGGCGAGTCTTTCAGCACCACCCCCTGCAACTGCCGCGCGACATGCCCGCCGCCCAGCTTGCCATCGTCGAGATAGGCCGCTTCCAGCGCGGCGGCGTGGAGCACGTTGACCGCCTCCGCAGTGGACATCACGGCGTCGGGCCGATTGAGGCTGGCGCCTTCGTCGGTGCGGCCCTTGCGCAGGTCCTGGAAGGTGCGCACCAGCAGTTCCGCCACGTCCTCGGCCCCGCGCACCTGCACCGCTTCGGGCTGCAGCCGCTCGGCGAGTTGCTTGAGCACCAGTTCCTTTTCGAACTTGGGATCGTCGATCGGGTGAACGGTTTCGAAATTGAACCGGCGTTTGAGCGCGCTCGACATTTCATGCACCCCGCGGTCGCGCAGGTTGGCGGTGGCGATGATGTTGAAGCCGGGCTTGGCATTCTCGATCCGGTCCGCGCCCAGTTCGGGCAGCGCCAGCGACTTTTCGGAGAGGATAGAGATCAGCGCATCCTGCACTTCGGGCGGGCAGCGCGTAATCTCCTCGAACCGGACAATCCGCCCGCTGCGCATCGCGTTGAGTACGGGTGAGGGCACCAGCGCCCGTTCGCTCGGCCCTTCGGACAGCAGCAGCGCGTAGTTCCAGCCGTAGCGCAGGTGATCCTCGTTGGTCCCCGCGCTGCCCTGCACCACCAGCGCGCTGGTGCCGCTGATCGCTGCGCCGAGCAGTTCGGAGAGCATCGACTTGGCCGTGCCGGGTTCGCCCACCAGCATCAGCCCCTGACGGCTCATCAGGCTGACGATGGCGCGGTCCACCAGAGGATCGTCGCCGTAGAACTTGCGGCTCACTCCCGCCTTGCTGTCGCCAAGGATGAACCGCCGCACCGCGCGCGGCGACAGGTGCCAGCCGGCGGGCTTGGGCGAGTTATCGTCAGCCGCCAACCGCGCCATTTCATCGGCGTAGCGGACTTCCGCCGCCGCCCGCAGGTCCTGCCCGTTCTCGCTCACATCGCCGCTCACAGGCCGCCCTTCTTCTGCCATTCCTTGTCGAACCCGGTGCCCTTGTCGGCAATGTCGTAAAGGTCGCGCCAGCTTTCGGCGAGCAGGACTTCGGGCACCGTGCCCAGATCGACCGGATTGCCGCTGCGCCCGTTGGGCAACAATTTCCGGAAGCTGAGTGCGATCAGCGAGGCCGGAATGTTCTCTTCGGGCAGCGCAGATCCGGTGAATTCGATTTCCGCCACCAGCCCCGCATCGCGCAAGGTGCGGGTGTAGGTCATGAACCAGCCGCCATCCTCCGCCGGGCCGCGCTGGTAGCCCAGCTTGGTGGCGATCCCGCGCAGGCGAAAGGTCTCGATCATCCAGCCTTCGCGATCGGTAATCGCGCGCTGGTTGCGCATTGTTTCGGTAATCGCGGGTAGCGTGCGGCCAAGCTGGTCGAATAATGGGGTGACGGCGTAATCAGCCAGATGGGCTTGCCAGGCGACAATGGCTTCGGTGGTGAGCAGGGTGCTATGGGCCAGCTTCACGGTATCGAACCCGGCAGGATCGACATCGCCATCGCTGGCATCGGTAAAGGTGCCGTCCCCCAGCGGGCGGAAGCTCGCTTGCACCACGCCATCCGCATCCAGCCCCAGCCACACCAGCCGCGCCGCCAGTCGCCCGAGGATCGGGTGCCTGGCGACGTAGTTGAGCCAGTCCTCGCCCGACCATGTGCGCTCCATGCACATCGCCTCGCGCAGCCGTTCGGTCTGCGCGGTCACGACCTGCTTCACTTCCTTGCGGGCGTTGCTGAGCGCCTTCTTGGCGGCGTTGATCAGGGCGTTCTCGTCGTCGATCCGCGCGGCGGGGAGCGCCTTCACTTCCTTGCCCGAAGCGTTGAAGAGGGTGAGCTTGTCCTCCTCGTCCAGCCTGGCGGTGTACATGCGGTCCAGCCCGCAATCGAGTTCGAGCACTCCGTCCTCGTCGAGCCCGCCGGTGGGCACGGTGCGGTCTGCCAGTTCGCCCGGAGTCCAGCCGCGCTGTTCGGCCACGTCCTCGATCAGCTTGCGGGCGTGGGCCTGCACGCTCTTCTGCTTCAGGCGGTCGGCGGTGGAAAGCAGCACCTGCAAGGCCGCGGGCGTGCCGATGCTGGCGAGCACATCGAGCAAGGCACGCGCCTGCGAGGTGCGGGCGCCGTGGTCCTTCAGGAAAGAGCGAATACGCGGCGCGGCGTCGGCGCCGTTCACCCGGCTGGCGAGCGCGAGAATGCCTTTGGAATCGGTCGCGGTGCCGAGATAGACGCTCATTTTTGACCGTTTCAGCTGGGCAAACAGCGTGTCGTAATCCTGCGTGTAATACTGCGCGTGCTGCGGCCATTGCTTGGCCCAGGCCTTGTGCTGCGCCAATTGCGCATCAACATTGGCGAGCGCGTACCGGTTGCCCTCCTCCTCGGTCGGCATCCGGGTGTCCTCGGTGATCCAGCCGGTCAGGACCAGCCAGCCGAGTTTGTGCGCATCACCGGGAGCCAGCCGGTCGAGCCACAGATCGATCAGCGCATTGCCGCCGGGCTCCTTCAGCCGCGCGGCGAGCACCACCCAGTAGCGCGGCAGCATGGGATCGACCGGGTTGCCATCCGCCCAGGTCAGCGCGGGCAGGGCATCGAAGGGGAACCAGTCGAGCCCCTTGGGCGTGGCCTTCTTCAGCCCCGCCTCGGCCTCTTTCAGCATCGCCTGCTGATCGAAGAAATCGCTGGTATCGTCCCCCAGCCGTTCGAGCGCGGTGATCATCGCCGCGCGGGCCTTGTCGCTCTTTTCTGCTTTCAACCGCTTGCGGATGGCGGGAATGTGCGACTTCGCTCCGCGCGCGACCAGCCACTGCGCGGCATTGGCGCGGACGGTCTGGTTGCCGTCTTCCAGTTGCAGGGCGATCGAATCCTCAATTCCTGCCGCGCCCCTGAGCAGATCGCGCGCCTTCTCGCGGGTCTGCCACGAGGTTTCGTTGGCGAGGATCATCAGCCGCGAACGATAGCGTTCAGGCACCTTGGGGAACAGTTCGAGCACTTTCAGTCCACGATAGGCGTTGAATTGGCGGTGACCGCTCTGCGGAACCAGTCCCAGCGCCTCGTCAAGTTGCGGAAGATGTTCGAGGAAGATGGGCCAGCTATCCTGATCCCACCCCCAATGATCGCCGTGATAATGAGGGGCGCCGTAGAAGTCAGCGAAGAAGTCTTTCCCACCATTCTCCCGCCACAAATCATAGATTACCCGCAAGTCCGCTCCGCGAGTCACGCGGCGCTGAATGCCCCCGGCCACCGAGCCTGACCAACTGGTTAGCAAATGGCCGAACAAGTGAGCATGCATCCCCATCGCCATCCGCACCAGATGCCGCAGGTCGACCGAGGGATGATCGAAGAAGCGATCAATATTAGCGTGACGGACCCAATAGCCGAGCAGCCAATGGAAATTGTTCTGGTTGCTGAAGCCGACAATGTGATCCTTCTCGGCAAGGCTGCGCAGCTTGTCGATTGCGGCGGAAGTGAGCGGCTTGAAGCTGCGCGTCCAGTGGTTCTTGAAGTCCTTGTAGCGCGCCTGGTCCTCCAGCATCTTCGTATTGTAGGCCTCGATCACCGGAGGCAGCAACGCAAGGGCTTCGGGATCGATCTTCCCCGGCGGCGGCAGGTCGCCGCGCGGCGGGGCGGCGACCCATTCGCCGTCGAGCGCGATAAAGCCCGACTTGCCGTCCTGTTGCCCCGGACTGCGCGCTGCGGCCTGCGGAGCCGACGCCGCCACCGCTCCCGCCACCCGGTCCATCGCCGCCAGCACGGAGCCGCTCTTTTCGCTCTCCCGCAGTCGCGCGATCAGCGGTGCTGCGCGATCGCCCAAGGAACCCGCCATCGCTTCCACCAGCAGCGCCCTACGAGCGGGTGGATCGACGGCAAAGCGCGTTTCCAGCGCCGCTTCGAGTTCAGCGGGTTCGGCCCCGGTCAACGCCTGATTTGCCGCCTTGCGCGGTCCCTTGGCGCTACCCGTCGCCATGTCGAGCAGCAGCGGGAAATAGAGGCCGTGCAGCCCCATCTGCCCGATCGTCCCCGCCAGCTTGGCGCGCGGCTCCGCCCCCGCCTTGCGTGCAGCTGCCGTGACTTCCGCCGGATAGTCGTGCAGCCAGTCCTTCACCCCGGCGAAGCGATCGATGCTGGTGGTGGACTGGTAACTGGCGGCATCGCGCGAAAACAGCACGTCGATCACCACCTCGTCACCCACGCCGCCCTCGCGCGCGAGATCGCGCAAGGTTTGCAGCGGCTGCCCCTTGCGATCGTTCGACAGCCACAGGGACACCACGTGCCGCAGCCATGTGGGCGAGGCCTTGGTGCCGAAATGGCCGTAATCCCAGGTAATCGGATCAAGCAGGGCAAGCACTTCGCCCAGCCGCTGCATCCGGTCCACACGCCATTGCGACAGGTCGCGGAACAGGCCTAGCTCGTCACGCTGTGGATAGGTGCGGCTGCGGTTCTGCCAATTGCGCTGGGTTGCTTGCACCGAGATATCGGACAGCACCGAACTGCTGCTGCCGTCGGCCACATAGCTGGCAATCCGCCCAGCCGTCGCCGCACCGAGGGCCTTGGCAAAAAGCGGTGCAACGGGGGGTAGCGCACTCGTCCCGCCGCCTAAAACCTGCCCCAGACGGCTGAAAAACGATCCTACCATGCCCCGACCCTCCGCTGTCCTGAAATCAAGCGGCAAAAGGTAAAGATCAAGTGGAATTGCGCCCCACGCAGCTTCCCCAGTAACAGTTGCAACAATGGCAATTGACCGCGTCACGCGATTGCCCCAAAGCCTCCCCGTCTGGTGGAAGCGCAAGCGACCGGCAGCCGCGCGGGAGAGCTTTCCCGGCCAAGTGCAGGCATGGAAAGCACCGAAGGAGCAACCGCCCCGGAAACTCTCAGGTACAAGGGACCGCGCGACTGGAACGGACACTCTGGAAAGCGCGGGCGCGCGATGCGCCTGCCACCGAAGGAGTAAGGCGCGCTGGTCCAACGGCGCGCCGGAATCTCTCAGGTTTCCCGACAGAGGGGGCATGGTGAAGGTACCCGAATTCCGGGTGCTGCCGTGCCGTGTCGGACCCTTGATGAGCGAACCTGCAAACGATTCCGAAGCCGAAGATCTCCCGCTGGAGAAGCTGCCGCTCGACGCCTGGCATCGCCAGCATGGCGCGCGCATGGTGCCCTTCGCGGGCTATGAAATGCCGATCCAGTATGCCAAAGAATCTGGGGGTGGCATTGTCGCCGAGCATGAATGGACGCGAAGCTCCGCCAGCCTGTTCGATGTCAGCCACATGGGGCAACTCATGTTCACTGCCGACGAGCCGCAAGCCTGCGCCATCGCCCTCGAAGCGATCCTTCCCGCTGCGCTGAGCACGTTGCGACCCAACCACGCACGCTATTCACTTCTTCTGACCGAGGATGGCGGCATTCTCGACGATCTGATCGTCACCCGCCTGCCAGACGAACAGGAAGGCGGAGCGGATTTCTACATGGTGGTCAACGGAGCGATGAAGTGGGACGACATTGCCCATCTGCGCGAACATCTGCCCGATGAAATCACCATGACCCATCTGGATGAGTGGGCCTTGCTGGCGCTCCAGGGGCCAGAAGCTGCTTCGGCACTGGAGCAATTGATCCCCGGTGTTGCGGAACTGGGTTTCATGACAGCAGGTGCGTTCGACTGGCCGCAGGGCAATACCGCGCTGTGGATCAGCCGCACCGGCTATACCGGCGAGGACGGGTTCGAGATTTCGATTGAGGCCGAACGCGCATCGGCCTTTTGCGATGCGCTGCTGGCGGATGAACGGGTCAAGCCCGCCGGGCTGGGCGCCCGCGATTCGCTGCGGCTGGAGGCGGGGCTGCCGCTCTATGGGCATGACCTGACCACCGAGACCGATCCTGTCAGCGCCGATCTCGCCTTCGCGCTAAGCAAGCCGCGCCGCGAGGGCGGCGGCTACCCCGGTCATGGCCGATTGAGCAAGCTGCTTACCGATGGTGCGCCTACCCGCCGCGTCGGCCTTGCGCTCGAAGGCCGCCAGCCTGCGCGCGAGGGGGCCGAGGTGTTCGCGGGCGATCAGAAAGTCGGCACCGTCACCAGCGGCGGCTTTTCGCCCACGCTCGGCCATCCGATCGCGATGGCCTATGTCGACAGTGCAGTCGCGGGCGACGGCACCGCGCTCGAAATCGAAGTGCGTGGGCGCCGCCTGCCCGCGCGCGTTACTCCCCTCCCCTTCGTCCCCCACTGTTACATCCGCAAAGGAGCCTGACCCGATGCCACGCTATTTCACTGAAGACCACGAATGGATCGACGTCGATGGCGATACCGCCACCATCGGCATCACCGACTATGCGCAGGGCCAGTTGGGCGACGTGGTCTTCGTCGAAGTCCCGCAGCCGGGCGCGGAACTGGCCAAGGGCGCGGAAGCTGCCGTGGTCGAAAGCGTGAAGGCGGCGAGCGAAGTCTATGCCCCCATCGGCGGCACGGTGACCGAAGGCAATGCGGCGCTGGAAGCCGATCCCGAACTGGTCAATTCCTCGCCCGAAGATGCCGGATGGTTCTTCAAGCTGGCGATTGCCGATGCTGGCGAGCTTGATGGGCTGATGGATGCGGGCGCTTACAAGGCGTTTTGCGAGGCGCTGTAGGCATTCCCCTCCCGCTGGCGGGAGGGGTCAGGGGTGGGCCTGTCCACCTGCAGCGAAACGTAACCGTGCCCACCCCCAGCCCCTCCCGCCAGCGGGAGGGGAGCAAGGAAAACGATGCGCTACCTCCCCCTTACTGACACCGACCGCACCGCGATGCTTGCCGCCGTGGGCGCACCGACCATCGATGCGCTGTTCGCAGATGTCCCTGCCGAACATTACCTCACCGGCCCGGTCGAAGGCCTTCCGCTGCACGCCAGCGAGATGGCGGTGGAGCGGCACATGCGGGCGCTGTCCAAACAGAACCTCGCGGCGGCCGATGCGCCGTTCTTCATCGGCGCGGGGGCCTATCGCCACCACATTCCCGCCACGGTCGATCACCTGATCCAGCGCGGCGAATTCCTCACCGCCTACACGCCCTACCAGCCGGAAATTGCGCAGGGCACCCTGCAGATGCTGTTCGAATTCCAGTCGCAGGTGGCGCGGCTCTATGGCTGCGCGATTGCCAATGCCTCGATGTACGATGGCTCGACCGCCTGCTGGGAAGCGATCGTGATGGCCGCGCGGCAGACCCGGCGGGACCGGGTGCTGATCGACGGCGGCGTGCATCCGCATTACGTTTCGGTCGCGCAGACGATGGCCCATTTCACCCCCGGCCATGTCGACTACACCCTGCCGAAGCTGGAAGCCGACGCGGGTGAGGACGCGCTGATCGCGCGGATCGACGGAGCAACCTCCTGCGTGGTGGTGCAGTACCCGGACATCATGGGCCGCATCCCCGATCTGGCGCGGATTGCCGAAGCGACGCACGCTGCGGGCGCGCTGCTGATCGTGGTGAATACCGAGCCGGTGGCGCTCGGCGCGCTGGAGGCTCCGGGCCATCTGGGGGCGGACATCGTGGTCGGCGAAGGGCAAGCGATCGGCGTCGGGCTGCAATTCGGCGGGCCGTACCTCGGCCTGTTCGCGATCCGCGATCCCAAGCTGGTGCGGCAGATGCCGGGGCGACTGTGCGGGGAAACCGTCGATGCCGACGGCAAGCGCGGCTTCGTGCTGACGCTCTCGACCCGCGAACAGCATATCCGCCGCGAAAAGGCGACGAGCAACATCTGCACCAATTCCGGCCTCTGCGCGCTGGCCTTCTCGATCCACATGACCCTGCTGGGCGAGAAGGGGCTGACCGCACTGGCGGCGGAGAACCACCGGCTCGCCTGCCTCGCCGCCGAGCGACTGGGCGCGGTGAAGGGATGCAGCGTGGTCAACGAAGCCTTCTTCAACGAATTCACCCTGCGCGTTCCGGTCGATGCACGGCAACTAGTGCGCGATCTGGCGGCCAAGGGCGTGCTGGCGGGCGTGGGCCTCGGCAAGCTGTTCCCCGATGGCGAGGGGCGCGAGAACGGCCTGCTCGTGACCGTCACCGAAACTGTCAGCGAAGCGGATATCCAGGCCTTCGTTTCTGCGCTTGAGGAGGTGCTGCCATGAACAAGCCCGTCAACCCGAGCGGGTGGAAGCCCGGCGCTCCTATGGCTTCGGACGGCGCGCAGGACTATCCCACCGTCACCGGCAACAAGGCGCTGATGCTCGAAGAGCCGCTGATCTTCGAGATCGGCGGCAAAGATACATGCGGCGTCGACTTCACTCCTCCCCTCCCGCTTGCGGGAGGGGCCGGGGGTGGGCCTGAAATCGAGACGGTGGTCAGTCCCACCCCTGACCCCTCCCGCCAGCGGGAGGGGAAATTGGGCAAGTTTGCCCGCACCCAGCCGCTCGGCCTGCCCGGGCTGTCAGAGCCGGAAACGGTGCGCCACTACACCCGCCTCAGCCGGCAGAACTACGGGATCGATCTCGGCTTCTTCCCGCTCGGTTCCTGCACGATGAAGCACAATCCGCGCCTGAATGAAAAGGTTGCGCGGATGCCCGGCTTTGCCGATGTCCATCCGTTGCAGCCGGTGGATACGGTGCAGGGCGCGCTGAAGGTGATCGACGAGCTGGCGCACTGGCTCATTACCCTCACCGGGATGAGCGCGGTGGCGATGAGCCCGAAGGCAGGCGCGCATGGCGAATTGTGCGGAATCCTCTGCATTCGCGCGGCGCTCGAAGCGCGCGGCGATGCGCGTGAAGTGGTGCTGGTGCCCGAAAGCGCCCACGGAACCAATCCCGCCACCGCGGCCTTCGCCGGATACAAGGTCGAGAACATTCCCGCCGACGCGCAAGGCCGGGTCGATCTGGCGGCGCTCAAGGCGCGGCTGGGGCCGGACGTTGCAGGCGTGATGATCACCAATCCCAACACCTGCGGACTGTTCGAACGCGACATGAAGGCGATTTCGGACGCGGTCCACGCGGCGGGCGGGCTGGTCTATTGCGACGGGGCGAATTTCAACGCAATCATGGGCCGGGTGCGCCCCGGCGACCTTGGCATCGACGCGATGCACATCAACCTGCACAAGACCTTCTCCACCCCGCACGGCGGCGGCGGGCCGGGTTCAGGGCCGGTGGTGCTCTCCGAAGCGCTTGTGCCCTTCGCCCCGCTACCTTTCGTGATGCGCAATGCCGATGGCTCGCTGCGGATGGTCGAGGAAGAGAACGCGGGCGAAGATGCCGCGCAGAGCTTCGGGCGGATGACCGCGTTCCATGGGCAGATGGGCATGTTCACCCGCGCGCTGACCTATATCCTCAGCCACGGCGCGGATGGCTTGCGGCAGGCATCGGGCGATGCGGTGCTCAACGCCAATTACGTGCTGCGCCAATTGGAAGACGTGCTCCACGCGCCGTTCGGGGCCACCGGGCCGTGCATGCACGAAGCACTGTTCGGGGACGAGGGTTTTGCCGATGGCCTGACCACGCTCGATCTCGCCAAGGGGCTGATCGACGAGGGCTTCCACCCGATGACGATGTATTTCCCGTTGGTGGTCCACGGAGCGATGCTGATCGAGCCGACCGAGACCGAGAGCAAGGCCGCGCTCGACCATTTCATCATGGCGATGCGCTCGCTGGCGGAGCGGGCGAAGGCGGGCGACCAGACCCTCAAGACCGCCCCCCATCACGCCCCGCGCGCCCGGCTGGACGAAGCACACGCCGCGCGGCATCCCCGGCTGGCATGGAGCGAGGTGGTGAGCTAGCGTTCGGCTATCGTTCAGATGTGCAATTGCATAGATGAACGGAATTGATGTTCGACAGGGGGACTCGATGAAGAAGGCCGGATTTTTCACTGCTGTTGCACTGGGGGCGATGGTTATGCTGGCGCCCGTTGCAGCGCAGGATCTTGCCGTCGGGCCATCGGGCCTTGCCGATACCGACGCGAGCAAGCAGCGCAAGCCGCGCGATGGTGGTGGTGCGATCGTGCTGGGCGACGGCGTGGACGGCTCGCTCTCGCGCGGCACCAACACCTACGTCATGCAGGGTCGCGCGGGGCAAAGGGTGCGAATTTCGCTCTCCTCGCCTCGCTTTGATACTGTGTTGCGGATTTCCGGACCTAACGGCTTTTCCGCCGAGAACGACGATGCTCCCGGCGGGGCAACGCTCGACTCGATGCTCGAAGCCGTGCTTCCGGCGGACGGCTCCTACGAACTGGTGGTATCAGCCTTCAACGGCCAGGGGAGTGGCGAGTACCGCCTCGCCACGATGGATCCGGCCAATCCGGCCCCCGGCGGTGCCCGCCCGATTGCTTTCGGCGAAGCGGCAACGGGGATGCTCACCCCCAGCGACCCCACCTCCTTCACCGGACAATATGTCGACTACTACGCGTTTGCAGGGCGAGCCGGACAGCGAGTGACCTTCGATCTCGGTTCGGAGGACATCGACACACTGCTCACCGTCTACCTGCCCGACGGACGGCAGGAAATGAACGACGATCGCAACGGCACGGCCAATACCGACAGCCTGCTCTCGATCACCCTGCCGACCGACGGCACCTATCACGTTGCCGCCAGCAGCTTCTCCCCCGGAGAAGCAGGCCGTTACGGGCTGACGGTGCGAGAGGCCGAGGCAGGCGTGCGCACCGTGAGACCATCCACGGGCAATTCGCGCGTCTTCGCCCTGACCGTGGGCGTCGCCGACTACGAACGGATCAGCCCGCTCGACCGCACCGACGAGGATGCCGAGCGCGTTTCCGCCGCACTGCGCAGTGCAGGCGTGCTCGCCCCCGAAAGCGTGACCTTGCTCAATTCCCGCGCCACCCGCGCCAATTTCCAGGCCGCGCTGACCGACCTGACCAATGCGATGGGCGAGGAAGACTTGCTACTGATCTTCTATTCGGGCCACGGCGAGAAGGTGGAGAACATGACCACCGAGCACGATGGCAGTGCCGAAACGATGGAACTGTTCGACGCGCCGCTCTACGATTACGAACTGGCGGCGATGATGGAGAACATCGATGCCCGCACGCTGCTGGTGATCGACGCCTGCTTTGCCGGCGGGTTCGACAACGTGATCGACCAGCGCGTGGACCGGATGGGCATTTTCAGCTCGGACGAGGATACGCTCAGCCTGGTCGCCACGCGGGAGAAAGCGGGCGGCCATATCAGCCACATCTTCCGGCAAGCGATCGAAGGCGGGGCAGACCTCGATGGCGACCGCGAAGTGACCGCGGGCGAGCTTTCCGAATTCATGCGCCGCCAGTTCTACCGCGCCGTGCTGGAAGCGCCGCTGGCCACCGATGCCGAGGATTTCCGCGACATGCAGGTGCCCGGCTGGCAGCACATCGTGATCGATCGCGGCGGCGACGGGATGCCGCACCAGCAAGTCCTGATGAATCTGGCCCAGCCAAGCGGGGGCACGCTGGCCCGCGCAAACTGAGAGGTTTGCGCCAAGGAGAAGGGCGGGCGGTCTGCATGATCACCCGCCCTTTTTTTCATGGTTCTGTTTGTCGATCAGGCCGGGCGGCGGGCAAAAATCCCGAACCCGGCAATAATCGCGTAACAGACAATCGGGATCACCATCGCCACTGCCAGGTTACCACCGGTAGCATCGGCTACCATTCCATAAAGCAGCGGCACGATGGCACCCCCACAGATCGCAACATTGATGATCCCCGAACCGTCTGCCGCGCGCGGCCCCAGCTTTTCGCAGGCTAACGAGAAGATGGTGGGGAACATGATCGAATTCATCAGGCCCACCGCAAGCAGAGAGTAGGCTGCCACCGACCCGCCGGTATTGGTGGAGACAAGGATCAGCAGGATCGCCCCCGCTGCATTGAAGGCAAGGATCTTGCCTGGGCTGAACACCCGCAGCACCGCCGAACCGATAAATCGACCGATCATCGCGCCGCCCCAATAGAGGCCTATCATCCAGCCGATCACGCTTTCGGGCTGGCCGAGCACACGTTCTTCCGCAAGGTAGTTGATGATAATCGAACCGATAGAGACTTCCGCCCCGACATAGAGGAAGATGCACAGCGCACCGTAACCGAACCGGCCACGCTTAAGCAGGTCGAGACCTGCGAGGCCTTCCGAGGCTTCGTGCTTTTCGCCTCTCAGCCGGTCACGGAACATCCACACGACCGCAGCAACGATCCCGATCATTGCCGCAAGACCGAGATATCCCTGCCAGATCGCTTCGCTTTCGGCCTGCTGATAGGCCTGCAACTCGGCACCGGACAACTGGTCTGCGCTTATCGTTGCCAGGCTTCCCAGGATCAGCGCGGCCCCTACGAGCGGGAAGATCGTCGTCCCCAGCGAATTGAACGCCTGCGCAAAGGTCAGGCGGCTATGTGCGGTTTTGGGCGGACCAAGCAGACTTATCAGCGGGTTCGCCACCACCTGGACGATCACTACGCCGCTGGCGAGGATGAACAGCGCGAACAGGAAGATGCCATAGGTTGCTGTCTGGCTGGCCGGGATGAACAACAGGCAGCCCGCCATCATGGTGACCAATCCCGCCACCGCACCGCGCATATAGCCGATCTTCTTCACCAGCTTCGCGCCCGGAATCCCGACAATGGCATAGGCGGCGAAGAAGCAGAATTGCACCAGCATGGCCTCGGTATAACTGAGCGTGAAGAGCTCTTTCAGCTTCGGAATGATGACATCGTTCAGCGAGGTAATCCCGCCAAAGATAAAGAACAGCCCGAAGACGAAATACTGCAGGCCCGGCGCATCTACCGGCGGTGAATCGTCGGTTACGGGGCTAGGGTCGGTGCTGCTCGAAACTCCGGGCGCAAGGGCCATGTCATTCTCCCTGAAAGCGGGCCTCCTCTGGGAGCGGCTCCGCAAATTTCTATCAGTCGATAACCATCAAAACGAACAGGCAGTGCCCTGCGGCAATTCCTCACGGCGGATTTCGGCGATACGGAACCGCACCTCGCCCTGTGTAGCGAAGGTGATCGATTGGCCAAGCCCCGGCGCGCAGGCTTCGGTGATAACCATTTCGCGGAAGCCCTTTTCGAAGGCGTGGGCGAAATGCGGCGTCAGGTCGATCGTGCTGGCCGAGCCGACCCGCAGGCTCACCGGAGCGGTGGGGCGGGTGACGACTTCGTAGGTAATCCGCCACGCGCCGCCGCTGTCCATGTTTTGCGCAATGCCAAGGCTGGACCCGGAGCGCATGGTGATCTCGCGCGAATCTTCCTGCGCATTGCGATCAAACCCACGCGCCGAAACGCCAGCCTCGCTGCCGATCAGGTTGGGCAGCGCGCCCTCACCCGCATTGGCGAGCACGCCCAAGGCCAGTCGGCCCGAGCCGAACACTTCGGAGCCGTCGAACGCGGCCAATGCAGCGCATTCCTCGCTCAGTGCGGGAAGCGCCGAATGATCGTCCAGCGAGCGGCCATAGCCAAAGCGGAACAGTGCCCCGTCCGGCCCGTTCAGCGGTGCGCCGTTGCAATCCGAAGGCCACGAGAAGGAAAGCCGTCCGGTCGCTGGCACCCTGCCGGTCAGCACATCAGCCACGCCGCCGCCTTCGCTGCCCGGCAGCCACGAAGCGACAAAGGCATTGGCCAGGTTCAGCTCGCGGTTCATCCACATGGGGCGGCCCGAGAGGAACACCGCAACGGTGGGAATGCCCTGCGCTTCTAACTGGCGGAGCAGTTCAAGGCCCTCCTCGTCGCGCAGCACCAGATCGCGCTGGTCTCCGGCGAACTCGGCATAGGGTGCCTCCCCGAACACCACCACCGCGACATCGGGGCGCGCGGTGAAGCTGCCGTCTGCGGACAGGAAAGCTCGCCCGCCGTTTGCGGAAACCGCTTCGCGCAGGCCTTCCCAGATCGATTGCGCGTTGGGGAACAGCTCGCGATCCAGCTCGCGCCCGCCCTGCCAGGTCAGTGTCCAGCCGCCCGCAGCCTGACCGACATTGTCCGCCGCGCTGCCTGCCACCAGCACAGTGGCTCCGGCGGCGAGCGGCAGGACGCCGTCATTGCTCAGCACCACTTGCGAACGGGCGACGGCTTCGCGCGCCACGGCGCGGTGTTCGGGCGAACCGAGCAGTGCGAACTGGCCGCCGACGCCACGATCCGAAGGGCGCTCGGCATCGGCATCGAGCAGGCCCGCGCGGTACTTCACCCGCAGCACCCGTGTCACCGCCTCGTCCACCCGCGCCATCGGAATCGTCCCGTCGTTCACCTGCGCGATCAGCGTTTCCATCAGGGCGCGCCAGTCATCGGGCACCATGTAGATATCGAGCCCGGCGAGCAGCGATTGCGGGCAATCGGTCACGGTGCAGCCGCGCACCTGCCCGTGGCCGTTCCAGTCGCCGACCACCAGCCCGTCAAACCCCATCTGCCCGCGCAGCACGCCGGTCAGCAGCTCGCCGTTGCCGTGCATCTTTTCGCCATTGATCGAATTGAAGCTGGCCATCACCGCTTCCACCCCCGCGCCGATCGCGGCGGGATAGGGGCGACCGTGCAGTGCCAGCAGCGCATCGATATCGCCGGTGACTTCACCCTGGTCGACCCCGCCATCGGTGCCGCCGTCGCCGAAGAAGTGCTTGGCCGTGGCGATCACGCGCCCATCGCCGAGGAAGTCGGCGTCGCCCGGCCTGCCCTGCAAGCCCTCGACCAGCGCTGCGCCCAGGCGGGCGACCAGATCGGGATCTTCCGAGTAGCTTTCGTAGGTGCGGCCCCAGCGGTCATCCTGCGCCACGGCCACGGTGGGGGAGAAATTCCAGTCGATCCCGGTCACTTCGATTTCGCGCGCGGTGGCATGGCCGATGCGTCGGACCAGATCGGCGTCGCCCGCTGCGCCCAGTGCGATATTGTGCGGGAAGATCGTTGCGCCGACGACATTGGTGTGGCCGTGAACTGCGTCGGTCCCCCACATCGTCGGGATTACCGGTTCACCATTGGGAAGCGGCTGCACCGAAGCATCGTACATCTCGTCGGCATAGCGCAGCCATTCGGCGGCCGAGGCGTACTCATCGCCGTAGGGGCCACCGTTGCCCCCGTTGAGATAGCTGCCGAAGCGGTACCGTTCCATGTCTTCGGGCGTGAAGGAATTGATCTGCGGCTGGATCAGCTGGGCGATCTTGCGTTCGAGCGACATGCGGCTGACGAGGTCTGCCAACACGGCATCCTCGCCCTGCGGCATGGCCGACGAGACGGAAGTGGAATTGTCTGTTGCCGGAACCGTAGCACATCCGGCCAACGCCAGGCCCATGCCCGCCGCAGCCACCAGTGCCCTGAGAGAAACACCCGCTTTCATCACATTCTCACCCTTGGATTCGCGCGTTCTTGGGAACGTTCACAAGAAGCGTTCTACACGCCAAGTCCATCAAGGCAAGAACCTATTTCAGTTTGGCAGGCGTGCGGTGAACAGCAGTAGGCAGGCTATACCCGCCAATGCAGCGAGCAGGACGAACAGGCCGGAAAAGCCGAACACCGGCACTAGCGCCAGCGTCAGCCCCGGCATGATCAGCGAAGGCACGGTGTTGGTGAGATTGAACAACCCCATGTCCCGCCCCCGGTTCTGCGGGCGCGGTAGCACGCGCAGGGTCTGCGCCGTGTGCAGCGCAAGGAACACGCCTGCCGCCAGCCCGAACACGGCATATCCTGCCAACGCAAAGGACAGGCCCGGTGCCAACGCCATTGCCAGCAGCGCGGCGGCGCATATTGCCGCCGCGATGCCCAGCGGAAGTATCGGGCGGTCCGCGCGGTCAGCCCAACGCCCCACCAGCAGTGTCACCGGCACGGCCAGCAGCAGCACTCCACCGAACACCTGTGCCGCATCACTGTCGTCGATTTCGGCGGATATAGAACGCAGCCACAGGTAGAGGTAGGCAAACAGCGCCGCCTCCGCGATCTGCACCAGCAGCCGCGCCAGCCACATGCGCGCGACAATGCTCTTCGGACGCTCCGCCGGCGGCAACGCGGGGCGGTGCTCCGGCATCATCAGTTCGGGAAAGCTCACGGGCTTGCCGAACAACAGCAGCGGCAGGACGCAAGCGATCACAAACCCTGCCACCAACAGCATCCGCGTATCCGCCTGCGCCATGCCCGGGACCGTCACCAGCGTGCCCGACAGTGCGCCCATCGCCGGAGCCAGCGCCAGCAATCCGCCGAGCACGCCCTTCTGCCGGTCTGGCACCACGTCCCCCGCCCAGGCCGACAACGGCCCAAGCATCATGTTGAGGGCCAATTGCCAGGCTACCAGCAGGCCGACCAACAAGGGCAGGTTGTCGGCGCGGGTCAGCGTGATCAGCAGTCCCGAGCTCAGCAGCATCCCGCCGAAAATCCATCCCCGCCGATGCCCGGTGATATCGGACAGCCAGCCGAACAGGACATTGCCAAGGCTCGCAGCTATTGCCCCTGCGAATGCGCAATAGGCAAGCCAGGTGACGCTTTCGCCGCCTGCCATGGCTTCCACCCGCACCGGCAGCAGGATGGTCAGGAAGGGCACATAGGCAATCGCCCCACCCGCCATCGCCAACGCATAAAGCAGAAGGAAGCGCGTGGATTGTCGTCTGCGGGGCGCTCCAGCCGTCACCTGTTATCCATCATCGCGGGGCGGCCACCGATTCACGCTCGATCAGGCTGCCTTCGATCACCACCGGCATCGGCGGCAGTTCCTCGCCCCGATTGGCGGCGATGAGCAATTCCACAGCGCGGCCCACCGTCTCGGCAATCGGCTGGTCTATGGCCGTCAACGGGGGCTGGACGAAGCGGACGACCGGCGAATTGTCGAAACTGATCAGCGACAGGTCCCCCGGAACCCGCATTCCCAGCGCGTGCGCGGCGGAGTTGGTAGCCATCGCCATCTGGTCGTTGCTGGCGATGATCGCTGTGGGGCGGTTCTTGGCGGTGAGCAGCTTGCGCGCAGCCGTCTCGCCGCTGGCGTAGGAAAAATCGCCCCGTTCGCACAGATCGGTGGCGAGGCCTGCCTCTTCCATCGCCGCCAGCCAGCCAGCCTTACGCCGCTCGCTCACTGCATATTCGCGCGGACCGGCGATCAGGCCGATGCGGGTGTGGCCCTTTTCGATCAGGTGGCGTGTCGCCAGCCTGGCCATCCGGCTGTCCCCCATCGTGATGGCGATATTGCCGCCGTTGGCGCGCGAGCCAATGCGGGCATAAGGTATCTTCTGCTTCGCCAGCAGTCCGGTGATCAGCGGATTGTCCGAATGCGGCGGGGTCAGGATCACGCCGTCGGGTTGCAGTGCAGCGATCGCTGCCTTGAGCTCACGCTGGATGTTGTCGTCATGCGTATCGACGAGTTCAAAAATCAGGCGGTATCCGTATTCGGCGCATTTCAGCATTCCGCCCATGAGCATCTGGTCGACCCAGTCGTTGCCTTCACGCGCTTTCCACGCCTCGATCGTGCGTTCGCGATCGTTGAGCGCTAGGATCAGGTAGCTGCGCGATCCGCTCATCCGCTGCGCGGCGATGGAAGGCACATAGCCCAGCTTGTCGATCGAGGCCTGGACCCGCTCCTTCATCTCGGGGCGGACATTGGCTTCGTTGTTGATGACGCGGCTGACGGTTTGCAGCGAGACGCCCGCGTCTGCTGCCACGTGCTTGATCGTTACCGATTGCCGCCTGCGCGCCACGTCAATTAGCTCCCGTACATCCGCGTCCGGTAGCGGGGTCGGCATCGCATTGCCAGACACGCACCCAATCGATTTCCATTCGCTTGGGGAAACCCTCGGTGGAAACCCCGCCGAGCGAGGTGCTCTCGGGCCAATTGCCACCCACGGCGAGATTGAGGATCAGGTGGAACGGCCGATCGAAGGGTGCCTGCGGATCGCTGCTCGCCGCGGTAAACCATTCGCTTGCCTGCATGGTGCCGAACGGTTCGCCATCGATAAACCAGGTGAAGCGGCCCTGTTCCCACACTACGCCGTAGGTATGGAATTCGCCGTCGAGCACGCCGGGGAAGGAAATCTCCCGGTTGCGGAAGACATTGCCCGGTGGGCGATCGCCGAAATGCAGCGTGCCAAGAATCGAATTTTCGCCGCCCGCCTCGCAGGTGGGGCACACAACGCCGAGATTGACCGCTTCCATGATGTCGATCTCGCCCGAGAGCGGCCAGCCACCGTAGCGCTCTTCCTCGGGCATCATCCAGAAGGCGGGCCAAACGCCCTGCCCTTGGGGAAGTCGCGCGCGCATTTCGAAACGGCCGTAGGTCCAGCTGGCGTTGCCGCGGGTGGTCAGCTTGCCGGAGGTGAAAGGTTTGGTTGCCTGTGCATCGGGATCTGCCTGTGTGGCCGCCCATTGCGCGGGCCAGGCTGCGCCGGTGAATTCCTCCTCGCGGGCGACCAGCGCCAGCACGCCGTTCTCCACCACGATATTGTCAGGGCGGGCCGTATAGCACTGCCGCTCGTTGTTGCCGCCGCCCCAGCAGTCCTCGATCAGATTCCAGCGGGCGGTATTGACGGAGGAGCCTTCGAATTCGTCTGACCACACCAGATCCCAGTTTCCGCTGGTCGCTGTAGGTGACGGTGTCGGCGATGGGGGAGGCGACACAACGAGGGGCGGAGCCATTCGCTCTTCCCCGCCACAACCTGACAGTAAGGCGAGCGTGGCAAGCAGCCCTGCGCCTGCCGCGCTGCGTATCCGGTCGATCATAAGTCCCTCTCCTCTCCAGCCTTAGGCGCTGCCTACCGGTCCTTGCCAGTCGGAATAATGGGCCCCGGCGCGGGAGGTGCGCCGGGGCCCATTGGCCCTTCGTCGTCCGGAGGAGCTCCGACCTCTGTGTTAGAAGTTGAACCGGGCGATAAAGGCATAGCGACGATCATTGCGGAAGGCCGATCGGGTAATCCGCGTGCCGTCATAATCGATGACCTGTGATGTCTCGGTCACTTCATCCAGCAGGTTCACCGCCTGCACACCGACTTTGATGTTCTCGGTAATGTCGTAGAAGATCGAGGCATCGAGCTGTCCCGTCGATTCCTGCCAGATCGGCGAGAACGGAAAGATGTCGTCGCGCGGCGTGATCAGGAACTCCGAGCGCCAGTTGTACGCGGCGCGCAGCGCCAGAGGCCCACGCTCGTAGAACAGGGTCGCGTTGATAGTGTGCTCCGAAATGCCCGCAAGCGGCTGCCCGGAGACGAACGGACCTCCGTTAAGCGGCGTCCCGCCAGTTGCGACCGATGGTGAGCCGATGGCCGAGAGGTTCGGGTTGGAGAAGTCACCACCATCGATATAGGTGTAGGTGAACTGCGATCCCAACCCGGACAGGATGCCGGGCAGGAAGTCGTAGGTCTGCTGATAGGCAAGTTCGAAGCCGGTCAGCGTTCCGCTCAGATCGTTGGCCGGACCGGTGATGACCACGTCCTGCGAAACGCCGGAAGGAGTGGTGTAGTTCACTACGCCTGTACCGGTGGTCACAATCCCATCGATATCCTTCACGAACAGTGCGCCCGTCAAGGAGCCGACCGTGTCGAAATACCATTCGAGCGAAAGGTCATAGTTCCACGATTCGACCGGCAGCAGACTCCGATTCCCGGTTGAAATGCTCAGCAATGGGCCATCGTCCACCCGTCCGCTGAAGCCGAGCACGCCGCCGGCGCTGAAAAGCTGCAGGTCGGGGCGGGATATACCCTTGGACACCGCCCCGCGAATGACGAAGCCGGTCCCGCTGTCCAGACGAACGTTGAAATTCGGAAGCCAGTGATCGAAGACAATATCGCGGTCGTCCGGGATCGCCTCTCCGGTGTGGAGTGAGGCGAATTCGGCAAGACGTGCTCCGGTCAGATTGCAATAAAGACGTTGCTGGCCCGGCGGCGTTGGAGTCTGGCACAGGCTCGTGATTTCGGAAACTTGGACAATTCCGTCACCATTGCCGCCAATCGATACGTCATCGAATTGACCCGGCTCGGGCAAGCCGATCAACGAAGACGTCTGCACCGTAGTTTCCACATAGCGAAGGCCGATGTTGCCGCTCAATTCCCAACTGTCGCCGAAGTCCGCACCAAAATCGACGCGGGCATAGGCAGCCTTGGTGATTTCGCCGACGCTGGAGATTTCGCGAGGACAGTAGGTGTCGCAGTTGACCGTCTCGCCAGTCACCGGATTCGTGTAAGTGCGGCCCGCGACGCCGAGGTTGAACCGCTCGGGCGTCATCGAGAATTCGGAGATTTCATCCCACTGCGGCTGGATCTCGCCATTCAGGTAATCGGCCAGGAAGTCGTCGCCGCCATAGAACCAGGCCTGCCCGTTCGGGATCGGTGTCGCCACGCTGCCGCGCTGGAAGCCATCAGCGAAAGGGTCACGAAGTTGCGTGTAGTTGGGGAAATCGTCCGTGAAGGCACCCCCCGCAATCGCAAATTCCTGTCCCGGCAAGCCGGTAAAGAAGCGACCCGGCACAAATGGGCAACCTGCGCCCTCGTTCCAGGGGGCACAGTTACCCCGACCTGCCCAGGGTGCGGAGAGGTTGCCCCAGGTGCTGAAGTTGGTGTTCCGCGTCGTGCGATCACGATCGGCCCAGCGCGCACCAAAGCTCACCTGGCGGATGAACCCGTCGTCGCTCACATCATATTCGACATCACCGCTCAGGCTGTACATTTCGCCGTCATTGCGCTCACGGCTGTCGAGGCCGAACCAGTAGTAGGTGTAGAAACCGCTGGAGAAATAGTCGGCAGGCGCGCCCACGGGAGCAAGGAACTCCACATTCGGCGTGCTGCCACCCAGATCGAGCGCGATGTCCGCCCAGGTGCTCATCGCGCCGAATACGGAATCGCGCGTCAGTTCCGACTGGACGATCTGGCCGTCGAAATTGAACCGTAGACGGTCGGTTACCTCGAAGTCGACATCGAACGAATAGTCCTCGGTCACTGATTGCGTGTCCCGCAGGAAGCGCAGCGAGTCGACCGGGATGCCACCAAGCCCGAACGGCGTGGCATAGGCATTGCCGACGTTGTCGGTCAGGATGCCATTGAGGAACTGGCCATTTCCGTCGAACTGGAAATCCGTGCCGGGGCGCGGATCAGGAGCCGAGACGCCGTCATCGATCCGACCCAGCAGCGCGTATTCCTCGGTGAAGAAACTGGTGTCCGAACGCAGGTATTCCAGCGTGAGGAGGAAGCGCCCGTCGTTGCTTTCGAACTGGCCGACTGCCGAATAGGCTTCCCGGTCGCGATCGAGGTCCGTCGTGCGAACGCCGGCATATTGCGGAACGATTACGGATCCCGCCGGCGGGAATTCGGAGGGCTGAAAGTTTGGCGTGTCACCAAAACCGCCCGAATTCGTGTCGAAAACGCGCAGGCAGCCGCCGCTGAGATCGGCATTGCGATAGCACGGGTCGGCAACCTGCGACGCATCGGTGCGGCTACGCAACTGGGAATTCGAATAGGACAGCTGCAGGCCGAAGGTACCAATGCCTGTGTCGAACGTGTTCGACGCGAGCAGGTTGATCGTCGGCGACCACTCTTCACGCAGGTCGCCGTAATTGGCTTCGATCGAACCGGCGAAATGCAGACCCGGATTGTCCAATGGCTTGCGGGTGACGAGATTGACGAGACCGGCAATCTGCCCTTCGATCATGTCGGCGGTGGTATTCTTGTAGACTTCGACCCGACCGACCAGTTCGGGCGACACGTCCTCGAAGCTGAGGCTTCGTCCGCCGGTGGCAGAGAAGATATCCCGCCCATTGAGTTCGGACCGGACAAAGGGAAGGCCGCGGATGATAACGCCGGTTCCTTCAACCGAAAAGCGATCCGGGTCGGAGGTCTTTTCGAAGCGACCGATGTTCACGCCCGGGACGCGCTGTAGCGCCTCGGTAACCGACCGATCGGGAAGCGCGCCGATGTCCTCAGCGGTAATCACGTCGACAATCGTGTCGGCGTTTTCCTTGAAGTCTTGCGCATTTTGCAGCGAAGCACGGAAGCCGCTGACGACGATGACGTTTTCATCTGCCGGATCGACCTGCACTTCAGGCTCCTGCGCGGCCGGCACATCTTGCGCCAGCGCCATGCCCGGATGCGCGGCACAGAGCGCCAGACCGGATACGGTTGCAAGCGTACGGGCCCGGTTAACGGGCTTCAAAGTCGATTTGCGCACTGTCTTCTCCCCTTCAATGCATGGCCTACGCTTCGCCAACATTGGTAAAAAAAATCGATCCCTTGCCGGGATTCGTCTCGTGTCATACTGCAAATGTGATCGTTCACAAGCGCAAAAATGAACGTTCACAATTGTCATGCCATAGTGTAGCATTTTTGCCAATACGGACCTTGTGACCCGAGCCGACGCCCTTGCTTCGGGCAGGTGTGTCGTTACGCAGGGTTACGGACGAGAGGACGGATTGCACACATGGCTATCAAGCATATCGTGATCGTGGGCGGCGGCACCGCCGGGTGGATGGCGGCGGCTGCGCTTTCGCGGCTGCGGGAAGGGCACGATCTGGCGATCACGCTGATAGAATCCGAACTGATCGGCACAGTCGGCGTCGGCGAAGCGACGATCCCCCCATTCATTGAGTTCCAGCAATTGCTCGGCTTGAACGAGGCCGAGATGCTGGCGGCCGTCCAGGGCTCCTTCAAACTCGGCATCCAGTTCGTCAACTGGGGCAAGCTGGGTGACAGTTACATCCACCCTTTCGGCAATTACGGTTATGCGATGGGCGGCATCACTTTCCCGCATGTCTGGCACCACTTTCACCAGCAGGGGGACAAGCGGCCAATTCAGGTCTTCAATGTCGAAACAATGGCAGCCTACTTCGGCAAGTTCGCCAAGACCGAGGATTTCAAGCGTGATGACCTGCCGCCCGTCAATTACGCCTACCACATCAATGCCACTGCCTACGCCGGTTTCCTGCGCAAATATGCCGAGCAGCGCGGCGTGGTGCGGCAGGAAGGACGGGTGGACGATGTCCAACTGGACAGCGAGAGCGGCTTCGTTACCTCGCTCGCACTGGAAGGCGGGCAGAGCATCGAGGGCGACCTTTTCGTCGACTGCTCCGGCTTTCGCGGGCTGCTGATCGAACAGGCGCTGGAGACGGGGTATGAGGACTGGACCCACTGGCTGCCGTGCAACCGCGCAGTCGCCCTGCCCTGCAATCGCGACGATGGCAGCCCGCCCCCGCCTTTCACCCGCGCGACTGCCCATTCCGCCGGATGGCAATGGCAGGTGCCTTTGCAAACACGCAACGGCAACGGCCATGTTTTTTGCGATGCATTCATGCAGCCAGACGAGGCAACCGATATCCTCATGGCCAACATGGCGGGCAAGCCGACTGCCGAGCCCAACCACCTTCGATTTGTTACCGGGCGGCGAAAGAAGTTCTGGAACAAGAATGTCGTTGCGCTCGGGCTGGCGGCGGGATTCATGGAACCGCTTGAATCAACTTCGATCCACCTCATCAACACCGGCATCAACAAGCTGATGGCGCTGCTTTCGCTGGACGGGGTGAACGAGGCGCAGGCCCAAACCTTCAATCGGCTGACGACCAAGGAATACGAGAGGATCCGTGACTTCCTGATCCTGCACTACAACGCCACTAGCCGCACCGATTCGGAGTTCTGGAATTATTGCCGCACGATGTCTGTGCCCGACAGCCTGACCGAGAAGATCGAACTGTTCAAAATGAACGGGCAGATCTTCCGCGAGGATGATGAGCTCTTCACCGAAACGAGCTGGGCAGCGGTGATGATGGGGCAGGGTATTGCCATGCGGGGCCACAATGCAATGGCCGCCACGCTCGATCAGGCAGCGACGCGCAAAGAACTGGACGAGATCGAAAAATCGGTGCGCTTCCTCGTCCAGCACATGCCCACGCATGGCGAATATCTGGCCCGATATTGTCCGGCAGCTCCTGCCTGAAAATAGCCGTGGCGATTGTCATAGCGGAGTCAAATTTGGTCGGCAGCAGTGCCCGTGCACAACAGGGCACAATCGACCATGCAGCGCGTCAGCATCTTCACGACAGACAAGCAATCCGCCCGCTTCGACGCCTTTACCCATGACGGAGTGACCTACGCCTTTGCGCTGCTCACCTGCCAGGGCCCGATGCAACTGGTCGAAGGTGCGCCCAAGGCATTCGTCGACTGGGTGCTCGACGATTGCTCCGGCCTCGAACTGGTCCGCCGCCTGCGTGCCGATCCGCGCATGGTCCATGCGCATATCACAATGGTGCTGGACGAAGACGATGCCGAAGACCGCCGCCGCGCATTGAAGGCGGGGGCGGACGACTACGCGATTGCCCCGCTAGGTCGGCAGGCGATGCTCGACCGGGTGCTGGCGGGACATGCCGGGGATCGCAGCGCCGCAACCGAGCGGCTGATCGAGCACGGCGATCTGGTTATCAACACAGGCAGCGAACACGCGCGCTGGCAAGGCGAGCGAATAGTGCTTCGCCCCAATGAGTTTCGCGTGTTGCGCTTTCTGGCCGAGAATCCGGACCGGATTTTCTCCCGCCAGGAATTGATCGAAGCGCTCGGTAAGGCGGGTGACCCGGAATACCTGCGCACGGTAGACGTGTGGATCAAGCGGCTGCGCGTGGGCCTCCGTGATGCCGGCGCGGCCCACCTGCTACGCACGGTGCATGGCAAGGGCTATGTGTTCGATACGCCGGCGGTCGTGCGCGAGGGGTGATCGCCTGGAGCCTGTTCTGGATTGGGCAAGCTCCAGGCTTCAGCCTCAGAAAGTCAGCGAGAGCGAAGCCCCGATGGTCGTACCGACATCGTACGAGTTGATCTCGACCCGGTCGGTCCCATTGGTCTGGAATTCCTCGTTTCCGCGGCCAAGGATGTTGCGCGCTTCTATCTTCAGCTCGGCCTCACTGCCGAAGAAGTCGAAGCCCTGACGATATACCAGATCGAGCGTCAGGCCCGGCTCGTCGAGAATGTCCGGCAGGCCCGCCGTGCCACGGCTAGTCACCCGTTCGCTGGCATAGTTCACCAGCACGGTGAACTGTTGCAACTGGTCAAGATCTTCCAGGCTCATCTGGAAATTGGCAAGGTGATCGGACTGGCCGGTCAACGGAACGCCATCGACAAACAGATTGCTGGCCGCTGTCGGGCCACCGGGGAATAGCAGGGTGACATCGTCTGCCGCCACCGAGATATCCGACTGCGTCCAGGTGTAGTTGGCGAACAGCAGCAGTTGCTTGGTTTCAAAGAACCCGCCCATATCGATCAGATCGATCGTATACTGCGCATCGGCCTCAACCCCGTAAAGGGTGGCATTGGGCGCATTGGCGAAGCTGGTGAGTTGCGAATTGTCCGAAAAGCTGGAGAAGGCTTCGATCGGATTTTCGATATCCTTGTAAAAACCAGCCACCGACAAGCGATCACCGCCGCCAAGATAATACTCGGCGCGCACTTCGTAATTGGTTAGCTCGCTGTCAACCAGCAGCGGATTGCCATTGAACTGGCGGTTGGTTTCCGGATCGTAGTAGGTCTGGAAAATCAGCTCACGGAACTGCGGCCGGGCGATGGTGCGGCTGGCGTTAGCGCGCAGTTGTAGGTCTTCGATCGGTTCCCAGGTAATAGTGGCAGCGGGCAGCCAGTATGCATTTTCCAGCAGCGTCGAAGCAGTGGAGCCGCCGACCACGTCGAACACCTGCACTGGATTGACCGTCTGCATCGCATCTTCGTAACGGACGCCGATATCGAAATTGAGACCAAGTGTCGGCTCCCAGTTGATCTTCCCGTAGCCGCCGTGGATTTCCAGTCCGGCAGCAAAGGCCGGATCGGACTGCGTCGATTCGATCAGGCCGATATCGTAAAAATCGATGATCGCATCACCAAGCAGCAAATCGGGCCGCAGCGCGCCAATCGCATCGGGAAAGCTTGTGGGCGCGTTGAAGAGGAACTCGCGGCGCTCGGAGAAGCGCGTCGTATCCGTATAGGCATAACCGACCGTTGCGGTGAACCCGTCGAAAATCGGATAGCTGAGATCTATGCCACCCGACCAGACTTCTTCCTTGAGATCGGAAAAAACAACGGCCGCATCGCCTGTCTGGCGGTCGAGCACGTTGATGAATGTGTCGCTCAGATCACCCTGGGCGTTGTCGCGCACATAGGTGAAAGTGTACTCGTAGGGCGCCTCCCGGTCGGTGCGGGCATAGCCTCCACGCAGGTCGAGACCGAGATCGCCGAACTCCAGCTCGACCACGAGCTGGCTATCCATCAACTGGCGCTCGTACCAGGCGGTCTGCTGCCGCTGGATGCTGTCGTCATCGTCGAAATCCTCGCCTACCGAAAGCGATGCCTGCTTCACGGTGTCGCGGATGAACAGGTTGGTGAAGCGGAAGCGGTGGTCGCCGATTTCAAGACCTACCGCGAGCATCGCGTTCGCCAAAATGCGGTTGTCGGTCACCACGTCGCGGAAGTCGGTATCGAGCGAGAAGTCCGCCAGAATCGACTGCGAGGTAATGTCGCGCGTGCGCCACTTGTTGCTGAGCGAGCCGGTGAAGACGATACCCAGCACGCCATCGCTGCCGACATCGACAGCCGTCCCGGCGGTCAGACTGGCCGACCAGTTGGCGGGAACATCGCCGATGCGCTGAAGCAGGATCTGATTGGGGTCGCCAAGCTGCTGGGCAATGTCCTGCTGGGTAATCGGCGCGCCGCCAATATTCTGGGCCGGATCGAGCGGAATATCGCTCATTTGCAAACGGCTGTCGAAATAGGTCTGCAAGGCGGGTGGAACGTCGCGCGTCCCGTCATCAAAGCCGAACCAGTCGTAATCGGAGCCGTAATAGGACAAACCGTTGTGCAAGGTCGTCTCGGTGTCGCCGCTGAGGCTGCCGCCCACGGTCAGGAATGTCTCTTCGGGCACTGCGCGGGTGGTCAGATTGATTACGCCACCGCCGAATTCGCCGGGGAAGTTGGCCGAATAGGTCTTCTGCACCAAGCTTGAAGCAATGACGTTGGTGGGGAAAATGTCGAGCGGAACCACGCGGCTGAGCGGTTCGGGCGAAGGCAGCGGCAGGCCGTTGAGCAGTGCCAGGGAATACCGGTCGCCGAGGCCGCGGACATAGACAAATCCCTGCCCCTGCACCGAAAGACCGGTAACGCGGCCGAGCGCACCGGCGATGTCGCCTTCACCTGTGCGGGCGATTTCCTCGGTCGAGAGCACAGTCACGACCTGGGTAGAGCTTTGCATAGGATCGCGGTTGATCCGCCCAGTGACGATGATCGAACCGCCCGGAACCGATACGTCGGGTTCCTCGACCTGCTCTTCCTGCTCGACCTCGACATCCTGCTGGGTCGGGGCGGTAGCGCCACCAGCATCCTGTGCGAAAGCCGCTACCGGCGCGGTCAGCGCGGTTGTTAAGAGAAGCAAAGCCGCCAGCTGCTTGCCAGTGGTCATCATCGGGGAATCCCTCATGGTACGATCCGGATTGTAACGCGGGCGTCTGCAGCCCGCCGGAAAAGCAAAAGGGGGAGTGTGCCGGGCACACGCCCTGACACACCCCCCGCTCGCATCATCTTAGAAGACCGGAATGGTCAGGCAGTTGCCGGTATTGTTGCCGAAACTCACAGCCGATGAGTCGCAGGTCCAGCCTTGCGTCCAGTCGGTTGCGCCAACCGCGCCGATGAAATTCGCCGCTTCGAAGAAGCTTCCCAGCGTCGTCACGTCGAAGATCGTCGCGAAGGTGTTCTCGTTGGCACCGTTGAGGTAGCCGTTGACGAGGGTATTGGTGAAGCTCTTGTTGTTGCCCGCTCCAGCATCGAAAATCGCTTCGGCCTGCGCAGCGGTGGGGCCGCCATCGCTGCCGTTGCGGAAGTTGGTGGTGCAATTGAGCGCGACCGACTGGAAGCGCGGCGCACCGACTTCGTCACCGCCAGGATTGGTGGCAGCAGCGGTTTCGGCCTGATCGATCCGGATACAGGGCGTTCCGGCTGCCGAAGCATCCCACACCAGCGTGTTGTACAGACCGTAATCGGCAGCACCACGGATGCGGACCACCTGATCGTCGTTCTTGCGCTGGATGAAAGTAGCGTTGGCAATCGTCGTGTTCTGGCGCGGAGTCTGCTGGTACAGGCCGTTATCCGAGTCAGCTTCGATGATCGCGTCGCCGATGCCTGCGCGCTGGACAGCAAGGACGAACTGCATGTTCGCCTTCACGCCAGTATCGGTATCGAGCGAGTCGTCTTCCGCACCGGCCACGATCAGCCGCTTGATGTTGACGAAGCCGCCGAAGAATTCGACGCCGTCGTCCGAGGAGTTGACCGACTGGATATTCGCCAGTTGCGTGCCCGTGCCGGTACCGCCGGTGGTGAGCGACTGCAATTCGTTGTCACCCGAAAGGACGAAGCCCGAATAGCGGATCTGGACGAAGCTCATCGAGCCCGAATTGTCGTTGTTGGTTGCCCCACCGAAGAAAGCCGGGCTAGCCGCACCTTCGACTTGGCGCTCGCAATCGATCGTGCCCGGCGCCGCAGCAGGCTGGACGCAATCGGTCACCGGCGCGCGGCCTGAAAGCACCACTCCGCCCCACTGGCCTGACGAATCGGCATTGTTGAGGCCCAGCACGTTATCGCGGCTGGTGAAGATGATCGGCAGGTCTTCAGTACCGTTGGCATCGATCGTGTTGCCGCGCGTCACGTTCAGGAACGAGGAGCCGCTGGCGTAGATTATGACGCCCGGATCGATCGTAAGTTCAACGTCGGTGTCGGAGAAGCCGTCACTCGCATCGGGAGCGGGACCGCCATCGGTTCCGACGCTCACCTGGCCGGGCAGGCGATAGAGCAGGCCGGGAACGCGTGGCAAGGTGGAGGAAGCGTTGAAACGCAGCGGGGTAGCGCACACGCGCCATGTGCCTTCAGGGCCGGTGATCGTGCCTTCGTCGGTCAGCCCCTGCGCATCGGCGATGGTCGGGCAGCCATTGGCGGGAGTCACCAGCGACGAAGTCGGTGTGGGCGTCGGGGTAGGCGTCGGCGTGGCAGGCGGATTGTTGATGATGACATTGCCACCGGTGCCGGGCGAAGCGATCTCTTCCGGACCGCAAGCGGCGAGCGCCAGAATCGAACTGCCAAGGATGAATGAACGGGAAAGTTTGGTCACAGCGGTCGGCCCCTCAAGTCCGTAGAATCACAGGAAAGCGAATGCGTTTTCGCTCAACGGCGGACTAGGCGCAGCGCGTGACAGTTTGTTTGCGACTATGTGACAGTACGAAGAATGGCGGACATAATTCCAGTAACCTTCTGATAAATTTAGCAGTAAGTTTTCCCGGTCCCGCATCTGCCAAACATCGCCCGAAGTAATATTGCGGATTTGTGACAATGTGACAGTTTTGTTGCAGTGCTGCGGATCGCGCGGCACAATGCCTCCATAACCAAAGGAGAGATGCCATGTTTGCCACGCTTGCCTTCGCGCCGCTGATGCTGGCCCAGGCCGCCACTGCCGTAATGGTGGAACAGCAGTACGAAACCCGCGATGTTGCCTATGAAGCATTGGTTGAAGGCGACGCTGCGGCGGCGCTGATCGAACTGGAAGCGGCGCTGGCGGAGAATCCGGACGATCCGGCGATTCTTATCAACCTCGGCAGCGCGCACTCCGCTCTGGGCAATCTCGAACGTGCCGAGTTCTATTACAATGCCGCGCGCAACAGCAGCGAGGAATACGAGCTGGAACTGGCCAATGGTCGGTGGATGGCTTCGCGCGAAGCCGCCAGTCTTGCGCTCGCCAGCGTTGAATTGCAGGCGCTCGCCTCGCGCTGAGCATCCTGAGCCGAGAATTTCGCCAAGGCCCGGTGAGCGTTGCTCGCCGGGCCTTATGCTTATCGGAGCTCTGCACTGACAGCCCAAAATCTCGCAAGTTTGTCACAGCGTTGTCATTTCGTGTAAGCAAGGGCGCGTTCTGGAGACTCCTTGGATGATTCTGCGTTCCGCCCTCACTGTGACAGCTTTCGCGCTGCTCGCCTGCACTGCGCTTCCCGCGCAGGCAGACGTGCTGGAAGTCGGCATGGACGGGCAGGTGCAGTGGATCGCCGGGCCGGTCATGGAACAGCCGGGGCTCGCTACGGCGCTCGTCGCCGGTGAGCCGCTCAGCGAAGTTCCCGCCGACGTGGCGACGCTGCTTCCCGAATATGCGGTGGCCAACACGCAAGCACATGCAGCAGGTGTTCCTGTTACCTATGCCGCCGCGATCCAGAACCTTGCGCACCGGTTCGACCTCAGCCCCGCGCTACTAGAAGCCCTCGTGTGGCAGGAAAGCCGCTGGCGCGCCGATGCCGTCTCTCCGGTCGGCGCGCGGGGACTGGCGCAGCTTATGCCGGGTACCGCGCGCGATCTGGGGGTGAACCCGGACGATCCTTTCGCCAATCTCGAAGGCGGGGCGCGCTACCTGCGCGAACAGCTGGACCGGTTCGACGGCGATCTGGAGCGCGCGCTGGCCGCCTACAACGCCGGGCCGGGGCGGGTGATCCGTTCAGGCGGGGTTCCCAACATTCGTGAAACACGCAATTACGTGACGGCCATCATGGGCCGCCTTGCCAACCACTCCCGGAGTCCCGAATAGACATGCGTATCCTTGCCCGTCTTGCTGCTTTCCTCACCGTGCTGCTGCCGAGTGCCGCTTTCGCGCAGGACCCTGCCGGTTCTTCGCCGATCAACAATGCTTTCGGCTGGATGCGCGACACCATGCTTGGCACGGTGGCGACCACAGTGGCGGTAATGGCGGTGGCAGCGGTCGGGTTCATGATGCTGACGGGCCGCGTGAACTGGCGGTTCGGGGCGACAGTGATCATCGGTGTGTTCATCATCTTCGGCGCTGCCTCGATAGTTGCGGGCATCCAGGGCGCGGCCGCCGTCGGCTGATCGGGACCAGGCCATGCAACTCACCCGCCACCCCGTCCATCGCGCGCTCACCCGCCCGCAGATGTTCGCGGGCGTGACGTTCAATTATTTCGTGATCAACGCGCTGGTGACGACCGAGGCTTTCCTGATCCTGAAGAGCTTCTGGATCGTACCCATCCCGATTATCATGCACGCCATTGGCTATTTCGCCTGCCTGCGCGAACCGCGCTTTTTCGACCTCTGGATCACCAAGGTCAGCCGTTGCCCGCGCGTGAGAAATTACAAGCGCTGGGGCTGCAATTCGTACTCCGCCTGATTGGCGGCAGGAGCAAATGCGATGACAAACAAGTGGCTCGGAGCCGCTGCATGGAGCGCCAAGGAAGCGGCGGCTGGTGACCGGCTGCCCTATGCGCGGCTGGTCGATGCCAGCACGCTGCTGCTGCGCGACGGCTCGCTGATGGCGGCGCTGCAAGTGCCGGGCCTGCTGTTCGAAACCGAAGATACCGATGCGCTCAATGCCCATGCCGTGACCCGCGAGGTAATGCTGCGTAGCAATCTTGATGCGCGGTTCGTTATGTATCACCACGTCATCCGCCGCCGGGTGGCTGTCGAGCTGGAAGCCCGGTTCGACGATCCGCTGTCCGCCCATATCGATCGCCGCTGGCGCGAGAAGCTGTCCTCCGGCGCGCTGTTCGTCAACGATCAGTTCGTGACGCTGGTGCGCCGCCCGGCGCGCGGCAAGGCAGGACTGGCCGAACGGGCGAGCAAGTTCTTCAATCGTCGCTCAAGCGAAGCGGAGGATATCGATCCCAAGGACCTGCGCACCCTGCGTGCCGCAGTGCAGGCGCTCGCTGCCAGTCTGGGCGATTACGGGGCGCAGCCGCTGGGCGACTATGCCGGTGCTTCGGGCGGCACCAACAACGAACTGCTCGAACTGCTGAGCGCGCTCTACAACGGCGAAATGCGTCCGGTGCGTCGCCCCGACATCGAAACCGATATTGGCAACATGCTACCCTATCGCCGCGCCAGCTTCGGGATCGATGCGATGGAACTGCGCGGTTCCGCCGGAGCCGATTTCGCGGCCATGCTCAGCCTCAAGGACTATCCCGAAGCCACTAGCCCCGGCCTGCTCGATGCCATGTTGCGGCTGCCCTACGAAATGATCGTCAGCGAAAGTTTCGCCCCGCAGGAGCGCCAGACCGCGCGCGAACGCATCGATCTCGCGATCCGCCGCCTCAAAAGCGCGGACGAGGAAGCCCAGGCCGAGCGCGCCGACATGATGGCCGCGCGCGACGAACTCGGTGCAGGCTCGGTCGGCTTCGGCGATCATCACCTCAGCGTGCTGGTGCGCGAGCGCAGCCTCGAACGGCTCGACGACGCCACCGCCGCAGTCGCCGCCAGTCTGGCCGATACGGGCGCGATTGCGGTGCGCGAGGATACCAATCTCGAACCGGCGTTCTGGGGCCAGTTCCCCGGCAACGAGGCGTTCCTCGTTCGCCGGGCGATGATCTCGACCGCCAATATGGCCAGCTTCGGTTCGCTCCACGGATTCGCGCTGGGACAGGCTGAAGGCAACCACTGGGGCGAGGCGGTGACGCTGCTCCAGACGACCAGCTCGACGCCGTTCTTTTTCAACTTCCACCATGGCGATCTGGGCAATTTCTCGGTGATCGGCCCGTCGGGTTCGGGCAAGACCGTCGTGATGAATTTCCTCGCCGCGCAGGCGCAGAAGTTCTCGCCGCGTACGATCCTGTTCGACAAGGATCGCGGCGCGGAGCTGTTCATTCGCGGGATCGGCGGCACCTACGATCGCATCCGCGCGGGAGAGCCGACCGGGTTCAACCCGCTCGCGCTGCCCGATACGCCCGCCAACCGCGGTTTCCTGCGTGACTGGCTGTCGGTGCTGCTCAAGGCCGAGGGGCCCGAGGAAAGCGCGACCATCGCCAGCGCGGTAGACGCGGCCTATGCCAACGATCCCTCGCTGCGCCGCCTGCGCCATTTCAAGGAACTGGTCTCCGGCAGCCGCCGCCCGCAACCCGGCGATCTGGCGGACCGGCTATCGGCCTGGATCGAGGCAGGCGAAAACGGCTGGCTGTTCGACAATGCCGAGGATCGGCTGGACCTTTCCACCCGCGTTATGGGGTTCGACATGACCGCGCTGCTGGAAAACCCCAAGCTGCGCACGCCGACGATGATGTACCTGTTCCACCGCATCGAAGAGCGGCTGGACGGCAACCCGACGATGATCCTGATCGACGAGGGCTGGAAAGCGCTCGACGACGAAGTGTTCGCCGCGCGCATCCGCGACTGGCTGAAAACGCTGCGCAAACGCAACGCGCTGGTCGGCTTCGCCACCCAGTCGGCGCGCGATGCGCTCGACAGCAAGATCAGCACCGCGCTGGTCGAACAGACCGCCACGATGGTGTTCATGCCCAACGCCCGCGCGCGGCCGGAGGATTACTGCGAGGGTTTCGGCCTGACCGAACACGAATTCGCGCTGATCCGCAGCCTGCCCGCGCACAGCCGCTGCTTCCTCGTGCGCCAGCCCGATGCAAGCGTGGTGGTGCGGCTGGACCTTTCCGGCGCACCCGAAGTGCTGACCATGCTCTCGGGCCGCGAAAGCTCGGTGCGGCGGCTTGACCTGCTGCGCGAGGCGGTGGGCGACCATCCTTCGCAATGGTATCCCGCGCTCACCGGTCGGCCGTGGCCCGGCCCCGCCGGGGAAGAGCCCGAAGACGATGCGCAGCGTTGGGAAGCTGCGGAATGAGCACAATTGGTTCAATCTCGGTCGAATGCGCGCGGGCGATGGAAGGCGTCGGCGCCGGGATCGGCGCGAGCTTGCGCGGTGTCGACTGCGCCGCGAATGCGATGGCGCAGGCGGCGTTCAACCGGCTGTTCGCCGAAGGAGGCTTCCTCGGCCCGACGCTGACGATTGTCCTTACGCTGTTTGTGGCCCTGCTCGGTTTCGCGCTGATGACAGGGCGCACCCGTATCGGCTTGTCCTCACTCACGCCCAAGATGATCACGCTGGTCGGTGTGGTCACTTTCGCCACCAGCTGGTTCGTGTTCCAGATGTTCTTCTGGAACCTGGCAGTGCTGGGCCCTGACTCGATCGCCACCGCGCTCATGGGAACCGATGGCTCCGCCACCACCATTTTCGCCGACAAGCTGGACGCGGTGATGCTGTCGCTGATGCAGGCATCGGGCGGCGATGCGATGGACAACAGCACATCCATCTTCTCGCCACCGGGGCTGCTGTGGTCGGGCGGCACCATGCTGCTGCTGGGCACGGTGGGCGTGCTGGCGACCACCAAGATCGCGCTCGCCATCCTGATGGGCATCGGCCCGATCTTCATCCTGATGGCACTGTTCGATGGCACCAAGGGGCTGTTCGTCGGCTGGCTCAAGGGCGTGGTGCTGATGGCGCTCGCCCCGCTGTTCGCAGTGCTCGGCGGTTCGCTGATGCTCGAACTGGCGATCCCGGTGCTTTCCAGCTTGGCAGCCAACCCCGGCCAGATCGACGTGCGCCCGGCGATGGCTTTCTTCATGATCGGCGCGGTGCATCTGGCGCTGATGTTCATGATCATGAAGGTGCTCACCACGATGGTGAGCGGCTGGACGGTATTCGGCTTCGCCAACAACGAGAGGGCGGACGAACGCGCGCCTGCCCCGGCTGTCGCCGCCAATGTCTATAACGCTCCGGCGCCGACTGCCGCAGCTACATCTGCGCGCGAGCGGGTGGCGCAGGCCGCCACCGCGCCCTCGCGCGGTATTCGCGTTTCCGGAGCCACGCTGATGGCGGCGAACGACAGCGGACCTGCATCGACCAACCGCGAAACCCGCATTGTCTCCGGCCCCAGCGGCGCAGGTTCAGCCCCCGGCAATTCCGCTTCCCCCATTTCGCGCGCACGCGGCATCGGCAGCCGCTTCAAAAGCGCGCCCATCCGCTCCACGGAGAAGAAATCATGATCCGGCAGACCTTTGCCGCCTTGCTGCTCGCCAGTGCCCTGCTGCCCGTCACGGCGCTGGCGCAGGACGATCCGCGCCTTGTAGAACGCCTTTACGATCCCGCCGAAGTCGTGCGGATCGAAGGCAAGACCAATGTGCAGACCACCATCCGCTTCGGCGATGACGAGGCGATCGAGAACGTCGCCATCGGCGATTCCACCGCTTGGCAGGTGACGCCCAATCGCCGCGCGAACCTGCTGTTCGTCAAGCCGCTCGCCCCGCGCGCTGCCACCAACATGACGGTGGTGACCAATCGCCACACCTACCTGTTCGATCTGGTCGCAAACCCGAACGCGCGCAGCCCGCTGTACATCCTCACTTTCACCTATCCCGAGGAGCCTGAGGACGCGACGACTCTGGCCGCCGCCGATCCTGCGCTCACCCCCAACGCCGTGGAAATGTCCGCCGCCAGCGACGATCTCGCGGTGCTCGATCCCGCCACGCTCAATTACGCCTGGGCGGGCTCTGGCTCGGCGGGCCTGCTTCCCGAAGTGATCTACGACAATGGCGAAGCGACCTTCCTCACCTGGCCGGTCGGTCGCGCCATGCCGGCCATCCTGCTGAAAGACCACGAGGGCAACGAAGGCCCGGTGAACTTTGCCGTGCGCGGCGATGTGATCGTGCTCGATCTGGTGCCCGGAGAAATCATCCTGCGCTCGGGCGAAGACGAAGCCTTGCTTACCAACCAGGGCACCGCAGGTGCCTATCTTGCCGATGGCACCGCGCGCGACCAGAACGAGCGGAATTGAACGGAGCCGATGCGATGAAACTTGCCATGCGCCTTCCTGAAAAGAACCGCGGCGTCGCCAACGATATGGACCCGCGCGATAGCGAGACGACCGAGATCATCGATCTCGCCAGCCGCACTTCTTACCCGGCGGTGGCGAACCGCAAGAGCCGTTCGGATGCCTTGGGACTTGCGGCGGGGATCGGCTTTGTCGCCCTGCTCGGCGCGGCGACGCTGTGGGGCCTCAATGCCAGCAAGGTAAGCAACGAGGAAGCGGCGGCGGGCACGGCTGCGCCACCCGCGCCGCCGCCTGCCAGCGTAGTCCCGGTCGGCGTCACGCCCACCGATGGTCTGCCCAGCGCCAATGCCGGAGCTGCGGGCGCGAGCGTGATGCCGCAGGCCGATCCCGGCCCTTCACCAGTCCTGGCGAATGCACCGGGCGCGAATTACGGCCCTGCTGCTAACCCCTATTCTTCGCCCACTCTCGTGTTCGACGGCGGTGTCGCCCCCTCCAGCGCCGCAGCCAATGCCGCTGCAGCCGAAGCGGCAATGGCGCGCGCGCCGGAGAACGCGGTGGTCGCAGGCGGCGGCGCGGCGGGCGAATTTGCCGCGCGCATCGGCGGCGTCGGCGGCGGCACGGCAGTGGCGCGGCAGGACATCAATCCGGCGACCACGGTGACGCAGGGGACGATGATTCCCGCCATCCTCGAAACCGCGATCAACACCGATGTCCCCGGCTTCGTGCGCGCCGTGGTGAGCCAGGACGTGCGCAGCTTCGACGGCAGCCGGGTGCTGATCCCGCGCTCCAGCCGCCTGGTCGGCCAGTACCAGTCCGGCCTGCAAGCCGGCCAGCGGCGCGCCTATGTGATCTGGCAGCGGGTGATCCGCCCCGATGGCGTGACCGTTCAGTTGCAAAGTCCCGCCACCAGTTTTGATGGCACGGCAGGCATCGCGGGCGATGTAGACAACCACTTCTTCAGCCGTTTCGGATCGGCCATGCTGCTCTCGGTTATCGGTGGGCTGACCACAGTGGCCAGCGGCGGGGCATCAGTCATCCTCGGCGGCGGGCAGAGCGCAGCCAATACCGCGCTCCAGCAGGATGGCCAGCGTTCGCCCACCGTGCGGGTGCGCATGGGCGAGCCGATCCGTGTCTATACCGCGCGCGATCTCGACTTCGGCCAGGCTCCGTCGGTCCGCTGAGCTGGACATGAGCGCCGAGATCCACAGGTTGGCGGGCGCAGAGCCGGACGAGGTGCCTCAGGTTCCAAGTGGCTCGGTCTATCTTGACGCCTATCTCGCGCCGTTCCGCGAATGGCTGGAACGGGACACGGTCACCGAAATCCTCGTCAACCAGCCCGGCGAAATGTGGGTGGAAGATGCCGCCGCTCCCTCCGGCGGAATGCAACGCATCGAGCTTGCCTCCATCGACGACAAGCTGGTCCAGCGCCTCGCCGAGCAGGTCGCGCGGATCAGTCATCAGGGGATCAATCGCGAACATCCCCTGCTCGGCGCAACCCTGCCCGATGGCGCGCGCATCCAGTTCTGCGGCCCGCCTGCCACGCGCAAGCACTGGGCAATGGCGATCCGTCGCCACCGGCGGCTTGACCTGCCGCTCGACGCCTATGACGCCGGGCCACTGCTGCAACCCGGCAATACCACCCTGCCCGATCCGCAGGCGGAACCGATCGCTTTCCTCCGCGCCGCGATCCGCGCGCGCAAGACGGTGCTGGTTTCGGGCGGGACCAGCACTGGCAAGACCACCTTCCTCAACGCCATGCTCGGCGAAATCCCGCGCGAAGAACGCGTGGTGCTGGTGGAGGACACGCCCGAACTCAAGTTCCCCGGTGCCAACGGCGTCGGGCTGGTGGCGGTTAAGGGCGAACTTGGCGAGGCCAAGGTCACCGCCAACGAATTGCTGCAATCGGCCTTGCGCCTGCGGCCAGACCGGATCGTGCTGGGCGAATTGCGCGGCGCGGAAAGCGTCAGCTTCCTGCGTGCGATCAACACCGGCCATCCGGGCAGCTTCTCCACCATCCACGCCAACAGCCTGCGCGGCGCATTGGAACAGCTCAGCCTGATGGTGATGCAGACCGGCATCGGCCTGACCCGCAGCGATACTATCGCCTATGCCGCCGGAGTGATCGATGTGATCGTGCAGCTTGACCGGGTCAACGGCAAACGCGGCATCAGCGCCATCGCCGAAGCGCGCGATATCGTCGACAACTGGGGCTGAGCGGCAAATATGACCTCCAAGGGTCATCGGTTGCGCTGCTGCTCCGCAAAAGCCAGATGATGCGAGATCATGTCGAGCAATCCTGAAATCACCCCGCCCCCCGCCGCCAACGATGGCCCCGGCGCGCCCGATCTCTCGGTGGGAGATCGCTACTTCAACCGCGAATTGTCGTGGCTTTCATTCAATGACCGGGTGCTGGAAGAAGCGAACAACGCCGCCTACCCGCTGCTCGAGCGACTGCGCTTCCTCTCGATCTCCGGCAGCAATCTCGACGAATTCATGATGATCCGCGTGGCGGGGCTGGCCGGGCAGGTTCGCAGCGGGGTGAGCGAAATGTCGCTCGATGGGCGCACCCCGCGCCAGCAGCTCGCTGCGATCACCACTCGCGTGCGTGAACTCGAAGAGAAGCAACAGCAAGCCCTCGCCGCGCTGCGCCCGCTGCTGGAAGACGAAGGCATTCATATCGCCGGGGAAGATCGCATCGATGACGCTGCCGAGGCATGGCTCCGGCAGTATTTCGTCGATCACATCATGCCGGTCATTACCCCGCAGGCGCTTGATCCGGCGCATCCGTTTCCCTTCGTTGCCAATATGGGCATCGGGGCGCTGTTCAATCTGACGCGGCTGAGCGACGGCAGCCAACTGGTAGAGATGGTGCTGATCCCCAGCGCCTTGCCCCGCTTCGTGCGCATTCCCACCGAAGTCCTGGGGGACGATGCGATCTATGTCGCCATTGAGCGGCTGGTGTGCCGCTTTGCCAGCCTGATCTTTCCCGGCTTCACGATCAACGGGGACGGCGTCTTCCGCGTCCTGCGCGACAGCGACATGGAAATCGAGGAAGAGGCCGAAGATCTGGTCCGGCTGTTCCGCAGCGCCATCCAACGACGGCGGCGCGGGCAGGTCATCATGCTGGAGATCGACGAGAGCTTCGATCGGGAAGCGGGTGAACTGCTACGCGACAAGTTGGGGCTTAGCCAGGCCTTCATCACCGCCACCGAAGGGATGCTGGGCATATCCGGGTTGGCGCAAGTGGTGGCGGAAGATCGCCCTGAATTGAAATTCGTCCCCTACGCCCCGCGCTATCCAGAGCGCGTGCTGGAGCATGACGGGGATTGCTTCGCGGCGATTTCCGCCAAGGATATCGTCATCCACCACCCTTACGAAAGTTTCGAAGTGGTGGTGGATTTCCTGCGTCAAGCCGCCGCCGATCCCAATGTCGTCTCGATCAAACAGGCGCTCTATCGCGCGGGCAACCAGCCGACTGTTATCAATGCGCTGATCGCTGCTGCCGAAGCGGGCAAATCGGTGACCGCAGTGGTCGAACTAAAGGCCCGCTTCGACGAGGAGCAGAACCTGAAATGGGCGGCCGAACTGGAACGCGCGGGCGTGCAGGTGATCTACGGCTTCATCGACATGAAGACCCACGCCAAGATCAGCATGGTAGTGCGCGCGGAAGAAGGGGCCCTGCGCACCTACTGCCACTTCGGCACCGGCAATTATCACCCGGTGACAGCCAAGGTTTACACCGATCTCAGTTACTTCACCGCCGATCCGGCACTGGGCCGCGATGCGGGTAAGCTGTTCAACTTCGTCACCGGCTATGTCGAACCGCTGGAGATGGAGCGCCTCGCGATCAGCCCGCTTTCGCTTTACGAGCGGATTATCAGTGACATCGATCATGAAATCGCGCTGGCCCGCGCGGGCAGGGCCGCCACGATCTGGGCGAAGATGAATTCGATCACCGATCAGGGTATTATCGACAAACTCTACGAAGCCAGCCAGGCCGGGGTGGAGATCATGCTGGTGGTGCGCGGGATCTGCTGCCTGCGCCCCGGTGTGCCCGGTCTGTCGGAGAACATTACCGTCAAATCGATCATCGGCCGCTTCCTCGAACACAGCCGCATCTACGCCTTTGGCAATGGCGAGCCGATGCCGAGCGACAAGGCCAAGGTCTATATCTCCAGCGCCGACCTGATGGAGCGCAACCTGCACCGCCGGGTCGAAACCCTGGTGCCGATTGCCAACACCACGGTCCACGATCAGGTGCTCGACCAGGTGCTGCTCGCCAATCTGATCGACGTGCAGCAAAGCTGGCTGCTTGATGGTGAGACGGGGGATTATCACCGAGTGGACAGCATGGCTGCACTTGAGCGGCGCGGCTTCAACTGCCACGAATATTTCATGACCAATCCATCGCTCAGCGGGCGCGGCGAAGCACTGAAGGACAGCCGGGTGCCGAAGCTCACCTTGCGCAAGGGCGACCGGTGACGATCACAACCGCGAAACGCAGCGCGCAAGTGATCGAGGTGCCGGACCGGGCGGTGATCGACATCGGCTCGAACACCGTGCGGCTGGTGGTCTATTCCGGCCCCCGCCGCGCGCCCAACGTCTGGTTGAACGAAAAGGTGACCGCGCAACTGGGGCGCGATCTGGCGACGACCGGGAAAATACCGCGGGAAGCGCAGGAACTGGCGCTTTCCGGCCTCACCCGCTTCGCCGCGATTCTGGATGATCTGGGGGTGGAGGATATCGCTACCGTCGCCACCGCCGCCGCGCGCGATGCCAGTAACGGCGGCCAATTCGTGGCCAAGGTTCGCGCGCTGGGGCTCGATCCGCGCGTGCTGACTGGTGTCGAGGAAGCCACTGCCGCCGCCTTCGGCGTCATCGGTGCATTTCCGGGCACCAAGGGAATCGTCGCCGACCTTGGCGGTGGCAGCCTCGAACTTGTCGCGATCGAGAACGGCACCTGCCATGACGGGGTCAGCTTGCCGCTCGGCACCTTACGTCTGCCCGCCTTGCAGGCAAGGGGCGAAGCGGCTTTCCGCAAGGCGGTTAAGTTGGAGCTGGACAAGGCCCGATGGGCAAAAGCGTACGGCGGGCCGCTCTATCTGGTCGGCGGCACATGGCGGGCGCTGGCGAGCTATGCGATGCACAAATCGCACTATCCGCTCACCGATCCGCAGGCCTACTGCCTCTCGCACGAGGAAGCGGAGGCTGTGGCCCGCAAGCTGGCGAAATGCGATCCGGCCAAGCTGACCGGCATTTCGGGCATTTCCGGCAACCGCGCTTCGGGCCTGCCCGATGCGGCGGCGATGCTGCGCGTGATGCTCACCCAGTTCGCGCCTGCCGAAGTCATCATTTCCGCTTGGGGATTGCGCGAGGGGCTGCTTGCCCAGCGGCTGAGCGACGCGGCGCGAGAGCAGGATCCGCTGCTCACCGCCGTCACCCATTTCGCCACTCCGCGCGGGGCGGACATCACGAGTGCAACGCTGAAAATGGCCTGGACCGCCGAAGCGACAGACGGGCGCAATCGCGGCAGTGAGCGCATCCGGCTGGCCGCGACCATGCTGACGCAGGCCTCCGCGCGGATCGAGCCCAATATGCGGCTGTCGCATTCGACCGACTGGGCGCTGGAAAAGCGCTGGGTAGGTCTCGATCACACCGGCCGGGCGATGATGGCACAGGCGCTGCGCGCCAGTTGCGGCCAGCCCGCGATTGTCGAGGAATACCTGCGCATGGCGAACGCAGATCAGCTCCACCGCGCCTCCGCCTGGGGACTCGCAAACCGGCTGGCGCGCAAAATCGGCGGCGGCACGCGCATTTCGCTGCGCAACTCCATGCTGCGACGCGAAGACGACACACTGGTGCTGCGAATCAAGGAAGACCGCGCCTATCTGAAATCGGATTCGGTCGAAAGCGAACTTGCCCGGCTGGCGGGCTGGATCGGCCTCCATCATCGTATCGAAATCGGCGGAATCTAGGCGCTCCCGGTCACTGAGTGCGTTAGGGCTCACCGATTGCAGGTTCCCCTTGCACTTCCTCTCCCACTGGCGTTGACTAAGTCTCCTTGCAGGGAGAAAGCAGTGCCGGAAGTGTTTCACCCATACGCCAGCTTCGGCATGCAAGAGCGCACAACGATGCGCTTTGAAGCGGATGTGTTCGAGTGCGAGGTCCTGGGCGAAGTTCCAGCGGAATTGCAAGGTGCTTACTATCGCCTCGGTGGGGACCGGCAGTATCCTTCGCTGGAAGGCGACATCGTCCTCAACGGCGATGGCATGGTCAGCGCCTTCTGGTTCGAAGACGGCCACGTCTCCTTCCGCAGCCGCTACGTCCAGACCGAGCGACTGAAGGCAGAGCGCGCGGCGCGGCGGCGGCTCTATGGCCTCTACCGCAACCGCTACACCGACGATGCCAGCGTCTCCAACCTGCCCCAGCGCGACAACACCGGCAATACCTTTGCCTTCGCCCATCACGGCGAACTGTTCGCCCTGCGGGAAGACAGCCGCCCTTACCGGATCGATCTGGATACCCTGGAAACGCTGGGAGAGGGACAATGGGGAGACCTGCGCTCAACCGCGCTCACCGCGCATCCCAAGATCGATCCGCAGACCGGCGAATGGTGGAGCTACGGCGTGTTCGCGGGCGGGGAGCCGACGACCGATGCCAGCCTGCACGTGTTCGATGCCGAAGGCACACTGATCCGCGAGCAATGGTTCCAGACCCCCTACCCCGGCCTCAGCCACGACTGGGGCGTGACGCGTGAGCATCTGGTATTCCCGATCATGCCGCTCACCGCCAGCAAAGCACGGCTGCGCGCGGGGAAGCCCTATTACGAATACGATCCCGATCTCCCCGGCAAGTGGGGCGTGATGCCCCGCAATGGCGATCCGGCGCGGGACATGCGCTGGTTCGATGTGCCCGGCGTGATGGGGCACGTGATGAACGCCTATACCGAGGGCAACTGCGTGGTGGTGGACACCCCGATCAGCCCAGGCAATTGCTTCTCCTTCTTCGCCGACAAGCACGGCAACCTGCCGAACATGTCGGAAACGATCACCCAGATCACCCGCGTGGTGTTCGACCTCTCCAAGCCCGATGCCGAAGCCGTCAGCCTGCATCCGCTCGCGGGCGCGAAAGGCGATATGCCGAAGATGGATGACCGCTTTGCGATGGCGAAGTACCGCCACGGCTGGTTCGCCCTGCGCGATTTTCCGCGCATGGGGATCGGCCAGATCGACTGGGAAACGGGCGAGGTGACGGCGCAAACGCTCGAAGGTGCGGCGGCGCAGGAACCGCTGTTCGTGCCGCGCTCGCCTGATACGGAGGAAGGCGACGGCTTTATCTTCACCGTGGTCGATCGCTTCGCCGAACGCCGCGCCGAACTGCTGATCCTCGACGCGCGCGATGTCAGCCGCCCACCGCTCGCCACGGTGCGCCTTCCTTTCGCCATGCCGATGGCGTTTCACGGATGCTGGGTTCCCTCGAAGGAGAATGCAATATGATCGATACCGCGAAAGCCAAGGCCACGCTCGAAGCACAGCTTGCCGAATTGCAGGGCAGGCTCCAGCACATCGAGGACGATCTGGACGAGCCGCACGACCCGGATTCCTCCGAACGCGCCGTGCAAATGGCGGACGACGAGTCGCTCGAGGGGCAGGCGCGGCTTGTAGCGCGCGAGCTGGCGTCGACCCGCCGCGCGCTGGAACGCATCGCGACTGGCGAATACGGTTACTGCGTGCAGTGCGGTGACGAGATCGCGGCAGGCCGGCTGGAGGCGCGCCCTGAAGCCGCGCTGTGCATCACCTGCGCCAGCAAGGGCTGACGCAGGTGATGGTACAAGCGCGGGTTACTCTGCGGGAGGCTCGTCTGCTTCCGCCTCATCGGCATCGGCTTCTTCGACCCCGATAACGGGAACGTCCACGGTCCGTTCCTCGGTGCCGACCGTAACTTCGGGCGTGTCCACGTCATATTCGGGAAGATTGCCGCCCTCGACATTCACATCGGGCATCTCGCCTTCTTCGGTCTGCTCGACATCGCAAGCGGCGAGCGCCAGCGAAGCGGTGCCGAGGGTGATGGCCATGGCTAATTTACGCACGTCAGTTCTCCTGTTTCTGCAAGCCAAGCAACGAACAGGTGGTGGTAATCGTTCCGATTTTCTTCACGTCACCCGCTGGACGAAGCCCGCCACCATCGCCTCCGTCTGCGCCTGGTCGCTGCCGATGCAAAGGCCGGGGCTGAGGTGGTTGTGGCCGGTGAGATAGTGCATTTCGGGCAAGCGGCCCTTGGCTGCGGTCCATTGCTCCACGACCTGTGCGGCCTGCCGGTGGAAGTCGTCGGGATCGAATTCGGCCACGCTGAACTGCAACGGCACGGGTGAAGCAATCAGCCCAGCAAGCGCCGAGGCTGGCCCCCAGCCCGCCACATCCTCCCCGTAATAGGCCTTGTTGAAATCGTTCACGGCGCTGGTACGGACATCGTAGATGCCGCTGAGGAACACGGCCCCGGCAATTCCCACGGCATGATCGCGCGCATGGGCGAGGTAGTTGGCAATATGGCTCGCCCCGGCGCTCTGGCCCATCAGCACGATCCTTGCCGGATCGCCGCCGTGGGCTGCCACATTCGCGCGCAGCCAATCGACGAACAACCGCATATCCTCCACCCCGCTGGGGAAGCGGTGCGCGGGGGCGAGGCGGTAGGTCATGGTCACCCCCACCCAGCCCATCCGCGCGGCAAAATCGCCCACGTTGGAATAGAACGGCGAGCTTTCGCTATGCTTGTCCCCCATCACGAAGCCGCCGCCGTGGACGTAGACCAGCACCGGCGCACCTGTCGGTGTGCCTTTGGAAAACACGTCGAGCCGGTGGCGCGGGTCGGGACCGTAAGATAGATCGCGCTCAACCTGCGTAGACGGGTCCATGCCAAGATTGATCGATGCCATTAGCGCCTCCGTGGCGCCGAGCATCGCGGGCGAGAGATCGGGGCCCAGTTCTTCCAGCCTGGCACGCAGTTCAGGCGACATCTTCAATCTCCTTCGTGACGCACTTGTGGAGATCGCCGAGCGATTTCCTGCGCAAATGGGTGGCCAACTGAGCGGGGATCGTCAGAAACCGTAGCGCAGGCCTACCCAGAAAGTCTGCGGCGCGCCCAGATCCATCGATCCGCCCTGGTTGCGAGTAATAATCGTCTCGTCCCACAGGTTCTCCACCCGGCCCACCAGCGACAACTGCGCTGTCAGCGGGAACTGCGCGAACAGGTCAAGCACGGTGGCGGCGGGGAGCACATCGTCCTCCTGATCGCCTTCAAACTGCTTGGCAACGTGGCGTAGCGTAGCTGCCACAAGCCCCCCCTCGATATATTCATAGGCACCCGTCAGGCTGGCTGCGAAGGCGGGGGTCTGCGCCGGGCGATTGCCATCCAGCGGTGCCGCGAACCCATTGCCTGCGACTTCGGCGTCGGTAATCACCAGCGTTCCATTGAGGCTGAACGGCCCGCGCTCGATGTTCGCTGCAAGCTCCAGCCCGGTCGCCTCGATGGCATCGAGATTGCGCCGTTCGCGCAGGTTGGTGGCTATGGTGACGTTGGCGATGGCATCCTTCACGCGGTTGTCGAAGTATGTCGCGGCGAAGGAAATGCCCGGCGCTGGCGTCAGGTCCAGCCCCAGCTCCCAGCCCTCCAGCCGTTCCGGAGCAAGCGCGGCATTGGCCTGCGTCGTCACCGGGAACACCACGAAGGGGCGGTACAACTCGTTGAGCGTCGGCAGGCGGAAGCCGGAATAGGCGGCGGCACGCAAGGTCACCGCCTCGCTCGCTTCGAACAGCGCACCGGCGCGCCAGGTCACTTCCCAGTCGGAACGGTCGGCATAACTGTCTTCACGGACTACGCTCCCATCAGCCGCCAGTGCCCGGTAATAGCCGCCGGTAATCGAATAGCGATCCGCGCGCACCCCGCCGGTCAATGTGAGCGCACCGACCTGCCAGTCGTTCTCCAGATAGAGGCCCACATCGTCGGTCGCGCCCCCCGCAAACCGCTCTTCGGTGAGCGCGCCGGTGAAGGCGGAAATCGCGTCCTCGAACAGGTCGCCTTCGGCACGGCGATAGTCCAGCCCGACCCGCAGCGTGTGCGCTTCGCCAACCGGGGGACGGACTTCGATTTTGCCGCCCATGCCGGCGGACGGGGTATCCTTCTGGTCGAGAACCGGGACAAAGCGGGTCGAGGAAATCACGACATTGGTGAAATTGCGCCACTGGCCGTAGGCCAACGCGTCGACCTGCCAAGGCCCCCGGCTGACCACACGCAGCGAGACATCTTGCCCTTCTGAGGAGTTGTCAGCACCCTGGAAGCGCAGCACGCGGCTGTCCTCAAACGCCAGCACCCGCGCCTGCACTTCGAAGTCGCCAAGCTGCTGCACCACGCGGCCTCCGGCAGACCAGCTGTCGTAATTGGCACGGCTGGTGGCGGGCACGCGCTGGTCTTCGGGTGTGGTGAAAAAGCCGTCGCCCCGGTCCCAGCGGCCGTGGATCACCGCGAACCCGTCACCCAGTTCGGGCGCGAGCGTGGCGCTGAGTTCGGTATCGCCGCGAAAGTTGGCGAGGCCGCTGGCAGTGACGAGGCCGAGGGTGGCGGCATCGGCGCTTTCCAGCTCGATCGTGCCCGCCAGCGCGCCCGCGCCGAACGGGCCGGAGCCGCCGCCGCGGGTGACGCGGATGCTGTCCAGCCGTTCGGGCGCGATGGCGCTGAAGGGGATGTAGCCGAAAAAGGGATCGGCCACCGGCACCCCGTCGAGCAGGATCAGCGCCCGGCTGGTGGCATTGCCCCCGAGCGCGCGCAGTGTCGCGCCCTGCGCGGAAGGGTTGGACGAGCGGCTGTCCGAACGGCGGAACTGCTGGAACCCGGCGACATTGGCCAGCGCATCCTCCAGCCGCCCGCTGGCGGTGGTGACAATCTGCTCGCGGTCCAGCTCGACGGTGGAATAGGCGGGCGTGCCGGGCGTATCGGGCAGGCCTTCGCCGAGCACGATGATGGTGTTCTCTTCCGCCTGCTCGCCCTGCTCCTGTGCAGCGGCTGGGGTGGCGATGAACGGCAGGCAAAAGCCGGCAAGCAGCAGATATTTCATGGCGTCACACGATCCGAAATTGATTTTGTCCGAATCCCTTAGCGACATAAACTTGGCGCGTCACCCCGGCATTGGCAGGCAGGCCGAGAATGAAGTCAGTGCGAGACGAGCGACAGCGCCTGCCGGAAAATGCTCGCGGCCAGTTGGTCAAAGCAGACGAAGGTGATTGCATCGAACGCGTCCGGGAAATCGCGCAGTTCGGCAAGAGAGCTGTCGATCGCAACATGGGCAGCTTTTTCCATCGGATAGCCGAAAATTCCTGTGGAGATGGCGGGGAAAGCAATCGTTCTCAGACCATGCTTCCTGGCGATCGCCAAGGAATTGCGGTGACATTCTGCCAGCTGTCTATCCTCACCATTGTCGCCACCCCGCCAAACGGGGCCGACGGTATGGATGATGTTTCTGGCCGGCAGCCGATATCCCTTGGTCAGCTTGGCTTGCCCGGTTTTACACCCACCGAGCAGGCGGCATTCGTGCACCAGATCCGGGCCGGCAGCGCGATGGATTGCCCCGTCCACCCCTCCTCCGCCGAGCAGCGAAGAATTGGCAGCGTTGACCACCGCGTCGACCGCATAGGTAACAATGTTGCCCTGTTCGACGGTGATCGTGTCAGTCATTCACCGCCGTTAGCCTGACGATGGAAGCGCGTCGAGCAACACCGTCTTCGTCTCCAGGTAGCCCCACAGCCCTTCCTCGCCGCCTTCGCGGCCAATCCCCGATTGCTTGTAGCCGCCGAAGGGCGCGGTCCATTCCATCCGCATACCGTTCTGGCCGACCACGCCGGTGCGGATGCGCTTGGCGATGGCGTAGGCGGCGTTCGCGTCGGTGGTGAACACGCTACCGTTCAGGCCGAAGTCGCTTTCGTTGGCGATGCGGATTGCATCCTCCTCGTCATCCGCCGGTATCAGGCACAAGACTGGTCCGAAAATCTCCTCCTGCGCAATCTTGCTGCGATTATCGACGTTCGCAAATAGCGTGGGCTGCATGTAATAGCCCTTGTTCAGATGCGCAGGGCGATGGCCGCCTGTGACGAGCTGCGCGCCCGAAGCCTTGCCCGCCTCGATATACATTTCTACGCGTTCGAGCTGCCGCCGCATCGCCAGCGGGCCGAGCTGGGTCGCGGGATCGGCGGGATCGCCGATGACCACGCCTTCCATCACGCCCTTGATCGCTTCGGCCAGTTCGTCGTGCCGCGCGCGTGGGACAATGGCGCGGCTGAGCATCGCGCAGACCTGCCCGCTCATGACGGTGATGGTGTTGCCGAGGATCTGCGCCGCCACTTCGATTGGGAAATCGTCGCGGATGATCGCGGCGCTCTTGCCGCCCAGTTCCATCGTGAAGCGGGTCATGTTGCCGCCGCAGACGCTGGCGATGTGGCTTCCGGCGGCAGACGAGCCGGTGAAGCTGACCTTGTCGATCAGGCGCGAATGGATCAGGTGATCGGCGGCCTCGCGGCCAGAAGGGACGAGGTTCACCGTGCCCGGCGGCAGGCCCACCGCCTCGGCGGCTTCGGCGAGGATATAGGCCTCGAGCGGCGTTTCCGGCGAGGGTTTCATGATGATGACCGAGCCGGAAATGAGCGCGTAGGACACCTTGTTCGCCATGATCCCGAACGGCCCGTTCCACGGCGCGATGCCGACGACCACGCCCACGGGTTCGCGGCGGATCACCACCGTGTCCACCGCCATGCCGGGCTTGCGGCTTTCCCATTCGAAGGTGGTGCCGAGCATGGCCAGCCCGCGCAGGCCTGCCACCGCGCTGCCGTGCATCATTGGCGCAAAGCTGGCGAGCCCGCCGACCTGCGCCGTCCATGCTGCGGCCAGTTCGGGCACGCGGGCTTCAAGGTAATCGACCATTTCGAGCAGCTTGGCCTGCCGTTCCTCCGGCGGCGTCTGCGGCCATGGCCCATGATCGAAGGCATGGCGCGCGGCGGCAACGGCCGCGTCCATATCGCGATTGCCCGCCGCAGCGGTGCGGGCGACGATTTCCTCGCTCGCCGGGTTGATCACTTCGATGGTCTCGTTTGACAGCGGCCGCACCCATTCGCCGCCGATGAACAGCTTGTCGGGGTGGGCGATGTTTACGCCTTCGGGGGTCATTGCGGCCTTCTCCTCTTCACTGAATTCCCGCCTTCGCGCGGCGCTAATAATTCGACATGATCGTCAGCGCCTGGCTATCCAGCGGTAGCCCGCGCCGTTGCAGTTCCAGTTCGCGCTCGCGTAGCGGTCCCTGCACCGAGATAAGGTAGGCCTGGATCGCACGCACCTGTTCGGCGTTCAACCGGTCGGCAAAGCTGGGCATCCCCTGCGGCACGAACAGGCCCTGCAGCAGGATCTGTTCGAACCCGGCGTGGATATTCGGGGCCATCCTCCGCAGATCGGGCAGCGGCGCGCGCGGCTGGTTCGAATGGCAGATCATGCAGTTTTCGGTGAACAGCGCGTTGCCCATGGCCAAGGTTTCGGGCGTCACGCCCTCGAACTGCGCAGGCGGAGCAGGCGCGGGTTCGATGGGCGGCAAATCGGCGGGCACGGGCACTTCGCCGCCACCAAGACGGAACACCAGCAGCCGGTTGGCATTGCCCTTTGAATAGGCCGCCGAATAGCCGGGCACGAAGCCCCAGCCGCCGCCGCCCCAGCCGGTCTGCACGGCGATATATTGCACCCCGTCCACGCTATAGGTCATCGGCGCGGCCATGATGGTGGAGCCGGTTTCGACCTGCCACAGGGCTTCGCCCGTATCGCTGTCGCGCGCTAACACCGTGCCTGCGGCGTTGCCGTGGAACACCAGCCCGCTTTGCGTCGCCAGCACCCCGTGGCGATCCTGCCAGCCAAGGCTGTCGACACTCCACCTGGTCTCGCCCGTCATCGGATCGATGGCGCGCAGCTGGCTGGTGAACGGCTGGTCGAGCACCCATTGCCAGCTCGGCAGCGCGCGGACCGCTTCGGCCATCGGTGGCGGCAGCGTGTTGATCGATTGCTGGATGTCGGCGGTGAAGAGGATCGCGGTGCCCGGGTTGAGGAACTTTTCCTGCCGCTCGGGCGGGGTATTCGGATCGCCGGTGAGGAACAGCAGGTTGCCCATGTCCAGCACGTGAGCGAAATAGGTGTTGCGGCCCGGATCGTAGGCGGCGGGGTACCAGTTGCGCGCGCCGGGGGAGCCGGGGAAGACGATCTGCGGCTGGTCGCGGTAATCGCTGGTGGCGGGCGTCAGGTTGGGGCGCTGGGTTTCGTAGTTCCAGCCGTCGGCCCAGTTCATCCGTACGATGGGGTTGGCCTGGTGCACTCGCCCGTCCTCACGGTCGATCACGAAAAAGAAGCCGTTCTTGGGGGTGTGCAGCACAACCGGGCGCTGTTCGCCGTTGATCTCCTGTTCGGCCAGGATCATCGGCTGGGTCGCGGTCAGGTCCCAGCTGTCGCCGGGAGTCTGCTGGATGAACCAGTTCATTTCGCCCGATGCGCGGTCCACCGCCACCAGACTGCTGAGATAGAGATTGTCCCCCCCGCCCGGTGAGCGGACGTGGACATTGATCGGATCGCCGTTGCCGGTGCCGATGATGACCTGGTCGAACTGCGGATCGTAAGTGATCGCATCCCAGGCAGTGCCGCCCAGCCCGATGTCGTAGCGCGATGTCTCGCTCCAGGTTTCCAGCGCCGCTTCCAGCGCCGGGCTTTCCTGCGGCCCTTCGGCGGGATCGCGCGGCACGGTGAAGAATCGCCACGCCTGCTCGCCGTCAGAGACGCGATAGGCAGTGACATAACCGCGCGTATCGTACTCTGCCCCGGCATTGCCGATCACCACGATATCGCCCGCCACTTCGGGTGCGCCGGTGACGGTGTAGGCGCGGTCGCGATCGGTTATCGTATCCACCTGCCACGCGATCAAGCCGTCGTCAGCGTTGAGGGCGTAGAGAATCCCGTCCAGCGCGGCGACGAACACCAGCTTGCCGTCGGGTCCGTCGGCCACCGCTACCCCGCGATTGGCCCAGTCGCAGCAGGCCGAGCGGGTAATCTGCATGTCCATTTCGGGCGTGAAGGTCCACAGTTCCGCACCCGTCGCGGCGTTCAGTGCATAGACCTTGCCGAGATTGCCCGAGGTGTACATCACCCCGTCGATCACCACCGGCGTGGCTTCCTGCACCCGCTCGCTGCCCAGATCGTATTCCCACGCCAGCCCCAGCTCGCCAACATTGGCGGGGGTGATCGTTTCCAGCCGGGAGAAATGGCTTTCGGCCCAGTCGCCGCCGGGATTGTCCCAGTTCTCGCCCGCGCCGTAGGCGGCGGTATCGATGGAGGCGGGATCGAAGCTCTCGCTGCAGGCAGCGAGGGAAAGGCTGGCGGTCAGTGCCAGCACGAATGCGCGGATCATAGCGGCCATGCTCCCCGATACTGTTCGCACACTGATCGCAAGCTGCGCGGCTTCCTGCCAGTCACCCGCTCCACATCGTTCGAGGCGATATCCATGAAACCCTCGCGGATCGACTGGCCGAAAGTCACCATGCCTTCGCTTGCCCAGGGGATCGGGCCGTTGGGATCGACATCCGCCGACTTACGCGGCACGCCGAGTGAATCGAAGTAGGCGAACATACCCTGGTCATCGACATCGTGGACCGCAATCGGCTTGCCCGCCATGTCCGCAATCAGTGCCATGGCATCGGGAAGCGTCCACAGGTCCGGCCCGGTCACGTCATAGGCCATGTTTTCGTGCCCGTCCTGCAGCAGCACCGCGACGGCGATGGCAATGCAATCGTCGCGGCTGACAATCGGCACGCGGCCCGTCCCGGCATTTTCGGGCTTGCTGCCAGCGGCCAGTGCCGGGATCGCCATCGCCGTGGCGACCGCTTCGGCATAGAGGCTGTTGCGCAGGAAAGTGTAGGCCACGCCCGACTGCTCGAGAAGTTCCTCGGTGGCGATATGATCGAAGCCTTCGACCGAAGGATTGCCCGGATTGCGGGCTCCGAGCAGCGAAGTGTAGACGATCTGCGAGACCCCCGCCGCCTTGGCCGCCGCGATGGCATTGCCGTGCTGGCGCGGGCGCTGCCCCACCAGCGTGGTGGAAATCAGCAGCAGCTTCTCGCCCCCCGCCATCGCCTCGACCAGCCCATCGGGCGAATCGAAATCGGCAGCGCGAACTTCCGCCCCGCGCGCGGCGAGATCGGCCAGCTTGTCGATCGAACGGCTGAGCGCGATGACCTCTGCCCCTCCATCCAGCAATTTTTCGGCAGCAGCATGGCCGAACTGGCCCGATGCGCCCGATACGATGATCTTGCCCAAGTCTCTCTCCCGTCGGCCATCCGCGCACGAGTCAGCCGCTCGCGCTTTCCCCAGTGGGCCGCGATCATAACGACTGTTACGATTGAGGCAACTGCTCGTGGTGCGCCTTCATCGGATGCTGGCACGGCATTGTTTTGCTGCTAGACCACTGGCTGCAACAGGGGATTGAAAGGGGCTTTCTATGAGAATCAGGCCTATTGCGGCTGCCGCGATGGTGGCAGGCGGACTGCTGGCGGCTGCACCAGCACTGGCGCAGAAAGCGGCGGCCTACCCGCCGGTTTACGTGTTGGGCGAGGAGGACGATGCCGATCTACTGTCCTGCGGCACTTCCTACGGTCAGGTTCTCCGGGCTGCCAGCAATGCCTTCACCGCAGCAGGTGTTCCAATTGGAACGGAACAGATGGCACTCGATCAGCAGGCGCTGACTTTCTACATCAATCTCAACATCGCCCCGATCGTCTTCGATGACGGCGAAGATGCCGGATCATGCTACGGCGCGGTGAATGTGCGTTTGTCGAGCTATGCCTTCCTTACGGAACCGGTGACAGGAACCAGCCGCTTTGCCACACTGGCGTTCTGCATGGATGGCTTCAGCTTTACCCTCACCCGCTCTTCGCTGCGCCGCTCGGTCGACCAGCAGGTGACCGAGAAGGTGCAGGCCTGTCTGGCCGAATGGAACGGATCGGCAGCCTAGGCAACCTCCACCATATGGCGACGGGGTCTAGAGCCAGCGCCTGACACGCGCGCGGTAATTGCGGAACTCGGCTCCGAACAAGTGTTCGAGCGCGCGTTCTTCCGGGCGGATCTGAAAGCGCGTGATCCACGCAGCGAACAGTAGCGGGCCGAGCAAGGCCAGCGCATTGCTCAATACCAGCGCGACACTGAGCAGAATCAGCGCCATGCCCAGATACATCGGGTTGCGGGTAAAGCGAAAAATGCCGCCGGTGACCACGCTGGTCGCCTTTTCGGGGTGAAGCGGATCGACTGTGGTTGCCTTGCGGCGGAAGGCCAGCACGCCCGCCGCCATCGCCGCAAGCCCGGCCACGCCAAGCGCGATGCCTGCCAACTGCAACGGTGCGAGATCGGGCCGTGCTGCGATTGGGCCGAATTGGGCAGCCGGGACCCAGCGAGCCGCGGCAAGTTCAGCGAGCAATACGGCGAACGCCACCACCGGCGGAGGGATCCGGTTTTCGAGAGGATGGGCGCGGGTCATGTGCCTACCCTTTATGCCCAGACGATGCGTGGTGCGAGGGCCCAGTCGATGGCATTGCCCCGCACTTCCAGCGCCACGCGGCTGTAGCCCTCTTCCCCGGCCACGTCTTCCAGCAGCACGGCATCGGCCTGCCGGGTGACGCCGCGCACCAGCAGCGGGCGGCTGGCGAAGAGTTCGCGGGCGAAGCGGATGCGGTCTCCCTCCAGCGCCAGCGATTGGCGGCCATCGACCAGCGTCACAGCCGCGAATTCGCGCCCCGCCGCCAGCATGGGATCGTGCACCAGCACTGCGCCGCCGTGATAGCTCCAGCGCCACGAAGCCAGCCCGGCCAGTGGAACCGCCGCAGCGCCCGCCAGCACGTTCCTGCGCGAGACTTTCATCGTGCCACCTCGTGCGGTCCGGCGGCGAGATAGTCGGCAATCGCCTGCAATTCTTCATCACTCACTTCGCCGCGCGGGATGGCAGGCATGTTGCCGATGCCCTGCCGCGCCGCGAGAACTACATAAGGCGCCGCGAGGTTGTCGCGCGCCTCCAGCAAGGCCACTTCGCGCGTGCGGGCGAGCAGCCCGGTGCCCATGCCGTTGGCGGCGTGGCACATCGCGCAATGCTGGACATAGAGCGCCTCGCCCCCCGTGGCATCAGGACGCTGCGCCAAAGTCACGGGTTGCGGCATGGGTGGAGGCCCGGCGCGTTGCTGGGCCTCTTCCTGCTGCGCCACGGCCGCCGAACAGCCCGCCAGCAGGCCGCTCATCGCGATGATTGCCAAGCCCCTCATGCCCCGCGCTCCTGCCTGTATGCACTGCCCCAGATGCCGCTCTTACCCGGCGCAATGATGCCGTTGGGATCGAGCGCATCCTTGACCGCCTCGTTCATCCGCCCCAGCGCGCCATTGTTGAAATCATAGCTGCCCGCGACAAGGTCCATGTAATCCAGATGCGTCCGGTATTCGCCGTAACCTTCCGCCTTGGCATCGGCCACCAGCGTGCGGAAGAATGGATCGACCCGTGCCATCATGGCCGGATCGTCCTTGTTGAAAATCATCGCGTTGACATTGATCAGGTGCCGCTCGCCGAAGGCAAAGCTGCCCTGGTAGTCCATCCCGTATTCCTGATAGCGGGCATAGGTGCGGCGGAATTGCGCCAGCGCGGTGTCGCCATCCTGCGGGATGATCGGGCTGAACCCGATGTGCCCGCCGCGCCCGCCGTACCAGTTGACGTTTTGCATCGGGAAGGTGATCGGCGTGCCAGTCCAGCCGGTATATTCGATCGGCTGCCCGCGCACCCATTCGGTCGGGCGGACCGAGAGCGGACCTGCCGCGCCGATGGCATCGTTGAGCACGCGGAACGCGGCGCGGTTCACCTCCTCGCGCCCGTACAGCCGCAGCGAGACGCCCCACCAGCCGATGTTGAACTGGCGGCGGATCGCGTCGATCACAGAGTCAGAGAGCGCGCCGGATTCGTCGGTCCACTGGTCGCGGGTGGTCAGAACGGCGGCGGCACGCATCCAGTTGCCGATGCTGGGCGATTGCGTGAGCAGCCGCTCGCGGCGCAACGGCGCCAGCGTATCGACCATTACCTTCAGATCTTCGGGCCGGTCGAATTCGACATCCATGCCCATCAGGCTTTCGGGCTCGGGCATCAGCCACATGCCCATCTTTGTGACGATCCCGAAGTTCGATTGCACGAACATCTGGTCCCACCCCGGCCCGAAGCCGAACGGATAGGCCTGCCAGGTCGGCGCGCCGCTGAACGCGCCCATGCCGGTGCGCACCACCTCACCATTGGCCAGCACCACTTCCAGCCCGCAGATGTTCTTGGTGTGCTCGCCATAGGGGGTGTAGCCCACCCCCCGGTCGAGCGCATTGCCCATCACACTGCCCCAAGAGTTACCGGGCGTGCTGAGCCAGTATGGCAGGTTGTTGCGCTGGATATAGTCGTAAAGATCGTAGAATCCCACGCCGGGTTCGAGCAGCACGGTGCCGTGTTCGGCATCGAATTCGATGGCTTTCATGCGGGAGAGGTCCATCACCACAGAGCCTGCCAGCACCGGCGCAGAGCCGCCGTAGCCGAGGTTCTTGCCGCGCGCGATCGGGAAGACCGGCAGGCGATACTGGTTGGCAATGCGGAGCACGGCCTGCACTTCCTCGACCGTATCCGGGGCCACCGCGCCCGCCGGGTGATGCCCGGCATCGTCCACCGCGAATTTGTCGCGATAGCTCCGCTGGTCGAGCGCATCGAAAAAGACTTTGCCCGAACCCAGCGCGGCTTCGAGCGCGCGGCGCGCTTCGTCCAGCCGCGCGGCGCTCATCCCCGGTGGCAGCGCCTGTTGCGCCATTTCGCCTCTCCCATGACTTTAACGATCGTTACTTTTCCGCTAGCGGTGGCGGAAGTCAAGCGAAGGGGAGATCGCTGCGTGCCGACAAGGGCAGAACTTTACGCCATTCTCGACACCTATCTTGACGCGCTGGCCGCGCGCGACCCTTCGCTGGCGCCGCTTGCCGACGAGGTGTTCAATACCGAAAACAACGTCCGCCTCGCCGTGGGCGACGGACTGTGGAACACGATCACCGCGCGCCACGAGTATGATCTGCGGTTTGCCGAGCCCGAGCGCGGGCAGGTGGCGCTGTTCACCGCCGTGGAGGAAACCAACGCGCTCAATCCGTGCTGCATTCGGCTCGAAGTTTCCGATGAATGCATCACCGGGATCGAGACGGTCGTGGCGCGCAACAAGGACGAGGGTTTCCCGTTCGGCCCGCAGCGATTCGTACAACGCGACGAGATGGAGGATCTGCTGATCGAGCCAGCCGACCGGGATGAGCTGGTGCGGGTGGCCAACGGCTATTTCGACACGATCGAGCGCAACGACGGGACGATCCGCACCAAATTCTGGCCGCAGTGCAACCGCATCGAAAACGGCGTCCAAACAACCAACAATCCCGATTTCCCGCTCCCCGTGGCGCGGCTGAGGTGCGAGGAGCAGTTCGCTCTGGGCTGGTATCGATACGATGACGAACTCCGCGCCCGCCGCTTCCCGCTGGTGGACCGCGAGCGCGGGATCGTGCTCACCTATGGCTTTATCGACCATTCGGGCAGGCTGGGCGACTACACCCTGACCGACGGCACGCCCGCCAGAAGCCCGGTGCGCCGCCCGCACTCCTATTATCTTGCCGAGGCCTTCCGTATTCGTGAGGGTGCAATCGAGGCGGTGGAAGCGGATTTCCTGACGGTGCCGTACCGGATGCCATCGCCGTGGGACGGCTTGACCAGTCCCCCTCCCGCTGGCGGGAGGGGTTAGGGGTGGGAATAATAAGTAACACCGCACTCGCTGGACAGGCCCTCCCCCGGCCCCTCCCGCAAGCGGGAGGGGAGAAGAAATGACGGCTCGCAATATCCTCGCACTCATCCTCCTCGGCGGGGTCTTCGTGATGGAGGGGTTCGATATCGCCGCGATGGGCATTGCCGTACCCCGGCTCGAGGCCGCGCTCGACATCGCACCGGCCAATTTCGGCTGGGTGCTGACCGGCATTCTCGTCGGGCTCGGCGTGGGCGGCGCGACGCTGGCACCGCTGGGCGACCGCTTCGGGCGCCGCGCACTGATCGTCGCCGGGTGCCTGGCGACCGGGATGTTCACGCTGGCGACTTCCACCGCCGCGACCCCCACCGCCTTCCTGATCTGGCGCTTCCTGACCGGCTTTGCGCTGGGGGCCTGCCTGCCCAATGTCAGCGCGCTTTCCAGCGAAATCGCCCCGCAACGGCTGCGTGCAACGGTGATGGCGCTGGTTTCGGCGGGGATTCCCATCGGCCTGTTCCTGGCGGGAGAATTCGCCCCGCCGATCATCGCCACATGGGGCTGGCAAGGGTTGTTCTACGTGCCCGGCGGCATGGCCATAGTGCTGGCCGCCGTGCTCTGGTTCGTACTTGACCCCGGCGTGCCTGCCAGCGCCGCTAATCAGGGCAAGCGCGCAGTAGGGGCCAAGCTGCCTCAGCTCACGCTTTTTTCCGCGCCGTGGGCCTTCCCCTTCGCGGTGTTCGCCGGGATGCTGGGGCTGAACGCGCTCAATCTCTACCTGCTCAATTCGTGGCTGCCCACCATACTGCCGCAAGCAGGGATGAGCCTCGATTATGCGGCGCAGGTAACGGGGCGGGCGAACCTTGCGGGCCTTGCCATCGGCATCGGCTTCAGCGTGCTGATCGACAACTGGCGCAAAGGTCCGGCGCTGAAGTTGATGTTCGGCAGCATGGCGGCGAGCTTCCTAGCCATCTGGCTCACCGCGCCCGATCACACCCGCTGGGCGCTGCTGCTGATGCTGGGCGTGGGCGGAGCCAATGCGGGCGGCATGGTACTGCCGGGGCTGGCGGCGCACCTGTTCCCGGCGCGGTTGCTGTCTTCGGCAGTCGGCATGGGCGTACTTGTGGCGCGGCTGGGTGCCTTTGCCGGACCACCGCTGGGTGCGGCGATGATTGCGGCGGAGGTGCCCGCACAGACTTTCCTCGGCGTGGCAGCGTTCCCGGCGATGGCCTGCGTGCTGGTGGCGCTGCTGGTGGGAAGAGCTTTGCTGGTAAAGGCGCGGATTGAAGAAGGTGAAACTTCGCTCTCACCCACTCCGCCCCAAGCATCCCAAACCCGCTCACCCTGAGCTTGTCGAAGGGCACGGGCCGAAGGTAGCCCCACAGCTGGGCCAAGGTGGAGGCTATGCTTCGACAAGCCCATAATGAGCGGGTGGGAGGCGCTTTTCTACGGGCGAAAATCCAGCGCGCCGGTCCGCTCGGCAAACCGCCAACCCTCATCGGTCAGCACGCAGCGATCCACGAACGTCCCTACCAGCGGCGATTTTGGGTCCTGAACCGGCAGCCCTGCGGCTACGGCATCGCCCATGTAGAGCACGACCACGCTCCGCGCCCGCGCCTCGCGCTCGCTCGCCACATCGACCAGCACATTCGCCATCACGTGCCGCTGCGCGCGGGCTGCGCGCGCGGTGAAGCTGGCGAGGATCGCCGCGCGGCCCACTATCGGCTCGCCCCCGCTCGGACGGCGAAACATCGCGTCCTCGGTGTAGAGCGCCGCACACGCGTCCCAGTCCTGCGCGTCGTTGGCCCAGGCATAGGCGTGGATCAGCCGCGTCACAGCGGCTTCGATCGCGCGGCGCTGTTCTTCAGTCATCGCCGCTAGTCATCCTTCGGCTTGGTGCGTTCAAGGAACACCGAATTGCCCGCCTCGTCCCTCGCATCGAGCCGTTCGATCAATCGCTCTACGATCTGCTCGAAGCCTTCCAGTTCGCCCTGCGCGAGCTTGCCGAACAGGTAATGCGCCACCGTTTCGGTCTGCGGGCGCATCAGCTGGTACAACCGCTCGCCTTCCGCCGACAGCGAAAGCCACTTCCGACGGCGGTTGGCCTCGTCCGGCTGCACCACCAGCCGCCCGTGCTTTTCCAGCGTGGCGACCGCGCGGCTCACGCTCATGGCGTTGACCCCGGTGACGTCCGCCACTTCATGGCTCGCCGTCCGCCCCAGCGCGCCGACCGTCATCAGCAGTCGGAATTCGTTGATGCTGATCTTGTGCCGGTGCGCCAAGTGGGTGGAAAACGGTGCCATCAGCCGGTTGGTCAGCTTCAGCAGGCGGTGCAGCAGCACCACCTCGCGATCCTCGGCCAAGTGCAGATTGCGGCTCACGTCCGCATCGGCGATACCGCCCTTCTCTTCCACCCCCACCCAAATTTCTCCTGCTTGATGCGCGTCAAACCTGCGCGCTTGCACTGACTGTAACAAACGTTAGCGTTATCGCCAACAAAACCGAAATCGAGAATCGGAAGAGGATATTCACATGGGGGCATTCCCGCAAACCCTGCATTTCATCGGCACCAACACTCCGCGGCAGGAAGAGTTCTCACTGACTGCGCTCGAAGTGGAGGGCGAGATCCCCGCCGCCATCCAGGGCGCCTTCTTCCGCGCCGTGCCCGACAATGCCCATGCGCCGATGTTCGACGATGACATCGCGCTCAACCACGACGGCATGATCGCGCGGTTCCATTTCCACAACGGCCAGGTTGATTATGCGATGAAATATGTCGCGACCGAGCGGTATCTCGCCGAGAAGGAAGCGGGCCGCGCGCTGTTCGGACGCTACCGAAATCCCTTCACCGACGATCCCAGCGTGGCGGGCAAGGACCGCACCGTGGCCAACACCACTCCGGTCTGGCACGGCGGAAGGCTGTTCATGACCAAGGAGGACGGGCGCGGTTACGAGGTCAATCCGCACACGCTGGAGACCGTGGGCAAGTGGGACTACGCGGGCAAGCTGCGCTCCGAAACCTTCACCGCGCATCCGCGCATCGATCCGGTCACCGGCGAGATGTTCTTTTTCGGCTATGAAGCAGGGGGGCTGTGCAGCCTCGATGTCGCCTATTGTATTGCCGACAAAGACGGCAATCTCGTGCGCGAACAGTGGTTCGATCAGCCCTATTGTTCCACGATCCACGATTTCGTCATCACCGAGAATTACGCGATTTTCCCGCTGTTCCCGACTTTGGCGGACCTTGACCGGATCAAGGCGGGCGGCGCGCACTGGGCGCATCATCAGGACCTGCCGAGCTGGTTGGGGATCATGCCGCGCTATGGCGACGTTTCCGAAATGCGCTGGGTGCAGGGGCCCGTCGGAGTTTCCTGCTTCCACGAAGTCAACGCCTTCGAGCAGGGCGGTACGGTGCATGTCGATCTGTGCCTGACCAGTTCCAACGCCTTCCAGTTCATGCGCGAGGCGGGCGGGATCGACATTCCCCAGCAGGCCTTGCAGGGCGCGCTGACCCGCTGGAGCGTGGACATGGGCGCGGAAGAACTGGCGATCACCGAACGTCCGCTCGGCCCGCCGGGAGACCTGTGCCGGGTGGAGGATGCGGTGCAGGGGCGCGCCTACGACCGCGCATGGTATCTCAGCATGAACCCACAGGCGAAAGGCCCGCCGATGCTGGGCGGCCCGGTGGGTGCGAATTTCAACGCGCTGCTGCGGATCGAGCCGGAGACCGGGCGCCTGGCGATGATGGAAACGCCCCCCGGCGCCGCGATAAGCGAACCCGCGCATGTCCCTTCGCCCGAACCCGGTCACGGCGGCTGGCTGCTGAGCGTGATCGATGTGCCGAACGGCCCGCCGGGTGCGGGCGATCCTTCCGATTACCTTTCCGAGCTGTGGGTGATCGAGGCCGACGCGGTTGAGCGCGGGGCCGTGGCGAAGGTGAAGCTTGGGCGGCCCTTGCGCAGCCAGGTCCACGGCACCTGGGTGAGTCGGGAGAAGCTCGCCGCCAGCGCCGTGCGCTAGCGCCTACAGGGGCTCGGGCTGCTGTCCCGCTGAATTGCCGCGCACCGGACGACGTGCCTGCCGTTCGGCCTGCGCCGCCGCGCGTTCGGCGGCCTGTGCCTGCTGCGCCGCCTGCCGCTCGGCGCGCGCTTGCTGCGCGGCTTCCTGCGCGGCGGCGCGTTCGGCCCGTGCCTGCTGGGCGGCCTGACGTTCGGCAGCCCGCGCGGCATTGGCGGCCTCCCGCTCGGCCCGCGCCCGCTCGGCATCGGCGCGTTGCTGGGCCTGGGCCTGCTGTTGCGCTGCACGCTCGGCGCGGGCCCGCTCGGCATCGGCACGCTGGGCTGCACGGGCTTCCTGCTGCGCCGCCCGCTCGGCGCGCACCCGTTCGGCTTCGGCGCGTTCGTTGGCGCGAGCCTGCTGCTGTGCGGCCCGCTCGCTGCGAGCCCGCTCGGCCTCGGCTTGCTGCGCCGCCCGCGCCTGTTGCTGCGCGGCGCGTTCGGCACGCGCCCGCTCGGCAACTTCGCGTTGGGAGGCACGCGCTGCGGCAGTCGCCTCGCGTTCGTTCCGGGCGCGGTCGGCTTCGGCGCGCCGGGTGGCACGAGCCTGCTGCTGCTCCGCCCGTGCCGCGCGAGTGCGCTCCGCTTCGGCGCGCTGTGTTGCACGCGCCTGCTGTTGTTCCGCACGGGCGGCGCGGGCACGCTCGGCCTCGGCGCGCTGGGTAGCCCGTTCGGTGCGTACCCGCTCCTGCTCACGCCGGGTCGCCTCGCGCTCGTTGCGGACCCGTGCGGCATCCACACGTGCGCTGGCCCGTTCGGTGCGGGCGCGTTCGACAGCGGCACGTGCGCTCACGCGTTCGTTGCGGACGCGCACCTGGTCGCGACGCGATTGCTCGCGCTCGGCCCTGATGCGATCAGCACCAGCGTGCGCGCTCACGCGATCGAACCGGGATTGCTGGCGCTCGTAACGCGCGCGTTCGGCCGCAGCGCGATCACTCGCCCGTTCGGCACGCTCACTGTGCCTCTCGCGGCGCACCACTTGGCGATCCGCACGGTGGCGCACGGCCTCCGCGCGAAGTGCCTGACGCCGCTCGCGGTCCCGTTCCGCCACCGGGGGCGGGGCCAGCAACGATCCGGCGTTGCTACCGCGCCAGGCGCGATCCGCGCCGCGCCACCAACCGGAACGGGTATCGTCGCTACGGTCGCGATGCCATTCGCGGTCATCGTCGCGGTTGCGATCCCATCCGCGGTCGTTGTCCCGCTCACGGCCCCATTGGCGATTATCGTCACGGTCGCGGTCGCGCCGCCACTCGGAACGAGCTTCGTTGCGATCCCGGCGGGAGGCGTCCCAGGCATTGCCGCGATAGGACCAGTTCACCCGCTGACGATGGAGCGGACGATGCCATTCGGAAGCGGGGCGATAATGGCTCTGGTAGACGGGCCGGTAATCGCGACCGGTCCAGTAATCCGAACCAAAGCCGTAGTCGTAGCCATAATCGTCGCCGCCACGATAATCATAGTCGTCCGCATATCCGCTGTCGTCAGTCGAGCCGGTCAACAGGCCCACGGCCAGCAGGGCGAGGCTGACCCAGTGGCTCAAATCCCCTGCAGCGAACCCAGACAGGTTGCCAGATGAGGTGCCGTAGTCGTCGGCATAGCCATCGCCGTAGTCTTCTGCGTAGTTGCTGTCCGGGTAATCGGCGTAGTCCTGTCTGTTGCTGCTGTAATAATCCGCGCCGTAATTGACGGGGCTGTCGTCAGCAGGATGGAAGGAATCATCATCCCCGTAAGCCGCGCCAGAGCCGAGATAGGCTGGCTGCGCCGGACCGGTGGGAAAATAGCCCGCGTCGATCCATTGGGGCGCGGCGGCCCGGTAACCCCAACCTGCCGACGACTCAGAGGTCACAACCGCGAAGGCGGCGTCATCCGTCGAAGCCGGGTCATCTTCGACCTGCATTTCGGCCAGCCTGCTATCCAGTTCGGCCAACGACAGCAGCGAATCCTGTGACGGCGCGGATACCGGCTGCTCCGAACAGGCGGCAAGCGCCAGTGCGAGTAGCGATGCAGTTGCTTTCAGGCTAATGGGTCCACGCATGATGATCATCCCCGGTTCCGGTAATCTGTTCATATTTGCGCTTGCGAAGCTGAACGATGCATGGGGGCGCGGTTCATCTTGCGTGAAGCCTTGGCGAGGCTTGCGGCCCGCTGGCCCTGCGGCATAAGAAAGGCGGTGGAAGGAGTAACCCGTCAGATGACAGCAGGTGACAGCGTGGAGAACACCGGGAGGGTCGGCTCGATCTTCTGGATCTATCACCTGAGCCGGCTGGTATTCGGCGGCTGGTGGCTATTTTCCGGGCTGATGCATTTTGTCTGGCCCGAACTCCAGCCGCTGGGGAACGAACAACCGGCAATCGACTTTACGCTGGCGCTGATGGCAAGCGGGTTGTTCGACGTGATCAAGCTGCTCGAAGTCGTGCTTGGGCTGCTGATCCTCGCCAATCGCGCCATGCCGCTGGCTCTGCTGGCGCTGGTCCCCATCAATATCGTGATCGTCTATTGGAACTTCGTACTCGACGAAGGTTTGGTCGAATGGACCTTCGGAGCGATGTCGATCCTGTTCAACATTATCCTCGCGTGGCCATGGCGGCGGTATTTCTGGCCGCTGTTCGTCTGGCGCGGAACGGCAGACCATTCCGCACGGCCCGGCATCCAGGATTTCCGCATCTAGCCTTTGAAGGGCGAGGAAACCGTCGCTCCCTCGCCCCCCTGATACTGCTTACACTGCATCCTTCTTTGTCAGGGCATTGGCCAGGTATTCGGAAACGATCCCGAACAGTGCGCCGATGATGATCGAGATTACGGTCGGTCCGATAGCGCGTAGCGGATCGAGACCGTCCTCCCCTGCCATAAGGAAGGTCGCCCCGGCAACTGAAGCAAAGCCGTAAACACTGGCCGGAATGGTGGCGAGAAAGGGAATCCTGCTGGCAAGGCAGATGACGAAGGCACCCAAGCCCACCGCGACCGGACCGGCAAAATCGCCCAAACCTGCGAACGGTCCCATCAGTGCGAGAATGGCGGCGAGACCAACCAGAGCGCCGAAGCTCATCCCCGCCATTGCTGTGGTCATTCCCTTCACGCCACCGCCGGAATGGAAGTGGCAGCCCCAGGCGACGAAACTGACCCAGACCAGCCCCGGTAGCAGTTCTGCCAGTGGTACACCGAACAGCCAGGTATCGAGTATGGCGAGCAGGCCCACAGATAGGGCCAGCGCGAGATATGCGGTCATGGTAGTTTCCCTCTCCACTAAGCGGCCTCTGCGGACCGCTGGAAAAGGCAGACTAAGTCAACCTTGGAGAATGTCCATAGGAGGAATTGAGAACAGCAGGAATGGACAGGCGCAATCTCATCCCGGCATCCACCCAGAAGAAACGTCAGGTGGCAGCGAGACTGGAAAGGACGAGCGAGCGGCCGGTTACCCCTGCCTCCACCCGGTAAGCTGCGCGCGCCTGCTGCGCAAACGCCACCATCAGGCGCTCGCCCAGTCCTGACGACGGCACTGCATCTGCGGTGCCCACGCCATCATCGGCGATGGCCAGGGTCCATTCGTGCTGATCGCCATCGAAGCGAACTTTCACCTTACCGTCGCGGCCATCGGGAAAAGCATATTTCGCGCAGTTGGTGAGCGCTTCATTGGTGAACAGGCCGATCGCCACCGCCACTTCGCGCGGCATGGTACGCGTATTGCCGCCGATTTCGACATCGACGGTAACATTTTCCCTGAACGCCCCCCGGGCCACGCGATCTACGACTTCGACCAGATAGTCGCGCATGGATATCACCGCTCCCTCCCCCTGGCTGTGCGCAAGGTTCGCATAGGCCGAAGCGAAGGAGTGGATCCGGGTGATGGCAAGATCCAGGGCCCCTGCCACTTCGGGTGACTTCTCTCTCCGCTTCTGGGTTTCGAGCAGACTGGCAGCGAGCGCGAAGTTGTTTCGCGTGCGATGCTCCAGTTCCTGCTGCAGCAGTTGACGGCGCGCGATCTCCTCGTCCCGCTGTTCGATGGCGCGGACCACAGCCCTGCGGAAGGCCTCCGCGAATAGGAGAACGACCAGCCCCGAAATTGCATTCATCGCCACGCGCGCCGCGCCACCGGCCTCGAGGAATATGAACGAATACTGCAGCGGCAGGACGAAATACCAGGCCCAAAGCAGGCTGGAGGCATAAGCAACGACGCCAGCCTGCCAATGTCCATAGAGCGCGGCAATCAGAATGGCGGGGTAGATCAGCGAGAACGGGCCAGCTGACGGCGCCCAGACATCGAGCAGGCTGCGCAGGCCGATGACTGCCAGCGTGCAGCCGAGGCCGAACAGGCATTGCATGGCAATTCTTACGCGCGGCGCGACAAAGCGCCGTCCAACGTCGAAAGTGGCTAGACGATACATGCGGCGACCCGTTGCGGGCGACAATCGCCCTATATATGCAACATACCGCCTAAAGTCTGTACTGGCGACTCATTTTGTCATCCCGGTGGGTGCGATCGCTCATGTAAGTGCATAGTATCGCAGACAATTGCCGTCTGCCTTGCGTTCGCCCACGCCGATGAAGACATGCTTGGTCAGCCAGTCGTGCTTGCCGATGGGGCATTCGAAAGTCGGGTTGCCGCGCAGGTAATAGTCTTCGTGCGGCACCGGTTCGCCATTGCCGAAAGCCCAATCGCGCAGGCGCTGCATCGTTTCGGGCTTGCGGCCCCAGAGGAAGCCCTTGTTGTTGAGCAGGATGATCGTGCCGTCGTCCTCCTCGAGCAGGTAACGCGCGTCGAACACCGCGACGTCGTCCGGCCGGAAATAGGCATAGTCGCCGCCCGATCCGGGCACCGCGCGGCCTTTCAGCAGCGGGCCGACGAAGGTTCCGCCCTGCACCAACACCGCCGTGCGCATCCCGCCGCTGGGATGGGGGGTAATGGTGTGGACTTCGGGGAAGGTGAGCCGCACTTCCATCACGAATTCCAGGCGCGGATTGTCGAGTGCGCTGTATGGCGCGGTGAACGGGGTGGTGTCGGAAAACTGGCTCATGCTTACCTCAGTTCGATCAGTCCGCCGTCGACGAACAGGTTGGCACCGGTGATGAAAGCGGCATCGTCGCTGGCGAGGAACAGCACCGCCTTGGCCACTTCGTCGGCCTCGCCCATCCGGTGCATCGGGATATTGGCGATCATCATGTCCTTGAGCGCGGCGACATCGGCGTGGCTCATACCCGGATTGCGGTGCAGCAGCGGGGTGTCGATCGGGCCGGGGCTGACCACGTTGACGCGTATGCCGTGCGGCACCAGTTCCTTGGCGAAGACCTTCATCGCCATGTACAGGCCCGCCTTGGCGGCGGCATAGGCGGCATTGCCTTCCAGCGCCCCGTGCGCGCCGATGCTGCCCGTGACCACTACGCTGCTGCCGCGCCCCAAAGGCCGCCGGGCCTTCTGCAAGGCGAACACGCAGCCGCGCAGGTTGATCGCATGGACATGGTCCCACGCCTCTTCGGTGATCTCTTCGAGCGGGGCGAAACCGCCGACCCCGGCGTTAATGTAAAGCACGTCGATCCGCCCATGCGCCGCCTCGACCGCCTGCACTACGGCCTCGGTGGCGGCGGGATCGGCGATATCGGAGCGGTAGCCTGTTGCGCCAGGAATTTCGGCCACGGCAGCATCGATGGTCGTCTGTTCGCGCCCGGTCAGGTGCACCGTGCCGCCCTCTGCGGCGAACGCCTTGGCGGCGGCGAGGCCCATGCCGGAGTTGCCGCCGAGGACGAGGACGATCTTGTTTTCAAATCTCATTCAATTCCCTCCCTTCGTCATTGCGAGGAGCCGAAGGCGACGCGGCAATCCAGTCCTACTGTTACGAGAATGCGAGAGGTCCGGACTGGATTGCTTCGCTTCGCTCGCAATGACGACAGTTCTAAAACGGCGACAATGGATTCTGCCGCGCCGGGTCGACATCCTGCATCACGTCCCAGTGCTCGGCGATCAGGCCGTTCTCCACCCGGAAAATGTCCATCACCGCAAAGCCCGGATCGCCTGCGTGGCGGATGACGTGGTAGTGCAGGGTAACGTGATCGCCGTCGACAAAGGCGCGGTGGAGGATCTGCTCGGCTTCGCCCGGCTGACTGCGCGCCCAGTCGAGAAAGCCTTTCAGCGCCTCGCGCCCCGGCTGCACGTGCTGGTGATGCTGGATGTAACCGGGCGAAATATACTCATCGACACGGCTACTATCGAGCGGAACGAGCACATTCTCGAACATCGCCACCACCAGATCCAGATTGGCCTGCTCTTGCGCTGTGCGGCTCATCGGTCCTCTCCCTCTTGCGACAATGCTAACGAGTGTTACGATGCGAGGCAATGGGGAGAGGAGGAAGCATGACCCGCGAGGATTACGACCGCTACACCGCCGCTTTCAACGCGCGCGATTACGATGCGGTGTTCGATTTCTACGCCGGGGAGCCGGACCTCGCCTTCTTCGGCATATCCATCCGCACGCGCGAAGAGTTGCGGGCGTTCTATACCTTCCTGCATTCCTATGTCCGTGAGACCATCACCGTGGAGAAATTCGCCGCTTCGGACGAGCTGGCGGCGGTGGAGGGCGTGATCCGGGTCGAGGCTTTCCGCGACCTCACCCGCGAGGCGCTGGATGCGCAAGGTCTCCAGCAGTTCTTTCCGATTGCCGCGGGTGAAGTGCAGGAAATGCGGCAGTATATCCATTACCATCTGGAGGGCGGCAGGATCAAAAGCGTCGGCTGTGCCATCGTCGCGTGACCGATCGAGAATTCATCCTTGCGGATATTTCGTATATGTGAAATAGCGCGGGAATGATCAAGACATCCCACGTCGGCAGCCTTCCGCGCGGCCCCGAACTCGTGCCGCAGCTGCTCGCCCGCGACAAGGGGGAGCCCTATGACGAGGCCGAATTCGACCGGCTGGTGCAGGCGGCGATAGACGATGCCGTGGCCAAACAGGTCGCTGCGGGCGTCTCGGTGGTCAGCGACGGGGAAATCGGCAAGGTCGGCTATTCCACCTATATCATCGAGCGGCTGTCGGGCTTCGGCGGCCACACTCCGCGCAAGCCCGCAAAAGACCTCGCCGAAGTACCCGAACTGGCGCAGAAGCTTTCCCACATCATGGGCGCGCAGGAATTCACCCGCGCCTCGGCCATCGACAAGGTCGAACTGGTGAACCTCCAGCCGCTGCACGACGATATTCGCCGTTTCCGGCTGGCGCTCGACCGGCACGGCGAAGGCGTAGAATCCTTCATGAATTCGGCCAGCCCCGGCCTCATCACTGCCTTCCAGCCCAACCAGTATTACCCCAGCCACGAAGCCTATCTCGCCGATCTGGTCACCGCGATGCGCCCGGAATACGAAGCGATTGCCGAGGCCGGGTTCCAGCTCCAGCTCGATTGCCCCGATCTGGCGATGAGCCGCCACACCGGCTACCAGGACATGAGCGACAAGGAATTCATCACCGCGATCCGCGCCAATGTCGATGCGCTGAACGAGGCGACCGCGAACATCGCGCCCGAGCGGCTGCGGATGCACATCTGCTGGGGCAATTACGAAGGCCCCCACACTCACGATATCCCGCTGGAGGAGATCATGGACGTGATCCTCTCCGCCCGCCCCGCCACCATCCTGTTCGAAGCCGCCAATCCGCGCCACGAACACGAATGGGCGGTCTGGGCAAAGGCCGATCTGCCCGCAGAAAAAGTGCTCGCGCCAGGGCTGGTGGATACCTGTTCGAACTATGTCGAAACCCCCGAACTGATCGCCCAGCGGATCGAACGCTTTGCCGCCATTGTCGGCAAGGACCGGGTGATCGCCAGCACCGATTGCGGCTTCGGCACCTTTGCCGGTTACGGCAAGATCGATCCGAAAGTGGCCTGGGCCAAGCTCGCCGCGCTGCGCGCCGGAGCCGATATCGCCGACGAGCGGATCGGCTGACGGTGGCGGGCGGGCCTCTTTCTCCGGCGGCCAGTTCCTCGGTCAAATCGGCCACCCGCACGCTCGACATCATCGAATATGTGGTGGCGGCGGGCCGTCCGCTGGTGGCGCAGGAAATTGCCACTGCGCTCGGAATTCCCGTCTCCAGCCTTTCCTACCTGCTGGCCACGCTGGTGGAGCGCAAATATCTGCAACGCGACGCGCGGCGCTATTCCGCCGGGCCGGGTCTGGCGCGGCTGCAAAGCCCGCGCGGCGGCTATAGCCTCGCTGAACGGGTGGCACCGCTGGTGCGCACACTACGCATCCAGCTGGACGAAACCACCAGCTTCTTCATCCGCCACGACTGGGAGATCGAAGCGCTGGTGACCGAAAGTTCCGAGCAGGCCCTACGCTACTCCGTGCCAAGCGGCCAGCGGCTGCCGATGCACGCGCTCGCGGCGGGCAAGGCGCTGCTCGCCGCACTGCCCGATGACGAGCTGGACCGTTACTTCGCAGAAAGTACGCGTCAGGCCTTTACCGACGCGACTATCACCGAAGAAAAGGCCTTGCGCAAACAGCTCGGGCAAATCCGCAAGACCGGCTTTGCCAGCACCGAGGATGAATTTTCGCGCGGGATCGTCGGCACGGCCCGGGTGGTGACGATTGACGGCATGCCCGTCGGTTCGTTGTCGGTAGCAGTGCCGAAGGTGCGCTACGATACTACGCTGGACGGGCGTATCTGCGACCTGCTCGACAAGACAGCGGCGCTGCTCGAAGAGGCATAGCGCCAGGCCTCAGTCGTCGTCGCAGACAAGCTGGTCGAGATCCTGGCTGTTGGTGATGTTGTTGTTCTGCCGCCCGCGCACGTTGAAGGCGCTTTCGTGGGTAATGGATTCGCTGATCACCATATAACCGGTGTCGACCAGCGGCTGGTAAGTGTAGGACACTTCCACGACCATCACCGCCGTGCCTTCGGACGAGGTGATCTGGTTCCCCGAACGCCCCATGCCATTGCGTAGCGAATTGTCATTGCGACCGTCGCCTTCCTCGCCATAGGCTGGCGCAACATCGAGATCACCCCAGCAGCGTTGCCAGTTGATCATCTGTCCCCGGTTACCACCATTACGGCCATTGGGTTGCAGCGAAGAAAGCACGATCCGACCGTTCTCTTCGAAATCGATCGGCTGACCGATAACATCGGCCCCGGCGAACACTTCGTAGACATTGGCTTCGTCGATCCCGGTGGTCACGCGTCCGGCATTGTCCGCCACGGTCATGGCGATCTGGTTCACCCGCATGTGTGCAAGCGCGTAGTTTGCCAGTTCCAGGCCGCCAAGGATCAGCAGCAGCAGCACCGGTGCAGCGAAAGCGAATTCGATGAAGGCGAGGCCCTGCTGATCGCGGGCGAGGCGGCGCAGGAAGGGCATGGCGCGCATCACAAGGCTACTCCACACACGACCGGCGGAGTTGCCTGGGAACCCCATGGCTGGTTGCGCACAGCGGTTTCGGCACGCAGGACATATTCCGAACTGCCGCCAAGCAAGTTGGCCAGCGGTACCAGCGCTTCCATCGTCAGCGTGGCTTCGTAGAACACCACATCGTTCGATCCGCCACGACCTTCGCGCCCGGTGTCGAGGTCGAATTCACCATCCTCGTTGAGGTCGGAAAAGCAGTCACCATCTTCTTCATCGTAGACACCGTCATTATCGTTATCGGTAACGAGTTTCTCCGGGTTGCCGATGCCGCTGAAGTCGTAGAAATTGCTCTGCGTAACTTCCAGCGTGTAGCCCGGCGTAGCGACAGGAGCGATCTGGCCTGTCATCGCGTCCTGCACCCGTTCTTCCAAGGTATCGCCTTCGCCGTTGAACTGCGGATTCTGCACCGACGCCGCGCGGGCGGCGTCGGTCAGCGCGCCTTGCAGCACGGCAGTGGCATAGCTGCGGTGGCCAAAATCGAACCCGGCCAGCAGGATCAGGATCAGCGGCGGCGCGACGAAGGCGAATTCGACAATCGTCGAACCGCGTTCGTCGCGCCCCATGGGCAGCTGTGAACGAAGCCGGAGGATCACCGGGTAAGCCTCAGGTTGCCGATGCCCTGGCCGATGGCTTCGAAGATCTGCTCCAGGTCCGAGCCGTCGCTGGTGTAGAAGTGCGCCGAACTGGTGGCGCAGGGTTCGACATCGTCGGTATCGGTCACGTCGAGCGCGATGACCCAGATCGTGATCCCCATCTGCTTGGCCAGATCGCACGTCGCTTCGAAGCGAGCGATATGCTGGGCATCCTGGTCCCCGTCGCCCCGTGTTCGATCCTGATAGAGCTCGACCCCGTGCGCCGAATAGAGCCGGTCACCGGTATCGAGCATACCATCGGTCATGAACACGATGTGGGTGTTGACCGGTATCCCGTCGATTTCGGTGACATTGTCACCCTGATTGAAATTGTCGCCAGCAAAGAAGCCGGTGCGCGAGGCAAACCGGGTGCCCCAAAGCATGCCGACATCGTGATAGGTGCCGCCGGTTACCCGCGCCGTGGCGGTGTTGATCGCGGCCTGGAACGCATCCTCGCCGTCGTATTCGGCCAGCCGCCGGGCTTCGGAAGGGCAGCCGACCTGGGACTGACCCTCCTGCACGCCCGGATCGTAACGGCCGAACTGTCTTGCAGTATCGTTGCCGCCATTGCTCGCGCGTTGGTCGATATCCTCGCGGGTCACGTAGTCGCGGATGATGAACTGCCCGGAAGGTGCGGGGTTCGATTCGTCGATGGTCGGTCGCTCCTCGATGCAGCCGTCGCCGCTGGTGCGGAAACCCTGCACGTTGCCGGGATAGAGACCGCTGGCATTGTTCCACGTCGAGTTGCTGATATGGACGGAACTCTGAACCCCCCTCACGTTATTGTTGTAGAGCGTGTAGTTGCTGCCCGCCACATAGCCCGGCTGCACATAGGTGGCCGAAGTGCGATTGCGGCAATTCCTCAGCGAATTGCGCCAGACGTCGCAGAGCTGGTACGTCCAACTGGTCAGGTACAATTGATCGGTGAGGATATCGCGGTTGTCCAGGCTGCGCGCCACGTTGACGGTGTGCGAATAGGGCACGATCCCGTAGCGAGTGATCGATCCGTCGTCCGACTCCATCGCCCGGAACAGCCCGATCGCCCCTTCGCGCAGCCGCTCGATCTTCGTACCCGCGCCATTGCTGGGGGCGTCGTTCATCGAACCGGTCACGTCGAGCACCAGCACGATATCGTTGTGGCCCATGTCTTGTGTGGCGTCGCAATCGACCGAAATCGGGATCTCGTCGATACCGATGATGCGCACCAGCGAAGTGGGGATGGTGGCGGTGGCAAGACCGTTGAGTTCGCCGGCGTTGTTTTCGTCCTGCTCCAGTTCGAAAGTCACCTCGGTCGAACCGGCAGTACCATCCGGGAAATTGAAGTCGAAGAACCGCTCGCCTTCGTCCTCGACGGACTGGTTGAAAGTCGTGCCAGTCATGCTTTGCCGCGCGCCAAGCACGGCCGAGTCGCAGGCGTTCTGCAACTTGCCGCGCGCCATGTAGACCACGCTCAGGTCCATTGCCGACCCAATCAGTGCGGTAAAGGCAACCATGGCGGCAGCGGACATGGCGAGCACGTTGCCCGCCGTGTCATCCCGCAAACGGGAGAAAAAACTGCTGCTCGACATGACGTATCCCCACCAATCCGGACCACTCGCCCGGAGATTAGATACGTATATGCCGCAGTAGGAATTAAACCTTGCCCACCAGTTAGGGTTAGCCGTTCGTTGAGCCGGTTGGTAAAGGGTGAATTAATTTTGCAGAATACCAGTTGTTTATCTGCGATCACAGGTCGTCAAGGAATCCAGCATCGACTCGCGGGCGTTCGCTTTGCGTCTCGGCCTGGGGTTCTGCAGCTTCTTCAGCAGGGACTTCCTCCAACACCGGCGCCGGTAGAGAATCCGCCTCTGTCACCGCATTGTCGGAATCGTAGATGCGGCTGGCATCGAACGGCCCGATCCGGCTGCCCGGAGCCACCCGCACCAGCGGATAGGGGGCGAGGTCGGTGCCGACATAGGTCAGTTCGGCACGGTTTTCGGCCACATGGCGGAAACGGAAGATGTCCGGCACCGCATTCGGGCGCGGGTCTTCGAAGCTGAGTTCGATCAGCCCGGCAAATTCCAGCGCCGCCATCGCTTCGAGCTCTTCCGATCCGGTGAGTTCCGCAAAGACCACGCCGTTGCTGCGGAAGCTGGCCGGACGGGTCCACGATCCCTGCCAATCACCGTCCGCGTCCTCTGAAATCTCGAAGATGAAGATCGTCGCGTCGTCGATGCGAAAGGCCCAGTGGCCGATCAGATCGTTGGCCAGCGCCTGCGCGGGAAGCGCGAACAAGGCGGCAAGCAGCAGGAGGAAGCGCAGGACCATTGCGCACACATGCCCCTTCACGCACCTGAAAGGCAAGCAAAAGGGGCGGCCCGCCAATGCGCGCCGCCCCTTCCGCCTCTCCCCAGGGGAATTGAATCAGGTGTTGGCACCGACCCCCGTCGCGCGCCAGCTGTCCGCATAGGCGGTGCGGGCGACGTTCGAATAAGGAACGGGGCTGATCACCGCCTTGATCTGCGTCTGCACGTGCGGCTCGACCGTGGGCTTGGAGGTGCCGCCATCGGGTTCGCCCCAGACCAGCATCACTTCCTTGCCCATTTCGACTTCGTCGGGATCGATCATCGCCAGCGTCAGCATCTTGCCCTCGTTCGACGAGTAGCCGACCCAGGTGGAAACGCCGATGAACTTGCCGTCCACGGTGCGCACTTCGTCGAACGGATGCATCGCATAGACCGCGCTGGGGAATTCGAAGTACTTGGCCCGCTCGCCCTCGGCATAGAGCGAGGAGAGCACGCGCATCATATCCTCGTTGTCGAGCGCCAGCGTGACCTTCTGCTTGTGCTTTTCGCCTGCCATCCGCTCGAGCGCCTCGCGGCCGACGAAGTCATGGTCGAACTTGACGATGTGGCCGTAGCCGATGTCCCACGGAGTGAGGTAATAGCCCTCGATGCTATCCGGCACGTAGGAACCGCCGATCGAGCACGTGCCCGCATAGCTCTTGCCCGAGGCCCAGGCGCGGAAGTCCTGCATCATCTGGCTGTCGCCGGTGAAGAAGGCCGGCAGCGGCGAAGGCAGCCAGCCCGATTCGAGTGTGTTGGACGAATAGGCGCGGCCACCGACCAGCGTCAGGCCGTGATCCTTGCCCGCTTCGACCAGCGCCGCATGGACGCCCTTGTAGTCCGCCCAGGGGCCGAACAGCTCGTAACCCGGCTGCCCAGCCATGCCGTGACGCAGCGCGATCACGTCGTGGCCGGAAATGTCGATATGGGCCATGCTGAAGAACTTCAGATCGGGCGGGGTCTGGCCCATCGCCGCCTCGAGGATCTTCATCGCGTTCGGGCCCTGCAGCTGGAAGCGATAGTTCTTGCGCACGCCGTCGGTGCGCATCGCGGTGCGCTCGTCACGCTCGACGGTCACGTTCCACTTGCTGCCATCGGGTTTGGGATACTGGGCGTGGAATTCGACCCATTCGATCGCCGGAGCGCGGCCCACCAGCGAGAACTCCTCTTCAGCCAGGTAGAACAGGATCACGTCACCGATCACATAGCCTTCGGGGGTGACGGGCACATACTGCTTGGCCTTGTTCACCTGGTAATTCTTGAAGCTGTTGATCGCGGTATATTCGAGCAGCGCCATTGCTTCGGGTCCGCGCACATAGAGCTCGACCATGTGATAGGACTGGTTGAACAGCACTGCGCTCTTGGCCCAGGCGGCCTGCTCGTTGCGCCAGTTGGTATATTCCGCCGGCACGCCCGGATAGGCGTTGGGGCCGGTCTGCTGGTTGCGCAGGAAGTGGACAACGTCGCTCTGGGCATCGAGCTTTTCTTGCAGGGTCTGGTCACTCATCGTCAGGTCCTCTCTAGGGGATTGTTCGGATTGTCTCGAAAATGTCAGTCGGCTGGTTCGGCGAGCCAGTCGGCAATCGCGGCGTTCACCGCATCGGGCGCTTCCAGCGTAATCATGTGACCGGCCCCCGGCACGATCACCAACTGCGAACCGGGAATGGCAGCGGCAATCGCCTCATGCTGCGCGGGCGGGGACCAGCGGTCCAGCTCGCCGGTCATCACCAGCACCGGGCCGGTCAGCCCGGCCAGCAGGTGCTCGAACGGCGGGCGGGCGAGCAGCGCCCTGATCTGCGCATCGAACATCGCCTGACCCTTGGACAGGCACATGTCGCGCATATCAGCATAGATCGCCGTCTCGCGGTTGGCATCGGCCACCATCGGCGGCAACCAGTGATCGACCAGCGCGGTATAGCCGTGATCGTAGCCGATCTGCTGGAGCGCGGCGCGCTTTTCCGCTTCGCCTTCTGCCAGCGGATGAATGCCTGTGGATACCAGTGCCAGTCGCCGCACCCGTTCGGGAGCGATCCGCACGATCTCCATCGCCACGCGTCCGCCCATCGAATGGCCGAACACGTCGAACCGCTCGGCCCCGGCAGCATCCGCCTGCGCCAAAGCGACCCGCGCCATGTCGGTCAGCGAATCGGCCATGCCGTAGCCGTCCACCGCCACGCTGCCCGGAAACGCACGCAGTTGCGGCGCATAGACGCGCGAATCGCAGATCAGGCCAGGCAGAAACATCAGCATTGGTGCAGGGTTCACTCAGTTTATTCGCGCTCTTGAAAATTTCATCTATACGAATTTCAGCGTCTGGGCTAGAGGCTTTTGTGAAGAGTCGGCGGGCCGGAACAGCTCCAGCCGAAGCGGCGAGAGGAGACTGCACGCGATGTCCTACGAGACGATCCATCCCAACTGGGAAAAGCCCATGGCGAACATGGTGGACGGCTATTCGCTGGAAATGACCGCCAAGGAGCTCGAAGGCCTGCGCGAAGCCGCCCCGCTGATCGTGCCCAAGACGCAGATCGCCGTCACTTTCCTTCCCGGTGAGGAAATCGAACAGCGCATCGAAGCGAGTTGCCTGGTGCGCGAACTGGGGTTCGAACCGATCACCCACGTGTCCGCCCGCCGGATCAAGTCGCACGAGGAACTGGATTACTACCTCGCCCAGACCTCCCAGCGCGCGCAGGCCAAGCGCATCTTCGTGATCGCAGGCGACCCCCCCGAACCCGAAGGGCCGTTCTCGGACAGCCTGCAGATCATCGAGACCGGCCTGCTGGAGAAGTATGGCTACGAGGTAATCGGCGTCGGCGGTCATCCGGAAGGGCATCCGAACAACAATCCCGACGAATTGTGGACGTGGATGGAGCGCAAGCTCGATGCCATCCGCGCCCACGGGATGACCCCGCTAGTGGTCACCCAGTTCGCTTTCGATGACGATGCGATCGTCGCCTGGCTGGCGGAAATGCGAAGCCGAGGGATCGACGTGCCGGTGCGGCTCGGCGTGCCCGGTCCCGCCGGGATCAAGCGGCTGCTCGGCTTTGCCAAGCGCTGCGGCGTGGGCGCTTCGGCCAACGTGATGAAGAAGTACGGCATTTCAATCACCAACCTGCTCGGCACTGCGGGGCCGGACAAGCTGGTGGACAGCCTTGCCGAGAAACTTGACGAACGGCATGGGCGTGTGCGCCTGCATTTCTACCCCTTCGGTGCGCTGCGCGCGTCCGCCGAATGGATCAACGATTACGACGCGCGCCACCAGTAGGCGCAGCGTCAAGCGACAAGGCCGGGAAAGTACCAATGGCACAGATTATCGACGGCCACGCAGTCGCGCGCCAGCTCGACGAGGAAACCTGGGCACAGGTGCAGGAATTGCTGGCGGCGGGCCACCCCGCCCCCGGCCTGACGGTGATCCTGGTCGGTGAAGATCCGGCGAGCGAAGTCTATGTCCGCCGCAAGATCGCCGCCTGCAAGAAAGTCGGCATCCAGTCCACCGAACACCGCCTGCCTGCCAGCACCTCGCAGGATGCGCTGCTGACACTGATCGCGCGGCTCAATGCCGATCCCGAAATCCACGGTATCCTCTGCCAGGTGCCACTGCCCGAACATATCGATACGCGGCTGGTGCTGCGCTCGATCAGCCCGGACAAGGATGTCGACGGTTTCCACCCGGTCAATGTCGGGCGGCTCTCCACCGGTACCGGCGGCATCGTGCCCTGCACCCCGCTGGGCGTGATGAAGCTGATCGCCACGGTCATCCCGGATCTGACCGGAAAGGACGTGGTGGTGATCGGCAAGTCGAACATTGTCGGCAAGCCGGTGGCGAACCTGCTGCTCGATGCCGAAGCGACAGTGACCGTCACCCATATCAACACCGCAGGCCTGCCCGAAATCTGCCGACAGGCCGATGTCATCGTTGCTGCAGCCGGTGCGCCCGAACTGGTGCGCGGCCACTGGGTGAAGGATGGCGCGGTGCTGATCGATGTCGGCATTACCCGCATTGCGGGCGAGGATGGCAAGACCCGGCTGGTTGGCGATATTGCCTTCAACGAAGTGCAGCACGCGCTGGCCGTCACACCCGTTCCCGGCGGCGTCGGGCCGATGACCATCGCCTGCCTGCTCGCCAACACCGTGCAGGCGGCGCGCAATCTGATGGTCGAACCGGCGCAGCGCGGGGACGACTACGCCGACGCGCCCGACCGCAGCATGTATACCGCAGGCTAGGGCCGCGCCCTTGCCAATCCGCACTAGCTGGTGAACAAGCCGCTGCATGGCGGAACGGATCGATGGCGCGGCAATCGCGCGCAAGCTGGACGAGGCAACTGCGGCGGACGTCGCCCGGATGATCGCCCAGGGCGGCCCGCAACCCGGCCTGGCCGTAGTGCTGGTGGGCCATGATCCGGCGAGCGAAGTCTATGTCGGGCACAAGATCACCGCCTGCGCCCGCGTAGGGATCGCCAGCTTCGCCCATCGCCTGCCCGCCGATACCTCGCAGGCCGACCTGCTGGCCCTGATCGACCGTCTCAATGCCGATCCGGCAGTTCACGGCATCCTCTGCCAGGTGCCGCTCCCTGCCCATATCGACACCGATCTGGTGCTACAGGCCATCGATCCGGACAAGGACGTGGACGGTTTCCACCCCGTCAACGCGGGGCGGCTGGCCACCGGGGTCAAGGGACTGGTGCCCTGTACACCGCGGGGCGTGATGGTGCTGTTGCGCTCGGTCCTGCCCGATCTGGCGGGGCTGGACGCTCTGGTGATCGGCCGTTCGAACATCGTCGGCAAGCCGGTGGCGCTGCTGCTGCTGGCGGCGGGCTGCACCGTGACGATTGCCCACAGCCGAACGCGCGACCTGCCCGCCCTCGCCCGCCGCTCGGACATTATCGTCGCGGCAGTCGGCCAGCCGCAAATGGTGAAAGGCGACTGGGTCAAGCCCGGCGCGGTGCTGATCGATGTCGGCATTTCGCGATTGGCAGGCCCGGACGGCAAGTCACGGCTCGTCGGCGATGTGGCCTATGACGAGGTGCAGCACGCGCTTGCCGTCACGCCCGTCCCCGGAGGTGTCGGCCCGATGACCATCGCCTGCCTGCTTGCCAACACGGTGCAGGCGGCGCGCGCCCTATCGGCCTAAAGCCAGCCGATCTTGCGGAAGCGGATGAACAGCCCGCCGCAGACCAGGGCCAGCCCGCCGAGCACGTAGAAATAGCCGTACCGCCACTCCAGCTCCGGCATGAAGTCGAAGTTCATGCCGTAGATCCCCGCCACCGCCGTCGGCAAGGCTAGGATCGCCGCCCAAGCGGCAAGCTGGCGGGTAATGACGCCCTGGCGGCTCTGTTCGAGCAGGCTGGCGACTTCGAGAATGCTCCCCAGCGTATCGATCAGCGCCCGCACCCGCGAAATGACGCGCTTGGTATCGTCGTGCACGTCGCGGAAATAGGGCCGCGCGCGGGAATCGATGGCAGGCAGTTCCACCTGCGCTAGCTTGCTCGCCATTTCCTCCATCCGCCCGCCGGTGCCTTCCAGCTGCCGCAGACCGCGCCGCAGCCGGAAAATGCGACGGATGCGCGACTGGTCGGGGAAAGCCTCGATCGCCCCATCTTCCACCTGCGCCACGATCGCCTCCAGCTTGTCGAGCACCGGCTCGTAGCCCTCGGCGATGAAGTCGAGCAGCGCGTGGAGCACGAAATCCGGGCCTTCGACCAGCCGTTCTGGCAGCGCTTCCAGCTGGTCGCGCAGTTCCAGGTGCGGCCGCGCGCTGCCCAGCCGCACGGTGATGATGAAGTCGCGCGTCAGGAACACCGAGGTCTGCCCATAGGCCACCAGATCGCCCAGCCCGCTTTCGACCGTGCGGGCGATGACGAACAATTGCTCGCCATAGGTCTCCGCCTTGGGCGGGTGGCGCACGGTCAGCGCGTCCTCGATAGCCAAGGGATGCAGGCCGTAGGCCTTGCGCATCCGCTCCATTTCCGCTGGCGTGGGATCGACCAGCCCGACCCAGTCGAATTCGCCCTCCCCCGGCTTCCCCGCGCGCGGGCCGAGCGCGGCCTTCACCACCTTGCCTTCGCGATAGCGCTTTGCAGCCACAATAGTCATAGCGGGCAGGTGACACGGCGCGCGCTTGCTGGCAATCAGGCGGGCATGACAATCGACACCGACGTTTGCATCATCGGCGCAGGGCTTTCGGGCATTTCGATGGCAGGCCACATGGGGCTGCTCTGCCCCGACCGCAGCTACACCATCCTCGAACGGCGCGAGCAGATCGGTGGGACTTGGGACCTGTTTCGCTATCCCGGCGTGCGTTCGGATTCGGACATGCACACGCTGGGGTTCGATTTCGAACCCTGGAAGCACGAGGACGCGATTGCCGATGGCCCGGCGATCCTCGAATACCTCAACCGCATCGTCGATGAACGCGGCATCCGCCCGAACATCCGCTTCGGGCAGGAAGTGCTTTCCGCCGCCTGGGATTCCGCGCGCGCCTGCTGGACAGTGACCTCGCGCGGAGCGGACGGGCGCGAGACTGTACTCACCGCGCGCTGGCTCTATTTCGCCAGCGGATACTATGACTACGACAATCCGCACGATGCCGACATTCCCGGCCTTGCAGACTTCGGCGGGCAGGTGGTGCATCCACAGTTCTGGCCCGACGATCTCGACTATGCGGGCAAGAATGTCGTGGTGATCGGTTCGGGCGCCACTGCCGTCACCATCCTGCCGGTGATGGCGAAGACTGCCGCCAGCGTCACCATGCTCCAGCGCACGCCGACGTGGATGGCTCCCGGCCCGCGCCGCGACAAGTGGAGCAAGCGGTTCGAACGCTGGTTCCCGGAGAAGTTCGCCTACTGGCTCACCCGGCAGAAGAACATTGCCCTGCGCGCCTACCTGTTCAGCCTCTCGCGCCGCAATCCGGCCAAGCTGGCGGAAAAGCTGCGCGGCCTGCTGCGTCGCTCGCTGGGCGAGGCCTACGATCCCGTGCACTTCGAACCGCCGTACAATCCGTGGGAACAGCGGCTGTGCCTGGTGCCCGATGGCGACCTGTTCAACGCGGTGAAGCGCGGCAAAGCGAAGCTGGTCACCGATCATATCGCCGGGTTCGATGCCGGCGGCGTGAAACTGCAATCGGGCGGCTACCTCCCTGCCGATCTGGTCATCACCGCCACCGGGCTACGGATGGCACTGGCGGGCAAGGTGGCGATCAGCAAGGATGGCGCGCCGGTCGATTTCAAGGACCACTTCTTCTATCGCGGGACGATGTTCTCCAACCTGCCGAACCTGTCCTTCGTGTTCGGCTATCTCAACGCCAGTTGGACGCTGCGCGCGGATATGAATTCGCGCTACGCCTGCGAAGTGCTCAACCATATGGCGCGGACCGGGACGGACATTGCGCTGCCCGAGCTGGCGGCTGCAGACGAGCCGGAAGCGGTCACGCCGTGGGATTACAGTTCCGGCTATCTCCAGCGCGCGATCCATCTGATGCCCAAGGTTGCGGCGGAACGCCCGTGGACGCTGCGGCACGATTACCTGGAGGACCGCCGCGATTTTCGCCAGCGCCCGGTGGCTGACGGAGTGCTGCACTTCCTCCAGGCGCCTGCCGTGGTGGCTGATGCCGAGGCAGAACCCGCAACGCAGGCGATCGCCGCCGAATGAGCAGCTCCGAAAAAGTGTGGACCGCGGCGCTGGTGGTGATCGGCGACGAGATCCTGTCCGGCCGCACGCAGGACAAGAACATCGCCCAGATCGCCAGCTGGTTGCAGGTGCAGGGCATTCGCCTGCAAGAAGTGCGCGTGGTGGCGGACGATATGGCGGCCATCGGCGAGGCTGTGAACGCGCTGCGTGTGCAGCACGATTACCTCTTCACCACCGGCGGCATCGGCCCGACGCATGACGACATAACCGTGGATGCCATTGCGGCCGCACTCGGCGTGCCGGTAGTCGTCCATCCCGAAGCGCACGACATGCTCGCAGGTTATTATGCCAACAAGCCCGGCGGGCTCACCGAAGCGCGGTTGCGGATGGCACGGGTGCCCGAAGGCGCAGGGTTGATCCCGAACCGCATGTCGGGCGCGCCGGGCATCCACGTGGGCAACATCTACGTGATGGCAGGCGTGCCGCACATCACTGCGCAGATGCTCGACGGGCTGACCGGCACGCTCGAAGGCGGCGCGCCGCTGCTCACCGAATCTGTGGGCTGCTGGACCGCCGAAAGCGAAGTGGCGGATATCCTGCGCGAAGTCGAACGCGCGCACGAAGGCGCGCAGATCGGCAGCTACCCGTTCTTCCGCGAAGGCCGGGTTGGCGCGAATTTCGTAGTCCGTTCGACGAGCGCCGAAGTGCTGGCAAGTGCGGTGGATACGCTGTGCGAGGCACTGGGCGAAGCAGGCTTCGATTTCACTCCGGGCGGGATTTGAGCGGCGCCGGGGAGCCTGGCAACTGGTGGGGCCGCTAGATGGAATGGCTGTTCATCATCGGAATGGGTGCGGTGCTGGTCGGACTGTGGGGCCGGGTGCAGAAGCTCGAACGGCGGCTGCGGGACTTGCAGGAAGAGACCCGCAGCCACTGGCGTGCTTTCGCGAGCGAAGCGGTGGTGTCCGAACGCTCTCGCCCGGATGCCGAATTTGTGGGGGAACCTGAGCCGGAACCACAAGTTGAGCCGGCGCCGGAGCCCGAACCCGAGAAGACGCTCGCATGGTCCGCGCCTGCCGAAGAGCCGACGGTCTCCGAACCTCTGCCGCCTCCTGCACCGCTGGGAGCGGAGGATGTTGCACCTGCCGAGGCCGACACCAGCTACTCGTCCACAAAATTCGATTTCGAGGACATTTTCGGTCGTCGCCTGCCGATCTGGGCGGGCGGGATCGCGCTGGCGGCGGGGGGGATTTTCCTCGTCATCTACGCCATCGAACAGGGGCTGATGGGGCCGGAGGTACGCACGGCGCTCAGCTTCGTGTTCGGCCTGCTGCTGCTCGGCGCGGCGGAAGCGGCCTATCAGTTCGAGGAACGGGTCGCCGATCCGCGCGTGCGGCAGGCGCTTGCGGGCGCGGGGCTGGCGACGCTTTACGCGGCCTTCTACCTTGCCGGGGCGCAATACGGTCTGATCGGGCCGGGCTTGGCCTTTGCCGGGCTGGCGCTGGTGACGGCGGTGGCGCTGGCGCTGACTTCCCGCTTCGGCTTGCCCACCGCCGTGCTCGGCCTGCTCGGGGGTTTTGCCACCCCGGTGCTGGTGGCGAGCGAGGAAGCCAATGTTCCCGTGCTGGCTTTCTACTTGGCGCTGCTCACCGCTGGCCTTGCGCTGACCGCCAAGCGGATGGGGCAGCGCTGGCTGGGCCTGGCAGCCATGGCGGGCGGGTTCCTCTGGGGCGTACTGATGCTGGCAGGCCTGCCGAGCGAGACCGAGGATGTGGTCGCCATCGGGCTTTACCTGCTGGCGCTCGGCGCGCTGGTGCCGCTGCTGCTGGCGGACGATGCCAAGCTGCCGCTTGCCCGGCTGGCTTCGGGCGCAATTGCGGCGGCACAGATGGGCGCACTGGTAAGCCTTGCCGGATACGACTTGCTGACCTGGGGGCTGTACCTGCTGCTTGCTGCCGCGCTGGCAGTGCTGGCGTGGCGGATCCCGGCACTGCGCCCCGCTGGCGCGCTGGTGGCGGCGGTGGGCGTGATCCTGCTGGCAACCTGGCCTGAACCCATGGTGCGCGATTTCATCGTGGTTATGGTGGGCTTCGGTGCGATCGTGCTCGGTGCGCCGCTGGGGCTGCTGTGGCGGCGGGATAGCCAGGTGCTAGAACTGGCGCAGGTGAGCCTGGGCGCGCTGGCGCTGGGCTTGGTCTGCCGTTTTCACTTCGGCAGTTCGGACAATGAGTTGTTCTTGCCCGGACTGTCAGTGGGGCTGACGATTCTGTCTGCCACCGCCGCATTGGCAGTTTGGCGTGCGTGGCTCGACGAGGCGCTCTCGCGCTATCTGGCTTTGCCAACGGCGACAGCAGCGCTGCTGTCATTCGGTGCGCTGCACGTTGTGCTGCCCGATTGGGCCGAAGTGCTGGGAGCGGTGGCTGTCACGCTGGTGCTTGCAGAAATCATGCGGCGAATGCAGGTTGCAGCGCTCGCCGCGCTGGGATGGGCAGGCGGCGTGCTGACACTGGTGACGCTTTTCTCGACCGGGGGCATTCTCGAAGAACTGTCGCGCGCTGTCGGGAACCCATACGGTGATGTGGATAGAGGCCGCGCACTGATCCGCTGGATCGCTGCCACCTTGCCCTTCGCGGCATTGGCGCTACTTGAATGGCGGCGGCGCTGGCGGCGCGCGGCGGAGATCTTGGCTGGACTATGCGGTTATGTCGTGCTGGCGCAGGTCATTCCCGCCGAATGGCTGGCGTGGACGGCGGCGCTTGTCGCGGTCGCCCTGCTCTGGTGGCAGCGCGAACGGACGGGCCTTTGGGGCGCGTTGCTGGCCGTGGCCTTGCTGTGGAGCCTGCATCCGGTGGCGATCTGGATCGGGCTGGGGTTCGAAGCGATTTCCGGCCTGCCCATGCTGGTGTCTGACCTGCCGACCTGGACCGGTGCGCTGCGCTATGTCATGCCGCTCGCACTGGCAGCGGGCTTCGCCGCATGGCGGGTTGAGGAGCGGCGCAAGCTGGCCCTCACGCTGGCGGCGCTGGCCGGGGCGGCGGGAACCGTGGTGCTGCATGTGCTCTACAAGCAGTTGTTTGCCATCGCCGACGACAGCGCCTTCGTCGCCCTTGGCATGGCCGAACGCACCGTTTGGCAAGCGCTGCTCATCGGCGGTGGCATCGCCCTCGCCCGCTTCGTCCCGCGCACGCCATGGCGCGCCACCGGCATGGCCCTGATCGCAGCCGGACTATGGCACTTCACCCTGTTCGGCTTCCTGCTGCACAACCCGCTATGGGACGCGCAGGCGACCGACGCCCTGCCGCTCGCCAACTGGCTGGCCCCAGCCTATTTGGCGGCGGGCGTGGCCGTCTGGTGGCTCACTCGCCTGCCTGAAGGGATGCTGCGCGATAGGCTCCGGCGGCTGGGTGACGGGGTGCTGATGCTGTTGATTTCCTTCTGGGCCCTGAGCGAATTGCGCCATTCCTTCGCCGGAAGCCTGCTCACTTCCGTGCCAATGAGCCAGACCGAGGACTTGCTCCGCTCCTTGCTCGGCATCGTGCTGGCGCTCGGCTTCCTGTGGTGGGGATCGCGGAACAACCAGCGCACCTGGCGGATCGGCTCGCTGGTGCTGATGCTGATCGCGGTGCTGAAGGTGTTCCTGGTCGATGCCGCGGGGCTAGAAGGACTGCTCCGGATCGCCAGCTTCCTCGCGCTGGGGGTCAGCCTGATCGGGATCGGCTGGATCTACTCGCGCCAACTTTCCAGCCGTGTGCCGGAACCGGTCGTCTAGGGCCTCAGTTCGTCCCGCGACGCTCTTCATCTTCGGCGATTTCCTCGCGCACTTCGCGCGCGCCGCGTTCCGCGCGGGCCACGCCTGCGCGGCTGCCACCTGCATTGCGGATCGTTCCGTAGGCGAGCCCGCCCAGAAGCAAAACGGCACCGGCGCCCGCGGCAATCCGGCTATCGACCCATACCGAAAGCGCGAACACGATAGCCAGGGCGACGACGATGAAAATGATACTGTTACGCATGGGATTTTCCTTTCGGAGAACCAACGCCATGCGCGCAGGAGGTTTCCGAAAAGACGTGGAGTGAGGGAAGAAGGGCCGGAAGTTCGCACCCCCGGCCCCCCCTAAATCAGAAGCGGACGCCCAGCCCCGCCACCACCTGGTCGGTGGTCGCATCGCCAAACGCGCCGTCACCCACGTCGCCATAGGTCGAGCGGCGGTATTCCACGCGGGCTTCGAGCGGTCCGGGCAATTGCACTTGCAGGCCGCCGCCGAAGCGCAGTCCGTCGGCGTTGTCCTCCAGATCGCCGAGCGAGCCCGACGAAGTGAAGGCGCGGGTATCGAGCGCGGTGTAGCCGACCTTGCCATAGGCAGAGATGCCGGGAGTAAGCGCCACGCCCGCACGCACGCCTGCGTAATACTGGCCGTCTGCCTCCAGACCGTTGCGTGCGCCGGCGACAGTGCCGGGAAATTCGGTGTCGCCGCCGCTGGTCGAATATTCGCCTTCGACGCCGACAAAGGCGCTGCCGAGGCTGAGATCGTATCCTGCCGAAATGCCGTAAACGGCCGAGTCTGCGCTGGCCGTTGCGGTATCGTCGGCCGTGTCGACATCCAGCCCTTCATAGCCCGCGATCGCACCGACATAGAGCCCGCCGGTCGACTGTGCGAACGCCGGAGTGGCAGCGGTGCCCGCCGCGATCACCGCGAGAGTGAGAAACTTTTTCATGACTTGTCGTCCTTTTGCATAAGCCCCGCGCGCCACATCGAACGGTGCAGCTTGCCGCCCGCTGAACCGGAAGGCGGAATGACGGGCGAATGCGACAGGTCGATTGCTGGGGTCTAGTCGGCCATGGCAGTGCGGGCGGCATACCACCGGGCGAGCACTTCGAAGGCCAGCTTGCGCTCCCCTTCCGGCCCGATGAGCCCCTTGCGGTTCCAGCCGTCCTGCACACCGGGCAACTGGCGACGCGGGGAGCGGAAGTCCTTCAGGATCCACGGCGACATGCCTGCCAGCGAAGGGATATTCTCCGCCATCGCCAGCGTGGCGCGGTAGTAATCTGCCTGGTATTCCTCGGTGAACTTGATCGGTTCCGCGCCCGCTTCGGCGTAGAGGCCCGGCATGGCACCCGCGCCGAACTCGGAGAACAGCAGCGGGCGGTCGGTCGGCATGTCCCAGCCGATGGCGGGCACGGTATCGGGGTGATCGGGTCCGTACCAGCCGTTGTAGGTGTTGACCGCCAGCACATCGAGCGCTGCCGCCAGCGGATCGGCGAGCACCATCACCTGCCGCCCGTCGCGCTGCTCACGCCCGGTCAGCAGCGCCGCGCTGACCAGCCGGTGCGGATCGAGCAGGCGTACATCTTCGGCGAGGCGGGTCATGAAGGCATTACGCGCATCGCTGACGGGGGTTTCATTGCCGACGCTCCATACGATCACGCTGGCGCGGTTGCGATCGCGGCCGATCATTTCGGCCAGCATGATGCGCGCGCGTTCGAGCGTGGCGGGATCGTCGAAAGCGATGCGCCAGTAGACGGGGATTTCGCTCCAGACGAGCAGGCCCATCTCGTCCGCCGCGCGCACCACCGCATCGGCATGGGGGTAGTGCGCCAGCCGGACGAAGTTTGCGTTGAGCCCGTCGCGCGCAATCGTCAGCAGTTCGCGCGCGGCTTCGGGAGTCATGTTGCGGGTAGGGTTCGCGCCCAGTTCCTCTTCGTGCAGGGAGATGCCACGCAGGAACACCGGCTCGCCGTTGAGGAGGATCTGCGCGCCGTCGACCGCCACGGTGCGCAGGCCGACGCGGTCGGTCCAGACATCTCCCCCTGCGCCTATCGCAACGTGATAGAGGCGCGGATTGGCGGGAGACCAGCGCTCCATTCCCGCTGGAGCGGCGACGCTGCCCGCAACACGGCCCGCCGCATCGGCCGTCAGCGCCAGTTCCACGCCAAGGTCGGGGATCGCAAAGTTCACCCTTGCACCCGCCGCCTGGGGGCCATCGAGCGCCACGTCGAAAGCGATCCGCCCGTCATCGGTCAGCCGCACCCATGCATCATCGACATAGGTTGCGGGCACTTCGATCAGCCGCACCGGGCGAGTGATGCCGCCATAGGTTTCCCAATCGGTGACCGGCGGGGGGACATCGAACCCGTCGCGCTGCGAATCCGCGCCAACCACCAGCCGGTTGCCCACCGCGCGCAGCTTGCCGGTCACTTCGAAGGCGAACGGCGTGAACCCGCCCTCGTGTCGCCCAAGATATTCGCCGTTGAGCCAGACTTCGGCGGTGTAATTCACCGCCCCGAAACGCAGGAATTGCCGTGTGCCTTCACCCGGAGCGGCATCGAAGCGGCGCTGGTACCAGACCAGCCCCTGATAATGCCGCATCTCCGGCGCGTGGGTCAGCCAGCTTGACGGCAATGTGGCGACCGGGCTGCGGTCCATATCGTATTCGTAGAGCGCCAGCGGATTGGCGCGGCGCGCGGCATCGACATCGGTATCGTCGTAACGGCGGTGGCCCGTCCCCGCGCCTTCGCCGTGGAAGCCCGCCTGCCCGTCGCGATAGGGATCGATCGACCAGGTCCATTCGCCCGAAAGATCCTGCGCCGGGCGCAGATCGCCTGCCGCCAGCACCGGCCCATCGGGCAGGACCTGGGCCGCCAGCCCGCTCGCCTGCAACACCATTGCCGCCAATGCGGCCAGAAACATCCTCATGACGTAGAGGCTATGCGCGCCGGAGACGGCAGGCAAACGAAAAGGGCCGGAGGATTGCTCTCCCGGCCCTTTCGACAATTTGAACCTCACCCGCCAAACGAACCCGCTTAGGTTCGCAAGGCCGACTGGCCGCCCGCAGCGGGGCCAGCACAGCTGGCCGCCTAGCGAGGACGCTCCGGCGGAGGCCGGAGCGCAAGAAAATTACGCCCCTTCTACCTCAGTGAGATCAAGCTTCAGGCCCGGACCCATCGAGGAGGTGATCGAGACCTTGCGGACATACTTGCCCTTGGCACCCGCCGGCTTGGACTTCACCACTGCCGAAGTCAGCGCCTTGAAGTTCGCCTTCAGCGCCGCATCGTCGAAGCTCAGCTTGCCGATGCCGGAGTGGATGATGCCCTGCTTTTCGACGCGGAATTCGACCTGGCCGCTCTTGGCGTCCTTGACGGCCTGTTCCACGTTGGGGGTGACGGTGCCCAGCTTCGGGTTCGGCATCAGCCCCTTGGGGCCGAGCAGCTTGCCGAGGCGGCCGACCACGCCCATCATGTCCGGCGTGGCAATCACGCGGTCATAATCGAGGTTGCCGTTCTGCATGTCTTCCATCAGGTCTTCCGCACCGACCTTGTCGGCACCGGCGGCCAGCGCCTTGTCGGCATTGTCGCCGCGCGCGAACACGGCGACGCGAACGTCCTTGCCGGTGCCCGAGGGCAGGTTGACCATGCCGCGCACCATCTGGTCCGCATGGCGGGGGTCGACGCCAAGGTTCATGGCGACCTCGACGGTCTCGTCGAACTTGGCCTTGTGCTCGCGCAGCGTGGCGAGAGCTTCGTCAACGGTGTAGAGCTTTTCAGCGTCGAGCTTGGCGACGAGCTGCTGCTTCTTGGTCTGCTTTGCCATCGGTTCAGCCCTCCACCACGTCGAGGCCCATCGAACGCGCGGAGCCTTCGATGATCTTCATGGCCTGGTCGATATCGTTTGCGTTGAGATCGGCGAACTTGGTTTCAGCGATTTCGCGCACCTGGCTCTGCGTCACCTTGCCGGCGACAGCCTTGCCCGGCTCTTTCGAACCCGACTTCAGGTTGGCGGCCTTCTTCAGCAGGTAGCTGGCAGGCGGGGTCTTGGTGATGAAAGTGAACGAACGATCGCCGTAAACGGTGATCTTCGTCGGAATCGGCATGCCCTTTTCCATTTCGCTGGTGGCAGCGTTGAAGGCCTTGCAGAATTCCATGATGTTGACGCCGCGCTGGCCCAAGGCCGGGCCGATCGGCGGGCTGGGAGTGGCGGAGCCCGCGGGCACCTGAAGGTTGATGTAACCTTCGATTTTCTTGGCCATAATGGCCTCCTTTTCGCACTGTCGCCTGCCGTATCCGGCAAGCTCATGTTAAGCGGTCAAGCGCCGTGGACTCGCTCCACGGCTTCCGCACGGTTTCCGTCACTGTCGTTCGGGAAGGCGCGCCCATAACCTTTTTGCGCAAAAAGGCAAGCGCGCGGATAGCTCGTCCGCGCCGATTTTGCCCGCCCGCGTTTACCCCGCATTTACCATGACCCGCTACATGTTTGGGCATGGAAGCGGCGAAGAAACAGTCGAACACGGCCGAAAGGCTCTTCATGCTCTTCGCCACGGTCATGGTGGGCGGATTGCTGGGCAGCATGGGCGTGCCGCCCTTCCCGCAGATTTCGGCGAGCGCCCGCACCACGATGCAGTTCGTCGGCGGGATGGTGAACTCGCGCCCCGGCATCCTGATCCCGATCAGCCACGAGGGCACGGGGCTGGTGTCGCGCGATGCGGCGAAATCGCAGCCGGGGCTGACCCTGATCCAGGGCACCATGCCCGGCGGACCGCAGGTGCGGCTGCTCGACCACGAAGGCAACGAAGTGCACCGCTGGACGGTGGATTTCTTCGCCATCTGGCCCGATGCGGACCAGATCATCCCGGCGCGCCGCATCCCGGCATCGCAGAACAATTATATCACCCACGGCATGTGGCCGATGCCCGACGGATCGCTGATCGTGAACCTTACCGGGCTGGGCAGCGCCCGGATCGATGCCTGTTCAAACACCGTGTGGCGCACCCAGCAGCCGTTGCACCACTCGGTAACGGCGGTGGGCAACGACACCTTCTGGATTCCCGGACACATCCTGGCCAGCGAAACTCCGCAGGAGTATATGCCCGACGGCTGGACCCCGCAGGAAATCGACGACGCGATTCTGACCGATCATTACTATCACGACAGCGTGGTGCTGGTGAGCGCGGACGGGGACATCCTCCGCGAAATGTCGGTGCTCAAGGCGATCCACGATGCCGGGCTGGAAAGCGCACTCTACCAGTCGCACACCGAAACCATCACCGATGCGACGCATATCAACGATATCGAAGTCGTCACGCCCGCGCTCGCAGAGCGGCTGCCGCAGGTGGAAGCGGGCGACCTGCTCGTTTCGCTGCGGGCAATGAACATGCTCGCCATTCTCGACAAGGATGATGGCGCGCTCAAATGGCACCAGCAGGGGCCGTGGGTGCGCCAGCACGATCCCGACATCATGCCCGACGGCACGATCGAACTGTTCAACAACCGCGCCACGATCGTGAACGGCCATACGCCGGGCAGCCAGATCATGCGGCTTGTTCCGGAAACGGGGGAAACCAGCGTGGTCTTCCCGCGCGGCAGTGCCGACGCGTTCAATTCCGACATCATGGGGATGCACCAGCCGCTGGAGAACGGCAATCGCCTGATCGTGGAATCGCGCGCCGGCCGCGCCTTCGAAGTGACCCCGGCGGGCGAAGTAGTGTGGGATTACCGCCTGCCGTTCGACGATGAATTCGCCTCCAACTTCTCCTTCGGCATCCGCGTGCCGAACGACTATTTCACCATGGAGTTTCCGCAATGTTCAAACTGATAACCGTGCCCGCCGTGGCTGCCGCCATGCTGCTTGCCGTCACCGCCACGCCCGCCCACGCCTACATGGGCGCAGGCGCCGGGCTTTCTGCCATCGGCTCGATGCTCAGCTTCCTCGGCGTGATGCTGCTGATGGTGGTGGGCTTCGTGTGGTTCCCGCTGAAGCGCGCGATCAAACGGATGACGGGCAAGGTCGAAGCCGCTCCGGTTGCGGCCGAAACGCAGACTGCGGACGCCGAAACCAAAGCGTGATCGCCGCCTACATCCTTTCCTGCCTGCTGCTGGTGCTAGCCTTCCAAGGCCTGCACGTATGGCCGCGCACCAAGGCGATGACCCGCGAGTTGCGCGGTGCCTTTGCCGTGATGACGGACAAGGCCTTGAGCGACGACCATAAGGAAGCGGCGCTGCGCCGCCGCTCGATCGAAGTGCTGGGGCTGACCGTGCGGCTGACGCTGGTGCTGATCGCAACCTTCGCCGCCGCCGCGCTGCCGGTGGTGCTGGCGCAGTGGGCTGGCTGGTTGACCTGGCAGGATTTCCTGGTCTTCTCGATCCAGCCACTGGTGGTGGTGGCGACTGTGGCGGCGCTGGCGCTCTGGCCGCTGCTGCAATCCCGCCTCGCCCGGAGCTGATCTGTGGCCTTGGAAGACTATTCGTGGGCCGACCGCATGGTCCACCGCCTCGCCTTCGGCGCGCGCGCGCCACAGGCCTTGCTGCGCGAGATGGAGCAGTCGAAATTCGGCGGCGCCATCGCCGCGCAGCACGTGACCGCGCCGGTCTTCATCACCGCCCTGCCGCGAGCGGGCACCACGCTGGTGCTGGAACTGCTGGCGCAGCATCCGCTGGTGGCAACGCACCGTTATCGCGACATGCCTTTCGTGCTGTCGCCGGTTATCTGGCGGCAATTGTCGCGCCGGTTCCAGGTCAAGGCCGATGCCAAGGAACGCAGCCACGGCGACGGGATGATGGTCGATGCCGACAGTCCCGAGGCCTTCGAGGAAGTGTTCTGGCTGCGCCATCTGCCGGGTGATTTTTCGGACAGAGGGATTGCAACCCGCGATGGCTTGCCTGCCGATACTGCCGATGCCCTGCGCGATTACATGCGCGCGCTGGTGCTGGCGCGCGGCGTTCCCGGTGCCCGCTATGTTTCCAAGAACAACGCCAATGTCGCCCGCCTGCCCGCGCTGGCCTCGGCCTTCCCTGACGCCCGGATCTTGGTGCCGCTGCGCCATCCGCTCGATCAGGCGCAATCGCTGCTTCACCAGCACCGCAAGGCATTGGCGAGCCATTCGGCAAGCAGGTTCGCCCGCGCCTACCCGCGCGATATCGGCCACTTCGAATTCGGCGCCGATCATCGCCCGATCCTGTTTGCCGGGATGGACGCGGTGATTGCCGCACACACGCCCGACAGCATCGAATACTGGCTCGGCTACTGGATCGCCGCGATGCGCCACGTGGAAGCCTGCGGTCTGGGCGAAGTGCTGGACATGCAGCGGTTTACCTCTGCGCCGGATGGGGTCGCCACCCTGTTCGCGCGTCTCGGCCTTCCCGCTGCATCCGAAGTGCCGAGGGCAGCACAGGCGATGGTGGCTCCTATCAAATCCTACGGCGCGCCGGTCGAAAGTAGCTTGGCGCGAGAGGCCATGGCGCTCTACGAAGACATGCGGAGCAAGCCCGATTGCCTGTTCTGATCCACTGGGCAAAGACAGGACAAAGACGGGCAATGACGGCAGCACCAATCCAACGCGAAAGGCTCACCTACTGGCGCTTCGCGCTGCAGGTGCTGAGCGTCGGCCTCGCCTATTACACGATGCAAATGCTGGTGATCTTTCCCGCGATCATCAGTCAGGCGATCACCGGCGAACAGCCGCCTCGCGAACTGATCTCGGTCCTCGCCGCCCTCGCCAGCCCGCTATCGGCATTGGCTGCCGTCGGCGTGGCATGGCTGTGGCTGCGCAGGAGCGGGCGGTTCCGGCAGGCGCTGGGGCTGCTGCCGCTGACGAACTGGCTGCAGACGCTAGGCCTGACACTGCTGGCAACGGGAGGCGTGATCGCGATCTTCAGTATTGGCGGGATTGCAATCGAAGCCGCAGGCCTCGCTTCCCCCGATATCCAGCAAGTGCTCGATCTGATAACCGCCAGCCCGGCGCTGTTCACGCTGTGGATCGTCGCGGTGGCCTGGCTGGGCGCAGGCCTGGGCGAAGAATTGCTGTTTCGCGGCTTCCTTTTCGACCGATTGTTGCGGCTCCCCGGCGTGGCCGGAACCATGCCGGCTGCACTAATTGTGCAGGCCGCTGTGTTCGGTCTGGCGCACTTTTATCAAGGAATCGCGGGCGTGCTGATGACCGGCGCGGTGGGGTTACTGCTCGGGTGGGTACGGTTGCGCGCGGGCGGCGCGATCTGGGCCGCGGTGCTCGCCCACGCGGCGGTGGACACGATCATGCTCAGCCTCGCCTATGCGGGCGAACTGGGTGCGATCGGCGGCTGAAAGCGCTGGAAGTCCAGCGTCTTACTTGACCAGCTCGACCTGTTCGAAATCGAGTTCCACCGGCGTCGCGCGGCCGAAGATCGAGACCGAGACCTTGACCTTCGCCTTGTCGAAATCGAGCTCCTCGACCAGCCCGTTGAAGCTGGCGAAGGGGCCTTCGAGCACCTTCACCTGATCGCCGATTTCGTAATTGATCGAAATCTCGTGCTTCGGCGCAGACTTGGCCTGCTCGACTCCGCCGAAGTAGCGCGCCGCTTCCTTCTCGGAAATCGGCTGCGGCTTGTTGCTCGAACCGAGGAAGCCGGTCACCTTTGGGGTGTTCTTCACGAGGTGATAGACATCGTCGGTCAGGTTCAGCTTGGCCAGCACATAGCCGGGCATGAACTTGCGTTCGGTCTGCACCTTCTTGCCGCGCTTGATCTCGGTCACGGTCTCGGTCGGCACTTCGACCTCTTCCACCCCTTCGGACAGGCCGAGGCGCTCGGCTTCGGACAGGATCGCGTCGCGCACCTTGTTCTCGAAACCGGAATAGGCGTGAATGATATACCAGCGGGCGGCCATGAAAGTCCCTCTTTTTCCCTGAAATCTTGTCTAAGCGGCGAAGCGGATCAGAGCAGTGCCAGTAATTGTTGCACCGTCCATCCGAACAGCGAATCGACCGCGAGGAAGAACAGCGACAGAATGACGACCATGATACCGACAAAGATCGCCGTGCGCACGGTTTCGGGCCAGGTCGGCCATACCACCTTGGCGGTTTCCGAGCGTACCTGACGTACGAATTCGCCGGGGCTGGTCTTCTTCTTGGTCTCTTCGGCCATGCTGGCTTCGCTTTCGCTTCGCTAAAAAATCCCGTGCCTTCCGGGTAGGGCTCCGCGCCGCCCCGGACAGGTCCGGGAGGGGCTTGGCGAGGCTCCGATGTCGGATGACGATCGGCTATTTAGGGGTGCTGTCGCTGCTTGGCAAGGCCGAGCACCCCCGGAACGCCTTCGGGGCAACAAGAAACAAGGTCCGCTTGGTAACAAATGTGACCGGAAATGCGACTGGGGGCTAGGCAGGGGACGCTGGCGCCGATAGCACTGCCCGCCAGAACCAGGGACGAACAGGGAAAATTCTCGCAATGGCAGCCGGAACCGAAATGACCATCGACCAGCAGCTGCTCGGCCCGGTCACCAATATAGCCGACTTTATCTGGGGTGGCACCTGGAACGGGGTCCAGGTTATCCCCTTGCCACCGCTCGCAGTGATCCTGTTGGGCGCAGGTCTGTGGTTCATGATCGGCCTGCGCGCCTATCCGATCACTAACTTCATTCCGGCCATGAAAGGCCTGTTCGCGGGGCGCAAATCCGAAGGCAAGGGCGAGATTTCCCCCTTCGCCGCGCTCTCTACCGCGCTTTCGGGACAAGTAGGCACAGGCAATCTGGCTGGCGTCGCTACTGCCATCGCGCTGGGCGGTCCGGGAGCGATTTTCTGGATGTGGATTACAGCGCTGTTCGGCATGGCGCTGGCCTTTGCCGAAGGCTCGCTGGCCATCCGTTACCGCGAAAGAACCAGCGATGGCACCTACCGCGGCGGCCCGATGAGCTACATCATGATGGGTCTGGGAAAAAAGTGGACCTGGCTGGCCGTGTTCTTCTGCATCGGCACGCTCATTTCCGCGCTCGTCACCGGCAACGGAATCCAGGCCAATGCCGTCGCGGACGGGCTGAACGAATTGTTCGGGATCGAGGAATGGCTTGGCGGACTTATCGTCGCCATCCTGGTTTTCATCGTCATCATCGGGGGCATCAAGTCGATCGGCAATGTTGCCGAAAAGGTCGTGCCGGTAATGGCGGCCGCCTACATCGTAATGGCGATTATCGCCATCCTTCTCAATCTGGAGGACATTCCCGAAACCTTCAGCCGCATATTTGGCGGTGCATTCAATGCGCAGAGCGCCAGCGGAGGGTTTGTCGGCGCGGCTTTGATCCTCGCCATCCGGGCAGGTGTGGCACGCGGGCTGTTCTCGAACGAGGCGGGGCAAGGCTCTACCCCGATAGCCCACGCGGTTGCGCAGACCGATGACCCGCAGTTCCAGGGCCGCATGGCCATGCTCGGCACTTTCATCGACACGATCGTAATCTGCACGATGACAGCGCTTGTTATCCTGACAGTTCAGGGAGATTTCAGCGCCAACGGGGTGGCCGTGGAACACGCGTGGCAGTCCGAGTTGCAGGGCTTCGCAATGACAAGCGGCGCCTTTGCGGCGGCCTTCCCTTTCACGATTGCCGAGATCCCGATTGGTACGCTGGTCGCGAGCATTGCCCTGTTGCTGTTTGTCTTCACCACGCTGCTCACCTGGAGCTATTATGGCGAGCGGGCGATCACTTTCCTCTATGATCGGGTTCCCGGCTCCACCTTGCGCGGCGAGAAACTCCTCCACATGGGATGGCGAGTGCTCTGGTGCGTTGCGATCTTTGTCGGGGCGAGCCGCGAATCGGATCTAATCTGGCGGCTGGGCGATATCGCCAACGGACTGATGGTGCTGCCGAACCTGATTGCCCTGCTAGCGCTGTCCGGCGTGGTTTTCGCTCTGGCTCGCGGTGACAGGACGGCCGGGGCCGACCACCACGAGAAGACGCCCGAGGAGCCGGAGGAATACTGACCTCCGGTTCCTGTGGGTCAGCGGCGGCTGAATAGCCGTTCGAGCAATCCGGGCTGCTCCATCGGCTGGATACGGCCAAAGGCGGCTAGGCGCAGGCTCGGATCGCTCATCGCGCGTGGCGAAGTCCAGCGGTCCGGACGGCTCGAAGTGAAAACGCGACTCGACATCATGTGGCTCCCTGCTTTCTTACCGGCAAATCTGAGTTTCTCAACTCGTCCCTGCTGAAGAACGGTTTACCGCACGAAATCTGAACCCGTGATGGCGAGTAGCGTCGGCCTCGGTTCAGCTACTATCCGCGCCTGAATAGGCGTTCCCAGAAGCCCGGTTCTTCCATCGGCAGGATCTTGCCATGCGCCATCGCGCGATAGCTGGGGTCGGAAAACGGACGCGGGCTCGTCCAGCTATCGGGACGAGTACTGCGAAAAAGCTTCGCCATGTGAATCTCCTCCTTGGCGGTAGTATTGCGGAGGTGAAATCCCCGACTGCGACGGCGGTTCCCGGGAGTGGGCCGAAGCAGGGCGCTTATATCCTTTCGGCAGCGGCTCTGCGTGACCAGACCAGCAAGACCAAGGCCAGTGTCGCCAGCGGCATCAGATTGATGCCGAGTGGCAGCGCGACAGCGCGGGTAGCGTAAGGGGCGGCGTACAGCAGCACGAGAACGAGCTTTTCGTAGGGGCGGAAGCCCCCACACAGTCCTTCGCGTACCAGCCACAGCGTCGGCAGGATCAGGAAGGGCAGATCGTAATTGAACAGATAGGGCGATGCGAGCGCGGTGGCCGCCAGCACCAGCGCGCCGCTGGCCAATGGATCACCCTGCATCCGCTTGCCAGCCAACACGGCGAGGACAACCATCCCTAACGTGATCACGCCTTGCAGTGCCAGAGCCGTGCCCTCGGGCGCGAACAGGCTGATCTGACTGTAGGGTGTCGCCATCCGCAGATAGAGATCGACCCCCGCACCGTCCATGATCGCGGCACTGGCTTGCCAGCTGGTGGTGTAGGCGACCATTGTTTCGGTGCCGAAGGCGAGCCATGACAGCAGGACCAGCCCGGTCGCGCTGGCTCCGGCAGCGATGAAGGCGCGCCACTGGCCAGCGCCGGCCAGCCAGAACGGGGCCAGCAGCGCCAGATGGGGCTTGATGATGAGCGCGCCGAGCAGGGCACCGGCCAGCATTGGGCGCTTTCCGAGCAGAGCCACCCCTCCCACCAGCAAGGCCCCGGTCAGCAGACCCGTCTGCGCGTGACCTGCCGCCAGCAGCGCGCCGGGGTAGACCAGCACCAGCGGCCACAAGCGCGGGAAGGCCCGGAACGTCGCCCAGGCCCACAAAGCAAAGGTCACCAACACCCAGGCAAGCCATGCGAGCGGGAACGGCAAGGCCCCGAACAGCGCAGCGGCGAACAGGAATGGCGGCGGATTGACGAAGGCGAACCAGCCGCTGCTACCGGTGGAGGTCTGCACACGTTCCTGCACCGCCAGATCGTAGGCCGCAGCCGGATCGCCCGCCACGGTCACGTGCCCTGCGCCCCAGAAGGCGAGGAAATCGGTCCCGTCCACGCCCATCGCCTTGATGTAGGAATTGGCCAGCAGCGCCAGCGAGGCAAGGCCAAGGATTACCGCGTAACCGCGCACGCGCTCAGTGGTGAGCCAATCGGCATTGCGGACATGGTGGAGCAGGCGCGCGGTCATCGCTGCCGCTTTAGGGGTGATATGGTTAATTTGGGATTGGGATTGCTGTGGCCAAGTTTGCCTGGCTGGGCGGACCCCTCCACCACCCTTCGGGCGGTCCCCCTCCCCGTCCCGGGGAGGATTTGAGTTAGCGCACGGTCGCTCTTGCGACCGCAAGGCCGAACGGCCGCCCGGACCGGCCCCGCAGCGAAGCGGAGGGAACAGCCGGGAGGACGCTCCCACGGACGTGGGAGCATGACACACAAATCGAATGAAATGGCAGGGGCGATAGGATTCGAACCTACGACCCTCGGTTTTGGAGACCGATGCTCTACCAGCTGAGCTACACCCCTGCAGGGAAGCGCGCCTCTATATCGGGCCGCGCGCGATGGCAAGCGACGACGTGCGCGCTTGGTGTTACAGGAGGGCGATGCACTCCCCCGCGCCCAAATTGATCCCGCCGGAGACCTTGCTGCTCGCCTATCGCAGCGGGGTGTTCCCGATGGCCGATTCGCGCGACGACAGCGAAGTGTTCTGGGTCGAGCCGCGCAACCGGGCGATCCTGCCGCTCGATGGGTTCCGCTGTTCGCAATCGCTAGCCAAGCTGCTGAAGCAGGACCGATTCACGGTTACGGTGGACGGCGATTTCGGCGCGGTGATCGATGCCTGCGCCCAGCCCCGCACAGATTATCCCGAAACCTGGATCAGCCATGTGGTCGATGCCAGCTACCGCAACCTGCATCGTCACGGCCATGCCCATTCGGTGGAATGCTGGCTGGGCGGCGAACTGGTCGGCGGGCTTTACGGCGTCGCCTTCGATCGGGTGTTTTGCGGCGAAAGCATGTTCAGCCGCGTGCCCAATGCCAGCAAGGTGGCGCTGGCCTGGCTGGTGGCACTGATGCGGCGCGCGGGATATGTCCTGCTCGACTGCCAGTTCATGACCGAACATCTCGCCTCGCTGGGAGCGGTCGAGATACCGCGCGATCGCTATCAGGAACTGCTGGCGCAGGCGGCGGTGCAACAGCCGCGCTGCTCCCTGCCCGAAGCTATCGCCGAACTGCGTCAGCTATCTTCGTCTTCGCCCTCGGATACCGCTTCCTCCTCGCCGGGGAAGCTCATCGCGCAGTCTTTCAGCCAGACATCGTAGATCGGGTGCTCGACTACGTTGAGGCTGGGCGATTCCTTGAACATCCAGCCGGAAAACACCGGGTTCCAGCGCAGTTCCGCATCGTTGTCGCTACGCTCGTTGACGAAGACCTGGACGAAGGCACCGGTCTGCTGCGGGTCTTCCCACGGCGCGGTTCGCTCGCAGGCGGACAGGCGGATGATGACATCGTCGATCCGCCGCGATTCGCCGGGATACATTTCGATATCGCGGCTGATGTTGTTGCGCTTGTTGACGAGGCCGATTGTGGCCAACCGTTCATCCATCGGCGTGCCGATGCCTGCCGTGGTCTCGGGTTGCGGCGGGCGCTCGGCAGTCTGGAACTCCTCCGGAACCTCGGTCTGTTCGGCCTGCGGCGCGGGCGGAGCACTATCGCAGGCAGCCAGAACCAATACGGGCACAAGCAGCGCCGCGCCGAAAACGACCGCGCGCGGGGCCATCACGCGTCGGGCGACCATGCTTCGTAATCGCCGGTCGCGGCCGCACGACGGCCACCCCGGTCCAGCGCGCCTGCGGGCAGGTAGCGCGAATCGGTACCGGTGGCGTTTGGGGTGTAATCAACTTCCCAGATCTTAGGCGGCGGCAGGTGGCTTTCGGGCAGCGCGTCGTAGGAGCCATGCAGCCAGCCGTGCCATTCGGCGGGCACCCTGCTCGCATCGTTGGCGCCGTTGTAGATCACCCAGCGCCGTTCACGCTGACCTTGCTTCACCTTCTTCGAGCGGAAATACCTGTTGCCCTGCGCATCGGTGCCGATGTGCTCGCCATTGCGCGCCGACCACAGTTGCGTGCCGAAGGTGGCCCCGTCCCACCAGGTGAAGATCTTGCCGAGAAAGCTCATGGACCGGGCGGTTAGCGGATTCGGGCTGGCAGGCCAAGCCTTAGCGAGGGCTTTACCACTCGACCTTGTCGCCGGGAGCAATCCCCAGTTCTTCCGCACGCCCGCCAACGAGTTCGAGCACGGCAATGCCGGGCCGTTCGGACTCGACGCTTTCCTCGTTATAGGGAACGCCGGGCTCAATATTGATGATCGTGCCTTCCTCATCGATGAAGATAATGTCGAGCGGAATCACCGTGTTGCGCATCCAGAAGCCCATCATTTCGGGCTCGTCATAGGGAAACAGCATCCCCTCGTCCGGGCCCATTTCGGTGCGGAACATCAAACCCTGCCGCTGCGCCTCGCGGCTGGCGGCCAATTCGGCCTGGATGATATGGGCACCGCTGGCAGTGGTGACCGTGACGGGAATCACCTCCAGCCCTGAAACCGGGTGAGTATTGGCGGTAGCCACGGCGGAACCGGAGGCTTCGGGCACCTGCTCGGCAGCCTGCGGCGAACAGGCAAGGAGAGGCAGCGCCATCGCCACCAACACACATTCACGCAAACCCGTCATCGTCCCATTCCTCCGCTTCGGCCTCCGCTTCGGCCAGCCATTCGTCCGCCTGCGCTTCGCTCTCGGCATCGATCACCGCGCGGGCGTGATCGAAGCTGTGGCCCGCGCGCAGCATGGCTGCAATCGCTTTTTCGCGCTTTTCCCTGTCCACAGCCTGAAGCGCGAAAGGGCCGAAGCCGCGCTTGCGCGCCAGATGCAGCGCCGCGCGGCGGCGGGTTGCCTCGCCCGGAGCAACATCGGCGCGCACAGATTCCGCAATGCCTGCCTGCCCCAGCGCCTGGTTAACCCGGTTCGCACCGAAGCCGCGCCTGAGTAGGTCACCCGACTTAGCGCGGGCATAGACGGCATCGTCGATATAGCCGAGGTCGACGAAGCGCGTGACCAGTGCGGGCAAGTCGGCCTGCTCCTCTTCCGCCCAACCGCGCTCGCGCAATTTGCGCGCCAGATAGCGCTCCAGCTTTGCCGCACTGGTCGCAAACCGCGCGACGTAGGTCAGCGCCAGTTCATGCAGCGAGGCCGAAGTCAGCGGCTTGGGAGCGCGCTTCTCGCGCCTCTGATACTGCTTTGCGCCCTTCATCGGCCCTGCTATCGCGCTCCTTTGGCCATAATCGTGCCACACTTCCCTTCAAATGGGAAAGATTGTAGCGGTGTCGGGCAGAATTCGACGCCGCTTTTTTATTTCATGACGCGCCACAAGAGCGCGCAGCACAAGGGTTAGCGAAAAGCTCGTATGGCCGAACTCACCCCGACATCGAACGCCCCGACACCGAACGATTGCCCGCTACCGCGCCGCCGGTCGGACTTCGCCACCTTCAACGAAGCGATCGACTACGCCGCGCGTAGCGAGAAGGGCCTCAATTTCTACGATCCGCGCGCCACGCTGGAACGCGCCTATCCGTTCCGCGAACTGCGCGAGGACGCTCTGGCCTATGCCCGTAGACTCGCCGCAATGGGCATCGCCAAAGGCGATCGGGTGGCGCTGATCGCCGAGACCAGCCCCGAATTCACCGCGATGTTCTGCGCCTGCGTCTATGCCGGGGCATGGCCAGTGCCGCTGCCGCTGCCGACCACCTTTGGCGGCAAGGAAAGCTATATCGAACAGCTCGGCGTGCAACTCGCCAGCAGCGATCCCAAGCTGCTGCTCTATCCGGGCGAAATCGGCGAAATGGCGGCGCAGGCGGCGGCCAAGCAGGGCTGCACGGGCATGAACTGGGTGGAATTCGCGGCGCTTGATGCGCGCGATGTTTCGCTGCCCGAAGCCAAGCCGGACGACATCTGTTACCTTCAATATTCCAGCGGCTCGACCCGTTTCCCTACTGGAGTCGCCGTCACCCATCGCGCGCTGCTGCACAATCTCTATGGTCATGCTACCAGCATGAACATCGGCCAAGGCGATCGCGGGGTGAGCTGGCTGCCTTTTTATCACGACATGGGGCTGGTCGGCTGCTTCCTCTCGATGATCGGCAATCAGGTCAGCGCCGACTATCTCAAGACCGAGCATTTCGCCCGCCGCCCGCTCGCCTGGCTCGAACTGATCAGCCGCAACCAGGGCCAGTCGATGAGCTATTCGCCGACCTTCGGTTACGACATTTGTGCGCGGCGGATTTCCAGTCAGAGCCATGTGGCCGACCGCTTCGACCTTTCGCGCTGGCGGCTGGCAGGCAATGGCGCGGACATGATCCGGCCTGACGTGATGCAACAGTTCGTCAACGCCTTTGCCGATGCCGGGTTCAAGGCGAGCGCTTTCACGCCCTCCTACGGGTTGGCCGAAGCGACGCTGGCGGTCACGGTGATGCCGCCGGGCGAAGGGATTCGGGTGGAACTGGTGGAGGAGGAACGCCTTTCCGGCTCTCCCCGCAATCTCTCTCGCCCCGCGCGCTATCGCGCCATCGTCAATTGCGGCAAGCCACTGCCCGACATGGAAGTCGAGATTCGCGGCGAGAACGGCGATGTGCGCGGCGATCACCAGATCGGCAAGGTCTGGTGCCGCGGCCCCAGCGTTATGCATTCCTACTTCCGTGATGAGGCGGCGACGCAGGACTGCCTCGTCCCGAGTGAGGATGGCAAGGGGGCCTGGCTCGATACCGGGGACATGGGCTATCTTGCCGATGGTTATTTGTTCATCGTCGGTCGGGCGAAGGACATGATCATCATCAACGGCAAGAATCACTGGCCGCAGGATATCGAATGGGCGGTGGAGCAATTGCCGGGCTTCAACCACGGCGACATCGCCGCCTTCGCGATCGAGACCGAGAGCGGTGAGGAATCCGCCGCCGTGCTGGTGCATTGCCGCGTGTCCGATCCAGACGAGCGAGTCCGCTTGCGCAACCAGATCGCTGACAAGGTCCGCGCCGTGACCGGCATGGCCTGCGTAGTCGAACTGGTCCCCCCTCGCACCCTGCCGCGCACCTCGTCGGGCAAGCTCAGCCGGGCCAAGGCGCGCAAGATGTACTTGTCGGGCGAGATTATTCCGCTGCAACTGGCAGCCTGACAGCGGTTTTCCTCGTCGCCGAAATGCGTTAGGCTTCCACCTTCGCAGATTGAGGGGGATGCGCGATGACTTTCGATTCCACGATGACACGGCGGGGCTTTGCTGCCGGGGCATTGGCTTGTGGCACGCTGGCTGCGGGCTCGGCCAAGGCGCAGGACCTTGGTGGCCTGCTTGGGGGAGTGGGCGATTTGCTCGGCAATCTCGGCGTCGATCGCTGGCTGAACGGCGAAGCGCCAATCTCCACCAAGCTGGAAGACGCGGTTTGGGGTAACGCGGCGCTGGATGCAACCACCCCCCCTATCGCGCCCTCGCGCATGACCGATCTCGCCCGCACCGAACGCGGAGGCTTCATCCTCCAGCCGGGCTACTGGCAATTCTCCACTCAGAGCTATTGCCTGCACGCCGGCACCCACGGCCCCGGCGGTGGGGACGGGTATCTCTACGCACCGATTCGCGGTTCACAAGATGAAGTGGTGCGGGACATCCTGCGCAATTCGGTGCAGCACCCCGATATCGCGCAGACCGACGTCCAGTCGCTGATCTGGGCGGTGCTTTCGCGCGCCAAGTTCGAGGATCTGAATCGCAACCTGCAAGTCGTGGCGGCCCGGTTGCTTAGCCGCAACCAGCTCGCCCGGCTCAATCGTTCAGCCATGGACCTCGTTCCCCGTCGTGCGATGGGGCGTGTCATGGGAGAAATCCCCGCTCCTTTGCGCGCCGCCTTCCAGGCCGAAGCCGACCTGCGGCGGGGGCTGACCAGCGGAGCGAACTTCGGCGAGCTCGAACGGATCGCCGTGCTGACCGGGGATGTGCCGCTGGGAGAAGGCAGCCGCACGGTGCCAAGCGGGCGCTGGAGCGACCACCCGGACGGCTACCGCATTCGCTATTTCCCCAGCGGCTACAGCCACACCGAAACCGAAGTGTGGGTCGAGGAAGGCAGCGCAGCGGTTGGCGTGGAATACGATCCTTCGGTTCATGTTGCGGTGCCCGGAAACACGTCACGCCAGCGGCTGGCGCAATCGGGACGGGAGCGGGTCTAGCCTATCCCAGTAACAGCACTCCCAGCACATAGACCAGCGCCAGCAGCGCCACGCCCCACACGTACGTGCGAACTTTCCGCACGCCCGTCCAGTAGAGCGGCAGATAGACTACCCGCGCGCCCAGCCACACCCATGCGGCAAGCGCGGTCCATTCGTCCGCCTTATCCGCCAGCACCACCCCGCCCAGCGCGATAATCGCCAGCGGCAGTGTCTCGAGGAAATTGCCGCGCGCCCGGTCGAGGCGCCCAGCGACCGGATTGAGCGGCGGCAGCGCCTCGTCGCGCGCGCCCATATTCCAGTCCCTGCCGTATTGCTGGGTAGTCATATGGATCGCAACGAAGATGTGCACAAGCAGCAGTACCCCGGCGAGCGCGAGGGCGGTGAGTTCGGTGGGCATCATGGCTATTCTCCGGTGGCCCAGCTGGCGGTGACGGGGCCGTATCCGGTGCCGCTGACCTCCGCCAGCATCGAGTTGTCGTCTTCGGCCAGAATCGCGCGTAGTGCCGCTATCGAGGCTTCCGGACCCTCCAGTCGCACCGGCACACCGACGCGGTCCTGCGCCCACGTCGCCAGCACCAGCGCACGGCGGCCTTCTGCGGTTAGTTCCTCGCCATCGAAAACTATCTCGGGCAGCGGGCGCAGCGGCGGGGCGAAACGGATGTCCCATGAGGGTTCGGTCGCCGCAATCCGCCGTTCCAGCTCGCGATAGGCAGCCAAACTTGCGCCGTCGAGCGGACGGGCAGAGACGAGGGCACGGCGGCGTTCGCGGTCCACCGTCACATCCTCCGCAGGCACGCCCGCGAGCATTGCCAGCCGCTCGGCGATATCGTTGGCCCGCGCCCGCGCCTCCGCCTCTTCCTCACGCGCGGCGGAAAGCTGCGCCATCTCTTGCGCCTGCGATCCGGCACCGACCCGCACCTGCGTCAGCGTGACCTCGATTTCGCGGCCCAGCCGCCGGGTTAATGTGGCTTCGGCCCTCGCCTCGGCATCGACGATGATCTGGGGTGTGAAGACGTTGGCCGAAACCCGGATCGGGCTGCTTTCGTAGTTGGTCGTCAATTGGGAGACGGTTGCCTGGCCGTCGAACGTATCGACAATCACCGTGTTGAACTGCCGCGTCGCCTGCGATTCCCACACGATCTGCCGCAGCGACAGGAACAGCGGAATTGCCAGCACCACGAAAGCGCTGAAAATCAGGAAAGTCTGCATCCTTGTGTGCTTGTCAGAAAGGCTGGTGGAAAAGCCGTACAGGCGGGCCATCCCGGTTGCCGTGAGCGCGATCACCATCAGGTTGGTGATGAACAGGAACAACGCGCCCCAAAAGATCGTCGCGTTCAGCGTGGCAAGGCCGAAGCCCACCACCGCCAGTGGCGGCATCAGCGCGGTAGCGATCGCCACACCCACGATCGTTCCCTCGCGCCCGCGAATCATCGCATAGGCGCCCGCTACCGAGGAGAAGAAGGCTACCCCCAGATCGAGCAGGCTGGGCCGGGTGCGCGCGGCGATTTCCGAAGTGATCGTTTGCAAAGGGGAAAGGAACACCAGCAGCGCACAAAACAGCACTGCAAACCCGGTGCCGATGGCCAGGGAACGGGCCGATTGCCGCAACCATTTGTAATCACCCACCGCCAGTGCGAAGCCCACGCCCATGATCGGGTCCATCAGCGGCGACAGCAGCATCGCCCCGATCACCACCGCTGCCGAACCCTGCAACAGCCCGAGCACAGCAATG